>JABTTZ010000004.1 GCA_015075625.1 Anaerolineales bacterium | reverse complement strand
GACGGGCAATTGCCTGTCCGATCCCACCGCTGCCAATGAGGACGAGAATTTGTTTGCTCATGCTGTTCTCCTTCGCTTGCTATTCTGATTGAGCAGGTTTTCGTTATAGAGTTTCGATGCGGAAACCCGCAGCGATAGCTACGTTTCCGCATTTGCCCTATAACGTGATCATGACCTTAATGGACTCGCGATTGTCCATCGCCTGATAGCCGGCTGGCACGTCGTCCAGACCGATGATCCGGTCAAAGACACGACCCGGCTGGATTTTGCCTTCAAGCACATCCGGGATGAGGTCTTCAATGTAGGCGCGGACCGGCGCAGGACCGCCGCTGATGGTGAGATTGCGATAGAAGGTGGGCGCGGCTGCGGGAATGTTCACATCATGCGGAACCCCCACCCGACCAATGACGCCTCCCGGACGGGCAATGTGAAGGGCGGTATTCATGGACTGATCCGTACCCACGCACTCTAGAACCGAGTGAACGCCGTAACCGCCCGTGAGTGCTTTTACCCGTTCGATGGCTGCTTCACCGCGTTCGCTCACGACATCAGTTGCGCCGAATTCCTGCGCCAGCGTAATGCGGTCAGCATGATTCCCCATCATGATGATCTGCTCAGCACCCAGCCGTTTTGCCGCAATCACACCGCACAATCCGACGGCACCGTCACCCACAACGGCGACGAATTTACCGGGGGCAACCTGAGCGGAAACCGCGGCGTGATGTCCGGTTGACATCACATCGGTGAGGCTTAGCAGCGATGCCATCACGGCACCGTCGTTTCCACCCGCCAACTTCACCAGGGTTCCATCGGCCTGCGGGATGCGAAGGGCTTCAGCCTGAGCGCCGCCAACATCGGGCGAACCGAAAAAGCCGCCATGCTCACAGGACGTGTGGATGCCCGCCTGACAGTGCGGACAAGTGCCATCCGAGAAGGCGAATGGCATGGCGACGAGATCGCCCACGTTGATATGTCGAACCTCTGAACCAATCGCTTCGACCACGCCGATAGCCTCGTGTCCCATTGGCTTGCCGTTTTCGCCAAATTCGGCGTAACCGCGATAGGGCCACAAATCGCTTCCACAGATGCAAGCATACGTGATGCGGATCACGGCATCGGTTGGTTGTTTGATTTGAGCATCGGGGACATTCACAACCCGAACATCACCTGCACCGTACATGATGGTTGCACGCATAGCGCTTTTCTTCCTTGTGTTGTCTCGCTGCTTCCCTGCGCGGATTTCCGGTTACGTTTATTCAGCCGTGTACTGCGCGTCGCTCACGTGTTCCATCCATTCGACGACATCACCATCCAAACTTTCCTGTATGGCGATATGGGTCACCGAGGTCGTCGGGGCGGCCCCGTGCCAGTGTTTTTCGCCCGGCGCAAACTGAACCACGTCGCCCGGACGAATCACCTCGATGGGACCTCCCCAGCGCTGGACCCGACCACAGCCCGCCGTCACGATCAGGGTTTGTCCGAGCGGGTGGGTATGCCATGCAGTACGCGCACCGGGTTCAAACGTGACGCTGGCACCCGCCATCCGCGCCGGTGCCGCTGCGGAGAAAAGTGGGTCAATTCGCACCACACCGGTGAACCATTCCGCCGGTCCCTTGCCAGAGGGTTGCGACCCATTTCTATTGATTATCATTGTTCGAGCTCCTCGTCCTGTTTACAAAATTCCTGCGGCGGAACATGGCCGTTCCGCCGCTGTGCGATAACTGCCTATTAAGGGGCAAGTTCACCGTACCAATAGGCAGCCGTCACACCGCCATCGATGAGGAAGTCGCTGCCCGTGATAAAGCCACCGTCCGGGCCCATGAGCAGGGCGGCGACATTTCCCACCTCATCAGGCGTACCGGCACGTCCGGCAGCCGACACCTCAATCATGCGGCGATACCCTTCGCCGCGTGGCCCCGTGAGTTCGTCTTTCGCAAGCGGCGTGATGATGATGCCGGGACTGATGGTATTGATACGTGCGCCACGCTTGCCCCACCGAACGGCCTCCGCCATGACCCGCAGCGAGTTCCCACGTTTGGAGAGTTGATAGGCGTGCAGCGAATCTTTGACCTGATCGGACTGAAGGAACGGCAGACTGAGCAGTTCTTCAACCGGAGTTAGCGCCAACGCTTGATTCTGTTCAACGCTCAGCGGCGGAAGACGATGCCCTGATTGTGATGCAATCACGACGCCCGAGCCTCCCGCAGTGATGACATTTCCGAACGCTTCCAGCACGAGGGCCGTGCCATAGAGATCGACGTTGAGGATCGTCTGCGGGGATGCCTGCGACGGGGAGACTCCCGCAGCGTGAATCAGCCCGGTGATCTCGCCCCGCTCCGTCGCTGTTTTGACAAGCCGCTCCACGTCATCACGCGAGGCAACATTGACGGTTGTTATACTGACTTCATAGCCTGCATTCGTAAGGACTTCCGCCGCTGCGCTGGCATTCGCTTCATGCAGATCGGCAAGAACCACATGCTTGCCGACGCCCACTCGCCGGGCAATCGCCTGTCCAATCTGACCTGCTCCAATTAAAACAATTACGTCCGTCATCGTTTTTCTCCTGTGCAGTCTGCGTCTTACGACTTTTTTGCCCGTTACCCACGACTGACACCCAGGCTGTGCCGCACTTCCATATCGGGTGTGAGCGCCAGCCTGACAATCAAATCGGACAGGCTGTTGAGCGAGATGTCATGCCCTTTGAACGGCTCGCCTTTTTGCGTGAGCTGATAGTTCACTTCAGCATCACGGGTGAACCAGCCGGGGCGCAGGATGGTGTAGTCCAGATCCGAGGCTTCGATCACAGCCGCCGAATCCCGATAGGGGTCAAGGATACTGCTATAGGTCTCGCCCGGTACTTCGCCATAGATCCCCATCGAGCTGATGAAGATCAGGCGCCTGACACCCATCGCGTGCATCGCGCTGACGATCACCTTCGCCATTTGCGCCATCGCGCCGGCGAGGTTGGCATACACGACATCCTGACCCTGCATCGCCCGTTTCAGTGTTTCCAGATCAAGGACATCGCCCTCGGCAATCGTCACCCGCGCCGGGTCAGGGTTCCTGAGCCGATCCGCGCGGCGCAAATACAGCGTCAGCTCCACATCGGGCTGCTTTAGCAAAACCGGAATTGTGTGCCGTGCCACCTGCCCATTCGCACCCAGAATCAGAATTTTGGTCATCGCGCTGCCTTCTACCTTTGAGGTTGTGTACGCTTTATACTGCTCATTATAGGCAGAGCCGGCAGGCAAGGATTGTAGAATCCTACGCGATCATTGCAGAATTCTCCGAGAATCCGGCAGGATTGTCAAAGCAACTTTGGAGTATTGTATAATGCGCCTGATCTTCAAATGCACGCGGAGCAAGAGGTTCTCATGGATGGTTTTAACCCTCAGCGAACAGAACGGGATACACAGCGGCTGCGGGTGAGTCGTGAGGAACTGGTTGAGCGAATTGCGGTCGTGATGCGCGAAGATGGTGTCCGTCAAGCGCTGCCGGGGCTGCATCTGGCGCGGCTCTCGGCGCCGCTGGAGAAGCTTCACAGCGTGCTGGAACCGTCGCTCTGTGTGATTGCTCAGGGGAGCAAGATTGTATTTATCGGGGGAAACCGGTATCAATACGACCCGTTCCGGTATCTTCTCACGACGCTTGAGCTACCCCGAGTCAGTCAGGTTGCCGAGGCGTCCAGAGCGAAACCCTATCTCAGCCTCAGGCTGGAACTTGACCCGAATCTGGTGGGTTCGGTCATGATTGAAGCCGGTCAGCTCATCCATGCCGACAGCGCTCACGTGGAGGCCACGACGGTGAGTCATTTAGACCCCGATCTGATGGATGCAGTAGTACGGCTCGTCCGGCTCGTCGATGCCCCCGCCGAAACGCGAATGCTGATCCCATTAATTAAACGTGAAATCATCTTCCGACTGCTCATCGGTGATCAGGGTGGACGGCTCAGCCATATGATCATCTCAGGCGGCTACACATCAAATATCGCCAAAGCCGTTGAGCAGCTCCGCCAGAATTTCGATCAGTCGGTTCGGATCGAGGATCTTGCCCAGAAACTAGGGATGAGTGTGTCGAGTTTTCATCAACACTTTAAGTCGGTAACGGCGATGAGTCCCCTGCAATTTCAGAAACGGCTGCGCCTGCAGGAAGCCCGTCGCCTCATGCTCAGTGAGCGGCTTGATGCCACCAGCGCCGCCTATCAGGTCGGGTACAACGATGCCGCCCACTTTAATCGGGAGTACAAAAGCCTCTTTGGGGATGCGCCCATCCGTGACATCCAGCGCTTACGCGAAGAAACGCTGGAGTCCGCGGTTGAATAACCCACCGGTGGAACCCGGATACGCTGGCAGCATTGACGCCACAGGCAGCGACAGATTCTAAGGCGACCCCGCTCAATTTCATTGACACTATCTGAAAACCGATCAAGCCTGTCAAACCGGTCAAACCGATCAGGGCGGCTGACTGGTTGACCGGTTTGACCACTTTGACCGGTTATTTTGTGGTTCCGTTTTCAATCGGCGGCACATCGTAGCGCTGCATCATGTCCAGCACTTCGCGGCGCTCGATAGCGTACAGCTTGCCACCAACATGATGCTTGCGCCGCGATTGGTCAATCAGTTGAAGGCGCTTCAAGATATGCCCGATCCATTGGGCGTTCCCCATCTCGTCAGCGGACTGACCCAGCAGGCTGCGAATCTTCTCGCGCAAATCCGTCCCCTTCACCCAGACAATTCCATCTGCGTCACGAGTGAGCAGGTCGAGTGCCCGTAAGAAGGACAATAAGAATAACAAAGGCACACATCCCCGCCCTTACCGCACCCCACCGCCTATGTTATACTACGCTCACTGACCACCCCGCAGCTTAGGACGGTAAGCGAACATTCCGTTCTGACGAAACCAGCCGCAGTCTTGCTGCTGGTTTTTATTTTGCTATAACCCTGTATTTCTTCTGCGCCGCCGCTGTTCCGTATCCAATTGCGAATATCCTTAGGGCTTTCGCTTTAGTTGATGCCAAAGGCAGAAAGGCGTGGTGAGCGCAACTCTGCCCGCAAATAGTCGCGGAATAAATCTCGCTGTGCCTCGTAAAGGCTCTTGCCTAATTGGTGAGCCTTAACTTTCAGCGAGAGCCAAGCGTGATAACAACAAGCCAGATGGTTGCGTTGTGAACGCGCTTTGCAGCACTCGCACTTTTCACTCCCGGTCAATTGTTTGAGTTCCCGATGCAGTTGCTCAATCTGCCAACGCACGGCATTCGCGTCTTGAATGTCGGACTTGGAGAAAGTGCCTGGGGGCTGGTTTGTAATCACCCATTCAATGTCACCGTTTGGGGCAACTAGCTTGAATAACTGCACATAAAAGGGAACTTCCTTCAGCTTAACCGACAGACCATGCTCTACGGCGTCGCTTGTCCATTCAATCGCCTCCAAATGAATAGAGCCGCTCGCTTTACTCAAACTCACCATACGATTGGCTTTGAGCGTGGTCACAAAGTAACGACCAGCGCGATGAATCAACTTCAAATTATCCACGGAGGCATACCAGCTATCAAACAGTAGGGTCTTGGCGTGGATACCCTTGTCCATCAGGGCATTTAAGACCATTTCACGGAAGTGATCCTTTTTGGTCTTGCCATCCGTTTCAGGAGCATAGATGCGGTAATCAATCGGGTAAAAGTCGGTACCATCGCTATGCACGAGATTCACGACGCCGATATCACGCACTAGACCATGTTCTGCGCCACTATATTGCTTTTTCACTAACTCTATCTTGCGCCAATACTGCTTATTCTGCACGCTATCAGCGACGATCCAATAAGCCCTTTCACTGTCCTTCAACAAAGCCCCGACCAAATCCCACAAATGTCGGGCAGTCAGCTTGTCTCTTTGCCAATAATCACTGACAGCATCTTGGCTCATCGCTTCCAGATGTTCAGCCAGATTACTCCATGTATAGTTGCCAGGTGTACTTATCAGGTACTCAATGTATTGGCGTTTGCTTATCATGCTTCTACAATATCAGCAATTTGCCTTGCAAGCGAAAGTCCTAATCATGAGTGATTTGGTCGGGGCATGATTCTTTATACGATCACCACCTACCCACCGAGTATTGGCGGCGCACAGGCGCATACCCATGCCTTCGCTCAACAGATTGCCACCCGTGAGGACACCCGCGTAATCTACCAATGGGATACCAACCGTACCGATTGGCTGCGGGGAACAACCTTGAATGCGCCGCCGCCTGCCATCCCGCCCCCGCTTGATGGAATACCTCTCTATCGTCTCTCGCTCAGTGATGAGGGGCGGCGGCGGGTGCGCTTTTGGGTACACACCTACCGCCTGTTTCAAGGGACAGCCATTGCGCGGATCAGCGAACAGTTCACCGAGACGATGCAGGCAGTTCTCGCCGCACATTTTCCGCACCCGCCCCGTCTGATCCATAATGTGCGTGTTGGGCGTGAGGGCTTGAGCGATGCCTCCTGGCGGCTGGCTCAGCGGCTTGGCGTGCCGTTCGTTCTGACGCCCAACCATCACCCCAACTGGCGGGGATGGCTCTACCGTCATTGGGGCAGTCTCTACCGCCGTGCCGACGCCCTGATTGCCTATTCGGAATGGGAACGCAAGGAGTTGGTGAGGTTGGGTGTTGAGCCGCACCGTATTCACGTGTTGGGCATTGCCCCCTTGCTCTCCCCCTCGGCGGATGGAGAGCGTTTCCGGCGGACAATGAACATTCCCCCCCACGCCCCGCTCATTCTGTTTTTAGGGCAGAAATATGCGTACAAAGGGCTTGAGCCGCTCCTCCATGCCGCGCACGCGGTTTGGGAGCAGCATCCGGCGGCACGCTTTGTTTTTTTAGGACCGCGAACCTCCCACAGTGCGGGGGTGTTTCGGCAAGTGAGCGACCCGCAAATCATTGAGCGCGACAGCGTAGACCTTCAAACAAAGACCGATGCCCTTGCTGCCTGTGATGTTTTGTGTGTACCGTCCTCGCGGGAGAGCTTTGGCGGTGTTTACATCGAAGCCGGGGCGCTAGGCAAACCCGTGATCGCGGGGGACGCTCCGGCAGTAACGGAGATTGTGCGGGAGGATGTCAGCGGCTACTGTGTTCATCCAGAACCAACCGCCATTGCCGCTCGCCTAACCCTCTTGCTAAGCAACCCCTCGCTAGGCAAGCGCTTGGGTGAAGGCGGACGTGAGATCGCCGCCGCCTTCACATGGGAGGGGTTGGCGGAACGCTTGTGGCACATCTATGAAGAACTTTTCTCTATCTCCTAAGCAGGATTAGGACTGTCGTTGGGAGGGGGGGGGCGTGGTCATCCCAAGCGCCCAAAACGAACCAAAACTACACAAATAAAGCATCCATTTTGCCATGACCTCTGGGCTGTATTTCATCCCTGATTCCAGCCACCAACTGATCACCCCGATCTCTGCTCCGGCAATGAAATGGGCGATAAATTCCATCGGCATACGCGGCGTTATCTGCTCATCTTCACTCACAATATCCCGAATAAAGAGTTGTTCAAAAACAGTCGCTAAATAGCGCCGGACTTGGACGACGAACGACGCCACCCCTTTTTCGCTAAGGATCACCCGATAGAAATCGGCGTGTTGCGCCACATGCTGAAAATCAGAGGGGTCGGCAAGCGCATCAAAATCGACGCCGAGGATAGGGTTTTTAGGCATTCTAGGGAAATCACGCACAAGGTCGCCGTAAACCTCGATCATGCTTTTGTAAAGAAGTTCGTCTTTATCTTTGTAGTGAAGATAAAACGTGCTGCGATTTACATTCGCCCGCTCAGTAATGTCCTGCACGGTGATCGTAGCGTAATCTTGTCCCTTGATCAGGTCGATCAGCGCATCACGCAGCATTTGCCGCGTGCGCTGAATTCGGCGGTCTACTTTGGGTGGTGGGATGGTCATGATCAATGCCCTCTCTCATATATTTATCAACAAGTGTCGTTTATCCGACGCAGCGACGAAGCTGGTGGTTGACGTGATTCAAAAATATCCTTAGAGTCAGTTGAGTTAGACATCAACGTGTCTAGTATACTCCAATCTGTTGAGGAAATCGTGAGCGACACACACATCACCAAGCACAATTTACCGCCCCTTGCCTTTAGGGTGCGCAACATCTGGGAAATGTTCAAACTTGGACGCCGCTACACCGCTGAGCCATTAGCGTTAATTGGGGAAGGCTTTGCTACGTTTGGCGACATTCACTATTACGACTTTCGCGGGCAGAATCAAATGATGATCGCTGATCCTGAAGCAATCCAGCAGATCACCGTAAGCCAAGCGCAAAAGTTCGTTAAGAATGCCGATTACACAGATACAAAGCGCGGTTTGGCGCGGTTTTTGGGAAACGGCTTGCTGACGAACGAAGGCGATGCGTGGAAGCGGCAGCGGAAGCTCATGCAGCCGGCGTTTCACCACAAGCGGATTGAGGGCTATGCTGAGCATATAGTGGGCAGCACCACCGCTATGGTGGATGGCTGGCAAGGGCAAACAACGATCCCCATTGCCGAAGCTCTGATGGCACTCACCCTGCGAATCGTCGTGAAATCGCTGTTTGCCGCCGAAGCTGACGCCGATACCGAACAGATCGGGGAGGCGATGGATATTATTCAGGATTTCACAAACGATATGCATTTGCTCCCCACATGGCTGCCAACCCCGCTTGAACTGCGGGCGCGGCGGGCAGTGAAACTCCTTGACGAAGTGATCTATCGGCTTATTAAACGGCGGCGTGAGGAGGGCGAAGATCGCGGCGATTTGCTCTCCATGCTCCTTCAAACAACGGATGAGGAAGGCATCCCCATGAGCGATAAACAAATCCGCGATGAGTTGGTCACACTTTACCTAGCCGGACATGAGACAACCGCGAACGTTCTGAATTGGACGTTTTATCTCCTTGCCCAAAACTCAACACAGCGAAAGGCACTCCAAACGGAAATTGATGGTGTTCTCGGCGGGCGGCTGCCGACGCTGAGCGATTTGAAACGCCTTCCCTATACCGAACAAGTCGTTAAAGAGGCAATGCGCTTGTACCCGCCGGCATGGGTATTTAGCCGCATGGCGATTGAAGATACCGTGCTTGGGGGGTATCTGATCCCACAAGGGAGTACCATCGTCGTTTCCCTCTATCACACCCATCGCCATACCGCCTTATGGGGGGCGGATGCCGATCAGTTCATCCCCGAACGGTTTGCCCCAGAGCGCGAAAAATTGATTCCGCGCTACGCTTATCTTCCGTTTGGGGCGGGGGCGCGGATTTGCATTGGGAACATGTTTGCCATGATGGAGGCACAGCTTATCTTGGCGACAATTGTCCAACGGGTTGATCTCGCCTTGCATCCGGGGCAAGAGGTGAAGGTTGATGCCAAACTGACAATGCGCCCTCAAGGTCGGCTGCCGATGCTCATTCAGCGGCGCGAGATGCAGGCAGAACACCCTCAAGAATTCGCAGCGGTATACGCCTAACGGAGGGTAAGCGTCAGTCAAACGGGTAGCCACCTTAAGGCGATTTTCGGTAGTATTGAGAAACCTATTGAATCGCCTTGAGGGTATGCCTGATGAGTCCTTTATTTTCACCCCCGCTGCGTTGGGGGCTTGCCGTCCTGATCGCCCTTTCCTCACTGGTGGTCGTCAGCCCCAGCCGCGCTGATGGGTGTTTAGGGGTTGTTGATGGCGGCGGCTGCCGTCACGGGCTGCCCGCCGATCAATACAACGGACTCCTCGCCCAAATGCAGGCGAACCCCGAACCCTCTGTCAGCCAAATTGGGGTGAGCGGTGGGGAACTGCAACGCTGGAGTTTTTGGCGGCTTGCCAGTACCGATGTGACGATCTACAATGCCCCCAATGGGAAAGCCATTGGTAAGACAAACCCAGGGTTTGCTTTCGTCCTCGCCTATCGCAAAACGGATGACTGGATGGAGATCGAACCCGATAAATGGATCAAACGTACTGATCTCACCGCAACCTATGCGTCGGGACATACGGGCGTCCTCTTAAGCGGCGGGATGCCCTTTCAGATGGCATGGATTTTGCGTCCGACCCGCGCCTCCGCCATTCCGGGCGCCAAAGCCGACCCCGCCAACCCCGTTTTAAAGCAGTACCAGCGCGTCTACATTTATCATGCCGTCACCGTTGGGACGTATGAGTGGTTTCTTGTTGGTCCGGGGCAGTGGGTGATGCAGTTAAACCTCGGACGGGTGACGTTTATTGCCCCGCCGGGTGGTGCAAACGGACGTTGGGTATCCATTGACCTCTATGAACAAATTCTTGTTGCCTATGAGGGCGGCACGCCGATTTTTGCCACGCCAATCTCATCGGGGCTACGCAGCTTTCCCACCCGTGAAGGGCTGTTTAGCGTTTGGGCAAAAATGGCGACAGACGACATGAGCGGTTCGATGGGCTTGCCCGATCAATACAGCATTCCGCGTGTCCCTTATGTTTTGTATTTTGATGGGGATCGCGCCTTGCACGGGGCGTTTTGGCACAACAGTTTTGGCTACCAAAAATCGCACGGCTGTGTGAATATGTCCGTTGGGGATGCCAAATGGGTGTATGATTTCCTCGGTGAAGGGTCGTCCGTCTACGTGTTTCGGAGTCGCTAGTGATGCCTTTTCGATCTGCCCGATTCTGGTTGGTTCTGGCGGTGCTTCTAACGGCAAGTGGGGTGCTGCCCATCCCCGCCCGTGCCGAAGATTCGCCCTGTTTTACGCCGGGTACGCCGGGGTGTGCTTATGGCTTGCCTGCCTTCCAATATGAGCTTCTCTTAGGGGAGATGGTGGCGCACCCAACGCCCAATGTGCGTCCTTTGGATGTCAGTATCCGCGATGTGCAGCGTTATACGTACCTTCAGGTGGCACGCGAAGGGGTGACGCTCTATAACGCGCCGGGAGGCTCCCCTATGGGGGCAATTGACCCGGGCTTCAACTTTGTAGAGGTGATCAACAGTTCGGGGGATTGGGTTGAAGTGGAGCGTGGAAAATGGACGCCGCGCAGCAATCTAAAAGCGGTAGGGGCATCTACCTTTGCAGGTGTACTCATTGATAGCGAACTTGCTTACCCCATGGCGTGGCTGTTGCAACCCACTGCCCCCAGTGAAATTCCGGGGCAAAAACCTACGGCAGGGACGGCAATTCTCCCGCGCTATACCCGTGTCAACCTGTTTACGCATGTCACCGTAGGGCGCTGGCGCTGGTACTTGATCGCGCCCGGGCAGTGGGTTGAGCAGCGCCAGATTGGGAAGATCGTCCCTCGCCGCAAACCAGAAGGCTTGAAAGGGCGCTGGATTTCCGTTGACCTCTATGAGCAGGTGTTGGTTGCCTATGAGGATCAACGCCCCGTCTTTGCCACGCTGATCGCTTCGGGCTTACCGCAGTGGCCCACGCGGGAGGGGTTGTTCCGTATTTGGGCGCGGTTCGTTCAGGACGGCATGACCGGCGCCATGGGGCAGCCAGACTTTTACAGTTTGCCGGCTGTGCCGTATGTCATGTACTTTGACGAGGCGATCAGCTTGCATGGTACGTATTGGCATGATGGCTTTGGCTACCGCCATAGTCATGGCTGCGTCAATATGAGCGTCACCGATTCGCGCTGGCTGTTCAACTGGACGGATAACTTCTACCGCGATACCTATGTGTATGTATGGGCAAGCGGGACGTATTAACCACTGACGCCGATTTTAATAGAACGTGCAGCCCTCATCCCCCTGCCCCCTTCTCCCATTGGGAGAAGGGGGGAATTACGATTTTTGAGGGGGAATTCCCCTCAAACCGCTCCCTTGCCGTGCTGTGGGAAAGACGAATGATCCAGCCTTAGCGTTCATTTGCGGCACCGGTTATTACGAGTGATTTCGGTTGGGACAAGGATCGCGCACACGGGAACTTTGGTTGTGGTCAGCCGTGTCTCGTTTGACAGTGTGTGGCATGCGCCTACAGCATTTTTCAAGGGGATTGACCCCTTAGTGGTTGACAGCCCCGCTTATCACGATATACTTGCCGATGGGCTAGGGGGTGGTGATCAAGGGGTAAACGAACGACGCCCGTCCTTCTTGTAAGAAGGCTGGTTGCAGCCCAACCAGTGAGGGTACTGCAATATATGATTCTGAGGAGCGCGTCCCAACAAAACAAGCGAAACATCCGCAGATCGGCTGATCATGACTTCCACCCCCGGACAATCTCGGTTACTCCCTATCCTAAATACGCTGCGACAGGTGCCATGGTGGGTTTTGGTGGCGGCGATTTTTGGCGTCCTCGCCTTTTGGCAAATCACCACCGATAAAACGCTTACCCAAATATTCAACCTGCTCATGGGTGGGCTAGGGGTGACTATTTTCGTCAGCGTCCTTGCTTATACCCTCGCCATGCTTGTGGGATTGTTGGTCGCCTTTGCCCGTCTGTCGAAGAATCCTTTCATCTACCATTTGGCGACGTTTTATGTCGAAATTGTACGCGGGCTGCCGATGTTGGTTTTGCTACTTTATATTGCGTTTGCGCTGATCCCGGGGATTATTTTCGGCTTGAACACCCTCGGGCGTTCCCTGATCGCCACTGATCTTGAGCAGCTTGGGGTGATCACCTCCATTGCGAATTTTCTGACGACGATTCGCCTGCGCGATTTCTCAAACCTTGCCCGCGTCATTATTGCTTTGATCATCGGCTATTCGGCGTTCCTTAGTGAGGTATTTCGGGCGGGGATTCAATCCATTGATCGGGGGCAAGTTGAGGCGGCACGGTCACTGGGGATGTCCTCTGTTCAGGCGATGCGTCACGTCGTTTTGCCGCAGGCGCTGAGGAATGTCTTACCCGCTTTGGGAAATGATTTTGTGGCGATGGTGAAAGATTCCTCCCTCGTCAGCGTCCTCGGTGTGCAGGACATTACAGGGCGGGCAACGATCTACATGACGGGCAGCTTTCGTACCGAGGAAACGTATACGGTGATGACCTTCATGTATCTGTGTGTGACGCTCATTTTATCCCTGTTTGTGCGCTGGGTTGAGCGACGCAGCACGCGAGATAAACGCTGAGCTAGGGCTTAATAATCCCCAATAGATGAGCCATTAATCCACATGCGCCGATCAAAGCCATCAGCCCAAAACAGCCGAAACTAAGGGCGACAATGCCGATCCCGGGTGTCAGGGTCGTGACCATTCCGAGCAAGCCCAATGGACTTTGCCCCCCGCCCCCCCGACGACCAAAGCGAAATAGAGAGCCTAGCCCTGTCCCTGCTTCTGTGTCGGATGATTCCATCTGTGGCTGTAAGCGGGCATCTTGCGCTCCTCGTCGGCTCTGGCGTCCGCGTGGCTGCGCCGGACGAGCAACCGAGGTGCGGCGGCGAATGTAGGCAGAGGGATCAAAGTCCGCACCCAGCGGCTGCGAGCCATCTTCGGCTTGTCGCCGCGCATCATACATAACATCTTCTGGGTCAGCGTCGGCTAGCCGCCCGCGCCGCTCCACGTAACGATTGGCGTCAAACGAGGCGAAATCGTCCCGATTCTGATCCCGCGAAAGAGCGAACTCGTCATCTAATGAATCATCATACTCATCATCTTCGTTGGAATAGCCACCGCCGGGGAAATTCATGATTCACCTTCCTCATCCTCGTCTGCTGCTTCCGTGACCAAGCGGGGGTTTAGGTCGGTGCGCAAGACTTCCCAGAAGATCAGCCCGCTGGCAAAAGGCAGCCACGCTGTGCCAAAGCCAACCACCGTGTAATAGATCACCACCCCTAAGGGGGCATCTTTGCCCTCTACAAGGGGGTATGCCACCCCTCCGGCAAAAAGAAACATCCCCGCCATGATCACATAGGTGATTAAATTCGGGGCGATGTAGGTGAGTTCGGCAAGGATAGACGGTTCGTAACCCCGGCGATCCTTCTGCCAACGCAGCGCCCAAAGACAATATGCCACTAGCACAACAGGGATGAGAAATATCAAGGCGGGGATCGCGCCATTGATCATCCCCACCAACACCGAGATAAACAGCGGCACGCCAACAAGAATACCTTCCCACCACAGCAGGGTGAAGCGTGTTTCACGAAGCGTCCCAAAGCGCGGCGGGAGAGTTGAAAACAGTATAGCGAGGATCATCAGCCCAATTACGGTGTAGAGTTGGAGTGTTTCCATCGTTGCCAAGCCCCACCCCACCGTTGCCTGAAGGGGATACCAATGCCCCCAGAGCGCCCATGCCACGCCAACAACGCCTGCCGAAGCGATAGGGAGTGGTTCGGGCGCTTTGCCACGCATGACAATCAGAAAAAACATGAGCGCTAAAAAGCCAGCGCCCACTTGGAGACCCATCCCTCGTGACAGCAGCCCAAAGGGGATGTTCTCATAGGCAGTGTGATTGATCAGGCTGCTGGCTGCCAAGCCATAAACGCCGCTTGCCAAGCCCAACGCGGCGGGAGTCGCCACTTGAAAGCGGACGACAAGATCGAGAAAAATTGCCCCCAATGCCGTATAGAGAATGTAGAGAGCAACCCAATCAAACCCTGTCCGGCGGGGCGGGTTTTGCCAAACGACGAGTTCAGAAAGGACAAGCAGCACCATCCCAAAGGTGAGGCGAATACGCCACTCGGTGAGGCGCGTGCGGGGCTTGATCTTCCGCCGCAGTGCGCCAAGGCGGACAAGAAAGGTCATCATCAGCGGCATCCATACTGAGCAGCAGAGATCGTATCCCCCGCCGAGGCGAACGCCTTACACGCCAGCGTTTTCGTATCATCCGAAAATGCCGGAGCGATGCTCATCAGGCGGGCGAAAACCTGTGCAGCAAGCGGATAATTACCCGCTTCAAGGTAGCCGCGTGCGCTTAGGTAGAGTTTCGCCGCATTCACCGTAAACCCCCAATCTGTGTTGCTTAGCGCGTTGATCTTAAACGCCTTCTCAATGACGACGATCATCTCCCCCAAACGTCCCTCAAAGCGGTATTGGCTGCCCAACGCCTGATAGACCGTCAGCAAAAGTTGTTCGACCTCTCCGCGTTTGTAGCTGGCATCCACCGCCCGCAGCGCCTCCAACCAACGCATGGCGGTTTCGTAATCTGTGCGGCGAACCGATTCTTGGGCGCGGGTGAGCAGTTCTTCTGGGGCAAACGCGCCCGCCGGAGGGGGTGTTGTGGTGGGCGTAGAGGTGATCACCGTTGGGATGGGGGTCTCGGTGGGTGTGGGAGTCGCCGTTGCATTGAGCGCCGCTTGCGCCGTCGCTTTGCACGCCGCCATTTCTGCGTAAAGCGGTTGAAGGGTCGCCACATAGTCACAGCGGGTAAAGGCGAGTTCCCACTGCCCATCATCTAGATTTGTCCGTGCCAATGTTGCCTGCCGGTCCAAGGTGGCGGCGACAGCAACCGCCTGAGTTGCCCGCCGTGCTGTCCCACCATCCCGCCAACCGAGGAATCCGGCGATCCCAATCACGGCAAAGGACATGACCAACATCATGAGGATCACCATACTGATAAGCAGCGTGTTGCCGCAACCGCGTCGGGGCGCATCATCGAAATAATCATCGAGTCCGGCGGGGCGGCGGGGCTGCGTATCGGGCTGTGGGGTGTGGGGGGAAAGTGTCGGATCGATGGTGGTCAAACTGCCTGATTATCCTTATGTCTCTGTATATCTCTGTGAGGTGTCGTTGGGGCGAGGCTCAGACCATCGCCCCTAACGGTTTATTCTACAGCACCTTATGGGAGTACCGGCACAACCCGGCTGAAGTCACGGGGGGTTGCCACAACCGATTTGGCAATCCAGCCCGTGCCAACAGGGGTATCGGCATACCACCACCCTTTATCGGCGCTCTGCCCCAAAATGGTGATGAACGTACCGCCCGCCACCGATCCGATGCTCTCAAAGCCCAAGCCCGGTCCCAAGCGGATGTTCGCGCCGGTGCGCGTTTTTGCCGTCAAATCAAGTTCCGCACCCGTCGATTCGGCATCCAGAATGGCGACACTGCCAAAATAATTCCGTGTGGCAACGCCGGAGGTGATCACCCAGCCCTCACCGAGGATGGAATCGACAAACAGCCAACGCCCACTGGCATTTTTCCCCAAAATCACGGAGACCTCTCCGGCGGGAATCACGCCAATGATCGTGTACTGTGTGCCAGGACCGCTGCGCAGCGTTACATTGGCGTTGGCAATGGCGATGGGTCCAGCTGTTGACGGGGCATCGGGAACACCGACTGTGCCGAGGTTTGTGAGTGTTGCCTTCACCCACCCTTTGCCCCCTTTGAAGCGGATTTGCAGCCAACTTCCATCAGGCTGTTGCCCAATAACAAAGAACTGCATGTCTTTTTGCAAGGTGGCGATGGAGGGCGCTTCGGCGCCGGGACCCGTGCGGACATTTGCTGCACCAGTAATGATTGTCCCGATGATGCCCGGATCAATGATGGGGACGGATTCCCCACCAACAACCTCTACATCTTGGGCGCGAAGGTAGCCCGCCCCAATGGGCGTTTCCGAATACCAAAACTGACGGTCCGCTGTGACGCCCGTCACCGGGGTGATCACATTCTTACGGAGCGCCCCAAACTGCCAGAACCCTGTGCCGGGTCCGGCGTAAACAACAGCGCGATCCCCACTTACTTTGGCATAGGGCTGCCCAATTTGGGCGGCAGCGGGATGAGCCGCTAATCCCGGAAGGGTGATCCCCGCAATCACGGCGAGGACGATCACCAAACGGACCAACGATTTTGACTTGAGCATAAATAAAGACCCCCTTCTGTGGTGGCGAGGTCAGGACGACGAACTAAGACAAATCGCTATGCAGTGTAACCCTGTCAGGGCAAACAGGCAACCTACAGGAGCGCTGCTCTCCAAGCCTAGCAACCGTTGGTGCTAGTTCACAGAGCAAACTGAGCAAGATGATAGAGGCGATCCAGAGGATCAGCCTCCGGCTGTAACGTGCGATTGAGTCTGAGCCGCACCTTAAACATGGCAGCCACATGGGCTAGACGGGCTTCAACATGGGTAGGAGAGCGATGAAAGACCATTTTCGAGCGGCAAACAGTCGTCACCAGCGAGAGTGCGGTTTCCACCGACATGCGTGCGTTCCAAGTCCCTCGCCGATAACGCTTGAGATTGGACAGAATACCCTCGGTGGCTCCGTAGTCACGGCGCATACTCCCTACAGTTGGATGACTATCAGTTGTATGCTGTCCATGACCTTTTTTCAACTACCACCAACGGTGAGTAGTCCATCAAAAAGGTAAACATAGAATGAGACCATCCTCATCCCCCTAACCTCCTTCTCCCGCAGGGAGAAGGGGGAATCACGTCTTTGAGGGGGCTTCCCCCTCGCCCGCAGAATTTTTCCCCCTTTCCCTGTGTACGGGGAAAGGGGGCAGGGGGGTAGGGGTTCTGAACCCAAAAAGCCAACAGAACGTAGTGCAAATACAATGAAAACGCAGAATCGTTCATGATCCCGCCGCTAAAAGGCTTATCCAAGAAGGAAAAGAAGGTATCGCCAATGTCCAATCCAAGACAACAACAAAAGGATTGAACAATGGCTATGGATACCTTCTTCACCGACGCCCAAGCTCACTTTATCGCTCAACCCCAGCCACCGGCAACCCGCCCCTAGTCGGCAGCGCAGGCTGCCCATCAGGTTATCGAAACCGTGTTTGCCATCCTCTCTACCGTTTTCGGTCTCGAATCCGTCAACGCCCACGCCTATCTCGGTCTCTATGCCCGCATCGCTGCTAAAGCTGCCGCCTTCAACCTCGGTATAGGCTTTAGCTATCCCAGAACGATACACCAGTCGTTACTTTCGTGGGGTTGCCTTCTCCGACCCAATCAGCAGCGCCTCTGACGCCTCTTCCGTCCAATAGCCATCCATACTCCCATCGGCATTGATGTGATAAAACACCAAGACACAATCCGTCCCATAGCTTGCCGCAAAGTAGTTATCCCCTTCGATAGCTACCCCTGAAACATCATTCGTCAGATAGGTAAAGATGTGCGCCTCGCCATCCAACACGAGAGTGAGCGTGTCCTTATATTTCTCGCCATTGGGCATTTCCCCAATCACATCATAGGTATCTCCATCCGCCTTCGTCAGCGTTTCTGTACCGGGGATGGTATCGCCCACATCGGCAAACTGCCCGTTCAAAACATTCTTATCATTGGGGTCTTTCTCAAAAAGGGCAACCCCACAAGACGCTTCGGAGTCCTCATTGCGGCTGTAGGCAACAGCAATGTAATTACCCTTGCGCAAGCCAAGCCCAATCGTTTGGTTGGCGAACTGCCAATCAAAGACATACAGCGTATCAGTGACTTCTGCCCCTTCAACGTCGGTGATCGTTAGGATTCCTTCAAAGGTTGTACCGTTGGGGTTCTGTCCCTTCACATTGAAACTGCGCAGGAGGGGGTAATCCGGTTCGGGCGGACCGCTTAGGGTGATGATGAAATCCCCTAGTGTGTCTTTGCTACCCACAACATTGATCGAATAGTCGCCATCGGCGGGGAGCATCACATCAAGCATGGCAGATTTGCCATCAGCGGCGGGTTTTCCCTCGCCAATCTTGCCCGGTTCGCCTTTCGCTGTTTCATAGACCCAAAAGGCAGGCAGCAAATCGCTTTGAACGGACTCCACCGTGATTGTCACGGGGTCGCCCTTTGCCCCCTTAAACTGGTAAAACGATACAGGCGCGTCCTTTGTGATGAATCCGACAAGGGTATCCCCATAGTCAAGTTGTTCAGGGCTTTGGGCGCGGAGCGTCCCGCCCATGCTAAAGGTGAGCGCAAATAACACAATAACAGCAAGGGTAAGGTGGTATCGTTTAGCCATGGCGAAATACCTCTTTGGATCGGTAAAAACATCCTTCTGTATTGTGAGGCAAAATGCCTGAGGCGCAAGTTGGCAAGGGGATCCACGAAACTGAGAGAGAGGGGTTGCCCCTGCCCGACGCCTTCACATCGGGCTGAGAGCAGATTAGAACTTGCGCAGTTGAATGTGTTTACCCTAGTATTCATCGAAAAGGGACGATTGAGGGGGAAGCCCCCTCAAAAAATCGACTCCCCCTTCGTCCACTGGGCAAAGGGGGGTAGGGGGATGAGGGCAACTGCGCAGATGTGCTTTGGCGAGGTAGTCGGCGTTTACTCTTTGCGGAGTGTGCTGACACTCGCTTCTGCCATTGCCAAGAAACGATCCCCTTGCCCACGTTCATAGATGAACTGGACAACAACCGGATAACCATCTAAGTTGACAGCGATCAACACCTGTTCTTCGTTGTTGGGGGTGGTAAAGACAATTTCTGCCACTGGATGAGCGCCTAGTATTTTCTCTGTGATAGTCTCGGCGCTCGGTCTGCCGGGGGCATTCTTGATCGCCTCTTGGAGGATGGTTCGCGGCGAGAGATCGGTTGTTAAAAGCGATTTGTAAACCGTGTTGATGTGTTTGATTCCCCCAGCGATCCCAAACTGTGCCTCAAAGGGCAGCCGCAGATTTTGGAGTGCGGCTTGGCTTGGGGCAAAGATCAAGATGGAATTGGTGCTGTTGAAAAACCAGCTTTTCGGACGCTGAAAGAGCAGTTTTGTCGTTGAATCAATCGTGTAGGTGAAATCAACGAGGGTTTTTCCTAGCGCTACAAGGTCGCCACCCCAAATTGGTTGGATCGTTTTCCCATCGGGGGTAATTGCGTAGATTGACCCGCCGTTTGAGGAGGCGCGAACGGCGGCAAAAACGATCTGATCGTTTGCCGGATTCCATGTAACATCATTTACCACAAACGGATCACCTTTGATCAACAGCGTCGACGTCATGCTGGCAGCGGGCATCACCTCAATCGTCCGCAGTTTTTGCATGGTTTGCCCCAGACTGGCGAGCGCTACCTGCTGGCTGTCTGGCGACCATGCCATATGGGTGTAATATTTACCCGCAACATCCTTCAAGCAAACAGCGCTCCCGCTTTCCACTTCGGCAATGCAAGGAATGTCACCGTTCAGGGTGACATCGGTTACAAAGTAGGCGAGCCGTTTCCCATCGGGCGACCACATCACATTGAAAAGCCCCCAATTGTTGTCGCCAGAAACCGGACGGGCGTTGCTCCCATCCGGCGCACTCACATAAAGCTGTGGAAAGCCTTTCGCGTCCTTCTTGCCGAGGTAGGCAATGGATTGACCGTCTGGGGAATAAGCGGCGCAGCCCACCGTAATATCGTCCTTGAAAAGCGTCTTGGGCTGCCCACCGTCAATCGGCACAAAATTCACTGCGCCCTTTGTGATCGAGATGAGTCCTTTGCTGTCTGGTGACCAATTCAAACAAGTCACATTCTTCACTTCTTTGGGGGTCGCCTCCCCTTCCACCGCGACGACATACGTCCCTGTTTCCTGAACGAAATAAGCGATGGAGGCGTTATCGGGCGAAAAGGCAATCGTCAAGATGAGCCGCCGCGATGTTTTGGTAATGGCGCGTGCCTCGACGCCCTCTATCGGTTTCACATAGAGCGTGCTGTCGCTGTACCCAGTTGATTGGTCGTACACCGAGCCAACAAAAGCGAGGGTTTTGCCATCGGGAGAATACGCGAGCGGCCCAAACTTGACCCCCTTGATCGGTTCTGGAAGGGCTGCCGCCACAACCGTAGGAACAACGGTAGGTGCGGCTGCAGGTGGCAGAGTTGGTTGTGGGCTAGGGGCGGACGGTGCAGCCTCTGTACTGATTGATGCCGTTGTAGGGATAGCGGTGCTGCCGCTGGTGGTGGGTTGCTCTGGGGCGGCGGTAGGGTTGTTCGCCGTCCCTCCCCCACATGCCGTAAGCAGCATAAGGATAAGGACGATGATTCCAAGACGATAAGGGCGCGGGGCAGCGTTCATCCCAGATCTCCAATGGGTACCGATGGGCTACTGGAGAGTATACCTTACCCGCCCCTTTTTGTCAGTTGGTCAGGCAGCCCACCGGAGATTCGCTCTTTCTAGGCGCTATGCACTTGCCTTCATCGCCCTACGCTCACAGCTTCGCTGCTCGTTCGCGGGTTTCGATTTCCGCCGTCACGTTCTGCATCAGCCATGCCAATAAGTCGGTTGGTTTTGCCTCATGGAGTGTCGTAATCCCTCGCAAAAAGGTGCGCAGCGGGTCTGGCAGCAGAACGTATTTATACGCCTCACGAATGTGCTGTTGAACGCCATCCCGATCATCGAGCATGGCGCACGCCGTGACCAGATCAAACCGCGCCCAAAAGTCTTGAGGGCGATCATCCACCTTGTCAAGCGCAATGTCCCGCGCCTTTTGAAACACCTCTGTGGCACGGACGTAATTTTTCAACTGGGTATAGAGAATCCCTAAATTATTGAATGGGTACGAGGAATCCTTCGGGCGCACGGTGATTGCCTTCTCATAACATTCAACAGCATCCTCAAGGCGGTTCTGCTGTTTGTAAAGCCCCCCCAGTGAGGCATAAACCGCCTCCCCGTGAATATCCAGCAGTTTCGGGTTGCGGCGCAGTGCCTCTAAGTAGTAGCGCTCGGCACGGTCATAGAAATCTTTGCGGCGGGCGGGATCGGCTTCGCCATCCCCCTTCTTGCGCCAAATGAACGCATAGGCAGCTTTGGCGGCGGGGAAGGATGCCTCTGCATCAGGGGATTCCTCTGCGCCAGCCGTGATCAGGTATTTGGCAGCCTCATCAAACCGGTTTAATTGGGTATGCAGTTCACCCAAGAAGTAATTGATGGCACGGTTGTTGGAGTCAAAATGGAACGCCTCGGTGAGCGTATTCAGCGCCGCATCAAGGTTGTTTTTCTCCATTTGCTCCTTGCCAATATGAAGCATCGTCAGGGCATAAATTGCGTTTTCGCCGCGTTCGCTAATCCGCACCGATTCCGCCTTCGCTCGGTCAAGTTCTTGCCGCGCAAGGGCAATCTCGCTCTCAAATTGGTTTTTGGTCACTTGAAACTGTAAATTCGTCGCCTCGAATTCATGTTTCACCGCCTCAAAACTCTGCCGGGTGTCGTCAAATGCCATTTGAGATGCTTCAAACTGGCGACGGACATTATTAAAATTCAGAAGTGTGCGCACCCCCAACGCGCCGAGGACAAAACCACCCAGGGCAACCAACCCCCCAACCAGCGTGATCACCAACCCAATCGTATCGGCGGCGGACTGGACAAGTGTCAGCAGTGAATTAGCAATGGTGATGTTTTGTTCCGCCTTTTGGCTTAGGAATTCAATCTCCCGCCGCAAATCGGAGTCAGGCACATCAGGAGTTGCCGTGAGTGTCGGGGGGCTTTGAGCAATCGTGAACATTGTGGGAGGCAAAAACATCAACCCAACACCGAGGATAAAGGCTGCCATAAAAAAAATTACAGAGAGCGGGCGTCGCATCGCGTATCCTTCACATCTAGTCCGCCGAAGCAGACTCATTGTACCCCTTTCGGAAATTACGTGACCAGCCCACAGACGAGATGCTATAATGCACAGGCGTAACCTCAAACCACACACTGACCACATGGCAAAGAAAAAGACCCGCCCCGAAAATCCACCTCGTCCTCTGCTGCGCCTAACAGACCGTGAGCGAGGCGTCGCCGCCTTTGAGCGGGGCGATTACGAGGGTGCTATTCAAGCATGGTCGGCACAGGCACGGCGTGAACCACCCGACGAGGCACTTCGGCGAGCGCTGGCAGAAGCACATTTTCGGCGGGCGTGCTCAAATCTTCGCGCCGAGTCCGCCCTCAATGATATACAGACGGCAAACACCTATTATCCGGGCGATCCGCTTTACCTTTACCATTTGGGCTTGGCACACCACCGAGGCGGGCAGTTGAAAGCAGCCATTTCCGCCTACCGTGAGAGCATCGGTCTTGATCCTCGTCATTACGCCCGCACCGCCGCCATGCTTTGCCTTGCTGTTGCTGAAACAGGCGGCGATCCCGCCCGTGAGGATACATGGGAACTGCTCACCCCAGAGCAGCAGAATCGCCTGAAGCCCAAACTGCCCGCCTTGAAAAACGCGATCAAGGCACTCTCCAATGGCGATTTTGATGCGGCTGAACCGCATCTGCATAGCGCCTTAAACCATGCCATTGCCTTTTGCCAATTCTACTTGGCACTCATCGCCTATCGTCGGGGGCAAAAGCGCGAGACTCTGGCCCGTCTTTTGGCGGCAAAGGCAAACGGCTTGAACACGCCCGCTCTCCGCTTGAACCTCCTTCGCGCCCTTACTGAACGGGCGCTTGATCATGTGGAGAACGCTGATGTGCTGCCTGATGCCGTGCGTCAAGCGCTCAAAATTGCCCCAGAGTCGCCCATCCTCTTGAAATTGAAACAACGCGCCGACTTTTTAGCGGGCAATGCTGCTGCCGAAACGGGCGATTGGAACGCGGCACTCCGTCACTGGGTAGCGGCAAAACGGGCTGGCGCAGCCCCCCGCGACCTAATCGCCAATATTGCCCTTGCCCATGAACGGCTGGATCAATGGGCAGAGGCAGCCGAGGCGTGGCGCGAATTCGTCCGCCGCCGTCCGCGTCGCGGCGAACAGGCCTGGACACCCGGACATATCGCCCGTCTGTGGCGGCATATTGACGCGCTCTACGCCCGTGATGGACAGTTCGGACGGGCAGCCGCCTCCTTACGGTATGCAGTCAAAGCACAGCCTGATGATCTCGCCCTAAAAATTGCCCTCATCGGGCGCTACCTTGAACAGCAAAATGCGCGTTCGGCAAGCCAAGCTGCCCTGCGCGTCCTAGAGATCGCCCCCAAAAACGCTGAGGCGCTCATGCTTTACGCCCAAGCCTGCGAGATGGAAGGTGACTTGGATCAGAGCCTTGATGCCTGGGAGCGTGTCGATAGGACGACGAACGCGCCTTACGCAGCGTTGGCGCGGAATCGCTTGGCGATCCTCTACGCTGCCCGTGCCGACCTCCACCGTGCCGATGAGGACTCTCGCGCCGCCGCCAACGATTACACAAAGGCGCTTGAATTCACACCCGATGATGCCCTGCTCTATGCTCGGCGGGGCGCGGCGTTGGCGGGCATTGAACCAAAGGCAGCACGGGCAGATTTTGAACGGCTCGACCTGACGAACGATGATCTAGCGCGGCTCATTATTGAAGCATGGCACGCCGTAGGCGATCACGCTGAGGCGCGGCGCTGGTTGAAACGGCGCGAAAACCATGCGCCCTTGCCGCCGGAAGCCCTTGTCGATGTGGGCATTGCCATCTTAGGGAAAGGCGCTGCAGGGGCAGAGTACTTTACTGCTGCGTTAGCGGGGGGCAGCGATGGACAGCGCCCCATCTTATTGACACGCATCGCCGCCGCCTACTATGCCCAGGGTGAATCAAGCGCTGCTTACGATCACGCCCGCCGCGCCCTGAAAGAGGATGCCACCTATGGCGTCGCCCATCTCCATTTGGGGATGTGGGATGCGGCGAAGGGACGCCGTGCCGCCGCCCTTGATCACCTTGAAAAGGCGGCAGCATGGGCGCGAACTATTCGGCGGCGTGACATTCAGCTTGGCATTGACGAGGCGATCAATCTCCTCAATGAACGGTACACACCCACGCTGGAGGACGTTTTGGATTCGATAGACCCCGATGGCACAGATGGCGAAATGCGCCGCTTGTTGGGATGGGTAGGCTGATGGCAGAAACACCGTATACCATCTTAGGGGTTACGCCCGATGCCACCGCTGCGGCGATCAAGAATGCCTATTTCGCCTTGGTGAAAGAGCATCCCCCTGAACGTGATCCAGAGGGTTTTCGCCGCATCCGCGCCGCCTATGATGCCCTTCGCACGCCCGATGCCCGCGCCGATACAGATCGGCAGATCGTACACCCGCCGCCGCCGTATATCCCCCCACGCCGCCTTCCGCCGCCCGATCTGACCTTTCACCCTGAGGATCTATTTTTTGAGGCGCGGCGTCACAGTGACCTGAACCGAACAGAGTTTCGGGACGATTTTCGCCCCTTGCCCGGTATGATTAAGGAGTCCGTATGATGATGCGAGGGACGGCAATCAGCGGGAGCAGCCCCGCCTTGAAGTGGATCGAGGCACTCATGCCCGTTGTCGATGGGATTGAAAAAGCAATCGAGAGCGGAACGGTGCAACTTACAACCCTTGCTGACCCAACCGCTCACGATATTCTAAGTGGTTGGTTAGAGGGGCAGCGCGTCCTGCTGCGGCGGCTTCTCGACCTTTTTGAACGGGAGGGCGTTCGCCCCATTCCAGCGGTGGGGCAGCCCTTTGATCCACGCCGCCACCGCGCCGTAGAAGCCGCCGACGAACCGGGGATGCCGGCGGGTGTTGTTGTTGCTGAACGACGACGGGGTTACCAAACAGCAAGCCGTATTCTCCGCTTTGCCGAGGTTGTTGTCTCCCGCTGAATCCCTCGAACACTTATTCTTGAACTCGCCTTTGCAGTGTGGTATAATAAGCATGTTTCCCGGCACATTGGGACGTGATTTTTCGGCGTTTTATCGCTTTGATTTTTATCATTTTGGTAATGGTACTGACTAGAACACAGTGCGAATCTCCCAAACAAGCATTCTCTTAGGAGGTAGGTGGTGGCAACCCCGCAACATCAGCAAACCGGACGTGATATTCAGGCACTTGAAGGGTTGGAGGCAGTCCGCAAGCGCCCCGGCATGTATATCGGTGGCACAGATGTTCACGCCTTACACCACATTGTTTACGAGGTGGTTGATAACGCCATCGATGAAGCAATGGCAGGGCGTTGTGATTTCATCGAAGTCGTCATTCACCCTGATAGCTCTGTCACAGTCACCGATAACGGCGGCGGTATTCCGGTGGAAAATCACTGGCAAAAGGGCATTCCTACTCTCGAATTAGTCTTGACCACGCTCCATGCTGGCGGAAAGTTTGGTAGCGGGGCATATTCCGTCTCTGGCGGGCTGCATGGTGTTGGGGTGAAAGCAGTGAATGCTGTCTCCGCATGGTGCGTTGCCGAAGTCATGCGTGATGGGCATCTCTGGCGGCAGACTTATGAACGCGGGATCAAAACCAGCGAGGTGGAAGCCATCCGAGAGATGGGCGAAGGCGAAGGAACGGGCACGCGAATCACCTTCTACCCCGACGATCAAATTTTCACCGGCGTTCGCCAAGAGTTTGATCTCAACTTCAAGACGCTGGCAGATCGTTTCCGCGAAATGGCCTATGTGGTGCGGGGGGTGACGATCAGCTTGATCGATGAACGCGAAACACCCCTCCCCCGCGAAACGACTTTTTACTTTGAGGGCGGTTTGAGCGCCTTTGTGTGTTACCTCAATCGCAACCGCGATGCCATTCATGAGGTTGTCAGCGGAAGCGGGCAAAGCACCTTTAATATGATCATTGAGGGGCAAACCCGCGAGGCACAGATGGAGGTGGAGTTTGCCTTTCAATATACGGATGGCACAAATAGCACCGAACTCACCTTTGCCAACACGATCAACACCCCCGATGGAGGGACGCACCAAACTGGCTTGCGCACGGCACTGACGCGGGCAATCAACAACTATGCTCGCAAATCTGCTTTCCTGAAGGAAAAAGATGCCAACTTCACCGGACGCCATACGCTTGACGGTTTAACCGCCATTGTCAGTGTTCGTCACCCAAACCCCCAGTTTGAATCGCAAACGAAGGTGAAGTTGATGAACCCCGAAGTGAATCCGGCGGTGGCGCAGGTCGTCAGCGAGGCGTTCAACGAATGGTTGGAAAACAACCCCAAAGAGGGCAAGAAAATCGTTGACAAGTGCCTGACGACGATGCGTATTCAGGACGCCCTCGATAAACAGCGGGAACTTCTTTTGGGCGAACGTAAGAGCTTCCTTGCCAATACAACACTCCCCGGCAAATTGGCAGATTGCAGTGATCGCGGTGAAAACACCGAAATTTACATCGTTGAGGGCGATAGCGCCGGCGGAAGCGCCAAACAAGGACGGGATCGGCACTTCCAGGCTATTCTCCCGCTGCGGGGGAAAATCCTGAACACTGAACGCGCCACGCTGAACAAAATTCTGGACAGCGACTCGATCAAAATGCTGATCGCCGCTTTAGGGACGGGCATCCGCGACGACTTCAATCTGGACAAGATGCGCTACGGTAAACTCATAATTATGACCGACGCGGATGTCGATGGGAGCCACATCCGAACGCTGCTGCTAACATTCTTCTTTCGCTACATGCAGCCGATGATCACCGCTGGACGGCTCTATATCGCTCAACCGCCGATTTTCCGCTTGGAATACAAGAAGAACGCCACCTATGTCTATCCCGAAGGTGGCGTTAAGGAAGATGCCCTTTTGCAACGGCTGCTGAAAGGCTACCCTGAACCGGACAAAGTGGGGGTTCAGAGGTACAAAGGGTTGGGAGAAATGAACGCTGACCAGCTTTGGGAAACAACGATGAATCCCGAAAAACGGACACTTCTCCAAGTAACCTTTGATGATGCCGCCGCCGCCGATCACACTTTTGATATGCTCATGGGTCCCGAAGTGCCGCCGCGCAAGAAGTTCATCATGACTCACTCGAAAGAGGCAACGCTCGATATTTAGGGTGGTCGTCCACCACAGGGATTTCTAAGGAACCCCTTTTCCCGACACACCTCGCCTCCCCGTAGGGGCGACTACACGGGGTCGCCGCCGCTCAAGCAGCGGGCTGAAAGCAGCCACCCCTTCGGGGCTTGGAAACCCGAACCCCCTTCTCCCACAGGGAGAAGGGGGTTCGGGGGATGAGGACTGCCTCTTTCTTTGTTTAGCGTTCTGATGGACTACTACTTGCCAATAGGCATGGCGTTAAAGGCTTACCTCAGCAAACTGCCGCTCATGCAGCTCGGCATAGATACCCCTTGCCTCTAAGAGGGAGGCATGATTCCCGTCTTCAACGATCTGCCCATGCCTCATCACTAGGATGCGATCTGCCTCTCTGACGGTGCTGAGGCGGTGAGCAATAGTCAAACTGGTGCGGTCTTTTAGAATACGCTTTAACCCCTCTTGAATCAGCGCCTCTGTCTCGGTATCAATGCTGCTGGTCGCTTCATCCAGCACGAGAATCCCCATTGGACTATGGATGAGCGCCCGTGTCAGCGCCAAAAGCTGACGCTGCCCCTGCGAGAGGTTCGCCCCACCGGGCAAAAGGCGGTAATCGTACTCCCCGGGCAGCCGCTCGATGAACGGCGCAGAGGCGGCTATGGCGGCGGCAGTGCGCATCTGCTCTAGCGTGATAGCGGGGTTGAATAGGCGAAGGTTATCGGCAATCGTGCCATTGAAACAATACGGGTTTTGCGGCACAACAACCACATAACGATGGATATCTGTTCCAGCCAAATCGCGCAGATCAATGCCATCAATCAGGATACGTCCAGCATCCACATCGTAAAAGCGAGCCAACAGTCCGGCAAGGGACGTTTTTCCCGCCCCTGTTGCCCCAACAATAGCAACACGCTGACCCGCCGGAATATCGAGGGTAATTCCTCGCAAAACGGGCATTCCAGCATCATAGCTGAAGGTCACATTCTCAAAGCGAATCGCCCCATGAAAGGCGGTGATTTGCTGCGGGTTGCTGGAGTCGTGAATCGTTGGCTCTATCGCCAACAGGCGGGCAATGCGCTCTCCGGCTGCCAGCGCCGTTTGAATCTGGGCATATTGTTCGGAGAGCGCGAGGATAGGCTGGAACATCCGCTGTGTATATTGGGTGAAAGCGATGAGCGTCCCCAGTGTGGCAACCCCAGCAAGCACATTGCTGCCGCCACCATACATGACCAACGCCAAGCCCACTGCGGTCAGACTTTGCAGCACAGTAGCAAAAAAGGTGTACAGATCACGCAGTTTGGCATGGGTATCTCGGTAGCGCCCTAAAATATCGCCCATCATCGCCCGACTCCATGCCTCGCGTCCAAAGAGTTGGACGATCAACATCCCGCCCAGATGCTCGTTTAGGAATGCCTGATAATCGCCTACAATTTTGTGTAAGCGGGCGGCATTCTCGCGGATTTTTCGGCGGAAGTAGCGCGTGGCAAAGATCATCACGGGCAACACAACAAAGCTGAGCAGCGCCAAGCGCCAGTTCATGAGCAGCATCACAACGATCACTCCAATCAGGGTGATGAAGTTGCTGACGACCAAGACGATGCTTGTTGAGACCAATTCGGTCAGCGCCTCAATATCGCTGGAGAGCCGTGAGACGATCTGCCCAACGGGAGTTGTGTTGAAAAAGCGCATGTCTTGGCGCAGGATGTGTTCAAAGAGCGTTTGCCGGATGCTTAACAAGGCGTTCTGCCCAACCGTTTGCAACAGGTAGGTATAGGCAAAGCGCAGGACGAAAACGCCGAGGATCGCCACAAAATAGAGTATGCCGAGTGGGATCAGCCCATTCAGATCACCAGCAGCAATCGGTCCATCAACGGCACGCTGAATTAAGATCGGCGGCACAAGGGCAAGGATTGTCACACCCAGAAGAACAAGAAAAACAATGGCAAGCGGCTTGGCAAACGGGACGAGAAAACGCCCTAGAAGGCGCACCAACCCGCGATCTGTGAATTTTGTTCGCACCATATCAGGAGGCACATCGGCACGATTGGTACTGGCGGTGAATGACTTAAGGGCTGACATGGCTGGCACGTTCCTCCTCGTGATGTTCGCGCTCCACCATCCGCGCATAGCGTCCGTTCAGGGCGATAAGCGCCTCATGGCTTCCTTGTTCAACAATCCGTCCCTCATCCATGACATAAATCATGTCGGCATCTTTCACGGTGGCAATACGATGAGCAATAATCAGGCTCGTCCGCGTCCGCAACACATCCCGTAGGTTCGCCAGAATATCAGCGGCAGTGTGCGTATCCACGCTCGAAAGAGCATCATCCAAGATCAAAATCGCCGGGGAATGAATGACGGCGCGGGCAATAGCAACACGCTGTTTTTGCCCTCCAGAGAGCATTACCCCGCGTTCCCCAACAAGGGTATTCAGCCCATCGGGAAGTTGGGGGAGGTCGCGGGCGACGCCGGCAATGGTGATCGCCCCCATAAGCATTTCATCGTCCACGTCGTCGCGGCTCATGCGGACATTCGTATGAAGCGGTTGGCTGAACAGGAAGGTAGTCTGCGGAACATAGGCAATTGCCGCTCGTAAGGCGCTCAGTTTCACATCGCGCACATCGATCCCATCAACCAGAACACGCCCGACATGGGGGTCAAGGATACGTGCCAAAAGGCTGATCAAAAGTGTTTTTCCGCAGCCTGTTGGTCCAACAATGGCAGCCGTCTGCCCCGCCGGAATATGGAGTGAGATGCCCTCTAAGAGCGTTTTCCCATTGAGGATCACGCTCACCCCCTCAAAGGTGATTGCTCCCTTTGGGTGCGGAAGGTCATAGGCATGTGGTTCGTCTTTGATGTTGGCATCCGTCAGCAGCGGTGTTATCCGCCGGAATGCCCCCCGTGTTTGCTGGTAACGTTGGTAGATCGTCCCAATCTGCAAAAGCGCCTCAGCAATATAGCCGAGGTAAAGCAAGAATTGGGTGAAATTGCCTAGCGTCATTGCCCCATTCAGAGTCAGAATACCGCCGAACAACACAACAATGCCCGCTGTCGTCTCGCTGATCATGTTCGGGAGCATCCCTACCGGCTCGTTGCGCCGCTTAAAAAAGAGCCAACGGCGGCGAAACTCACGATTTTGTTCAGCATAGGCGCGGGCGGTGTCTGCTTCTTGATGAAAGGTCTTGATTGTCTGAATACCGCTGACGGAATCTTGGACAAGGGCGGAGAGTGTTCCCGCCTGATCGGTAACATGCTCCCAAAGCGGTGTTAGTACGCGCCCCGCCCGAAATTGAAAATGGGTTGAGATGGCTAAGATAACGAACACAGCGAGTGTCAGCAGGAGGTTGACCGAGGCGAGCAGAAAAAATGTAGCAAGGAGGAGAAAGGCAGCACTGCCACCGCGTGTGAGGGACATCGCGTTCAGCCGCCAGATCATCTCAATATCGCTGTGCATCCGCGAGATGAGATCGCCAAGGGGAAAGCGTTGGAAAAAGCCTTGCTCCAAACGCAGTAGATTCCCAAACAGCGCTTGCCGAACGTCCAAATCAACGGAATAGGCAACGAAACCGCTGAAGGTGCGCTGCCCGAAAAAGGCGATGTTCACCAAGACCGTCAGCCCCAAAAAGAGCAAGACATCCGCCCCAATTTGGGAAAGGGTTGTCCCCTCTCGAAGGTGGTCAATGACTCGTCCAACGAAATAGGGTCCGGCGGCGGTGGCAGCCCCACCGATCATCCCACACACAAGGGCAAGGATTGCCGCTGAACGGTATGGACGGAGGTGGCTTAAAAGCCACCGAAAATTTGCTTCACGGGTTGGTATTGAGGGTTCTTCTGCGCCTTCTGGCGCTGTCTTGAGTGAGGGATCATCCGCCCTAGTAGGCGAACTGCCGACGAAGGTCGTCAAGTCTGCACCTCCTCGAATCAGATAGGGGATCGCATTCTAACAGAGCTTGACGCGGCGGTGAAGGGGAAATTCTAAACCTGTTAGGTTTCATGTATTCTTTTCAGATCATTTCGGGATAATAGTGTCTTGCCCCTTCTCATCATCCTACCCTTCAGTTAGACTCCTCCTAATTTAGGAAGGAAAAGGCAAGGGCGATACGTGGAAAAAATTAGCTTGGAAGCAATCCTCGCGTTGGCACAGGAAGAGTCCGCTCGGCTGAAGCATTTCTACCTCGGGGTTGAACATCTTTTCCTCGCCCTTGCCAAGCTAGAGGGCGGCTTGTTGACGAATGGGTTAGAGCATTTTGGGATTTCCCCTAAAGACCTGCGCGATCAGGTGCGCCAGACGGCGGGTATGGGGGATGGTTCACGCACCTCGTCCGGCTATCCAGAAACGCCGCGTGCCTCTCGCGTTCTTGCCTCTACACGGCGGATCATAGCCAATAACCCCGAAACAACCGCCCCTGAATGGGCGCTTTTGAACGCCATTTTGGATGAAGTGGATAGCTTACCCGTCCGCGTTTTGCGCAAGAAGGGCATTAATCCGACTATGCTGCAAAATCGGGCGTTAGAGCAATCTCAAGACAAAATTCTTGCCATTTTGCCTAATGAAGTAGCCATTGAAAACGGCGAACGTCTGACGGATGAACAGCGCCTTGTGTTGGGTCATATGTTTCGCCGTTATGAAAAGATTGTTATCGAAACCTACTTTACAGAGGGATACAGCGGCTATAGCGGGGCAACCGTCCTCCTCATCCGTCCCTTTCACGCTGATGACCGCACCGACGCACCAGTTATCGTGAAACTGCACGATTACCACGCTTTGCGCATGGAGCGCGAACGCTATGATTTATTCGTTCGCAGCCGCCTGACCCCAAAAACCGCCCGTATTGAGTCCGATCTGACCATCCCCGAACACAGTTCGTATGGGGGGCTAAAATATACCTTTGTTGGTGGCACCCCCGATGAGCGCCCTCGCAATTTGGCGCAGTATGCCGAACAGGTTGATGGGGAAGCACTCGCACGCTTTTTGCGCCATGAGTTGTTCGAGGTCTTTGGACGACAGTGGTGGAAACAATCCTCAACCTATACCCCCGAAGCATGGAAGGAATACGAGCTTCTTTTGCCGCCCGCCCTTGTCCTTGAGGCGCTCTCGCTGGAGGATATGCCATCGGAGGGAATAATCCTGCACCCAACAGGAGAGTGGAGTCGGGGGGAGGAACGTCATCCGGGGGAGATCGTCGCCCTTGAAGATTTCGTTGTGATCCGCTTGAAGCGGGGGCGAGATGGGGGGGAAACCATTATTCGTATGGCACGCAGCATCCAGCCGGAAGCGGAAAACTACGCTTGCCGCGTTGATCTTCGTGGCGGCGATTCCACGTTACGACGTGGCAATCATGTCGGGCGTGTAGTCGGACGCATTAGCGAGACGCGGGATGACCTCCTCGCCCGTGATATTGCCGCCCTTGAACCGGATTTTAACCTTATGGATGCTACCTTGCCGCCAGTAGTCGGGGTGAGTGATGCCCTTCCCAATCCGTTTCGCCGCTATCGATGGGCATTAGGACAGCGCCTTTCTGGGCGCTATTCCACCATTCATGGTGATTTGCATACGGGGAATATCCTTGTTTCCCCTTCAGGCGATGCCTGGCTGATCGATTTTGAACTCGCCCGCGATGGGCATACACTCTTTGATTGGGCGGTCTTGGAGATCAGCCTACTGACAGACTTGATCGCCCCCAAAATTGGCAATTCATGGGCAGAGGTTCGCGCTGTTTTGCCCCTCATTAACCACCTTAACTGGAACATAAATGCGCCAGTTCCAATTGACCAAGACCATCCTCTTTACAAAGGATTTCGCGCCATTCAAGAAGTGCGCCGGATTGCTAGTGATCTATTGGGGAGGGCGGGGGAATGGAAGGAATATTACATTGCGCTCGCCTTTTGTGCTTTCCGCGCCTCTGGTTGGCGCGAACGTTCCTTAGCGGCACGGCGGTTGGGCTTCCTTGCGGCGGGGTTGGCATTTGGCGCGGCTGCCCGCAGCGCCATGCGCGAGATGCAAACGGCAGCCGATATGACGCTTGATTCCACCTCGGCGGGCAGCCGTGATGAAGGCAATGAGGAATGATGGGCGCATTGGTTCTGCGCCCACGAATATAGCCCGGTACTTTTACCCGCCCTCGCTAGGGGTTGTGTTTTCCACCTTTGTGGGCAGTTCAAACGATGCGCCCTCTTGCCGCGTGAAGATGAGTGCTGTCCCCTCGCTGTTCACATCGACAAGAACGACATCCCCACGATGGAACAACCCTTTCAAAACCTGCACCGAGAGCGGGCTTTCCACAAAGCGCTGGATCGCCCGCCGCAACGGACGCGCCCCAAACTGTGGATCGAAACCCTGTTCCGCCAGCCACCCTCGCGCTGCCGCCGTCAGTTCAATGACTAAGCCTTGTTCACCAAGCCGTTCAGCGACGGAACTGACCTGAAGATCGACAATCTGTTTCACCTGCTCCAGCGAGAGCGGGCTAAAGATGATCACCTCGTCAATGCGGTTGAGGAATTCGGGGCGGAAGTTTTCGCGCAGCGCCCGTTCAATCTTCTTGTGATCGGCAACCAATTCGGGATCGCGGTTTGTCACAAAGCCGAGTGTGCCGCCCTTGCGGGTGAATTCCGTCCCCAAATTGCTGGTCATAATGATCACCGCATTGCGGAAATCGACCACACGCCCCTGACCATCGGTGAGCCGTCCATCATCCAAGATTTGCAAAAGGGCATTCCATACATTTGGATGTGCCTTCTCTATCTCATCAAAGAGGATTACGCTGTAGGGGCGGCGGCGAATTTGCTCGGTAAGTTGCCCGCCCTCCTCATAACCGACATAACCGGGCGGCGCACCGAACAACCGGCTGGCGGTGTGCGATTCGCGGTATTCGCTCATGTCAATGCGGACGAGGGCATCCTCGTCATCAAACATGAATTCTGCCAGCGCCTTTGCCAGTTCTGTCTTTCCTACGCCGGATGAACCGAGGAAGATGAATGAGCCAATCGGACGGTTAGGGTCTTTCATCCCACTACGAGCGCGGCGAATGGCATCAGCAACGGCGGCGACGGCTTCCTCTTGCCCAATGATGCGAGCGTGGAGCGCTTCCTCCATGCGGAGCAGCTTATCCCCTTCGGCTTCGATGATCTGATTGACGGGAATCCCTGTCCACTTCCCGACGACTTCGGCAATATCATTCTCATCAACCTCATCATCGAGGAGGTGTTCGCGCTGCCATGCCTCACGGGCGGCTTCGTAATCCTCCCCAGCTTTGATGCGCTGCATCTTGAATTGTGCAGCACGTTCGTATTCACGAGCGACGCCGGCGGCTTCTTCTTCCGCTGTGATTCTGTCCAATTCTTGCTTCATGAGGCGAAGATCGTTTGGCATACTATAGAGCGCCACGCGCAGTTTTGCTGCCGCTTCGTCCATCAGGTCAATCGCCTTATCGGGCAAACGCCGATCCGTGACATAGCGATGACTTAAGCGGGCGGCGGCAACAAGTGCTGCCTCGGTAAAGCGTACTTTGTGATGCGCTTCATAGCGATCTTGCAACCCACGCAGCATGTCAATCGTGTCTTCAACGCTCGGTTCGTCCACAAAAACAGGAGCGAACCGCCGATCAAGCGCCGAATCTTTCTCAATGAATTGGCGATACTCATCAAGGGTTGTCGCCCCGATGCAGTTCAGTTCGCCTCGTGCGAGGGCGGGCTTCAGCATACTTCCAGCATCCAGCGCCCCTTGTGCCGCCCCCGCACCAACCACCTGATGAAGTTCATCAATGAACAGGATAATCTCCCCTTCACTGCGCTGAACTTCCTCAATGGCGGCTTTCAGACGTTCCTCAAACTCCCCCCGAAAGCGGCTGCCAGCAATCATCGCGCCGAGATCAAGGCTGATCACCCGGCGTCCCAGCAAAATTTCTGGTACGTCATGATTCGCGATTTTCTGAGCCAACCCTTCGACAATTGCCGTTTTCCCAACGCCTGCCTCCCCAATGAGTACAGGATTATTCTTCAAACGGCGACAGAGAATTTGGATCACCCGCAGAATTTCCTCACTGCGCCCGACGACGGGATCAAGCTTTCCTTCTGCCGCCATCCGCGTGAGATCGCGGCTGTACCGTTCCAGCGTGCGGTAGCGCGTTTCGGCTTGGGGATCGGTCACGCGCTGCCCACCCCGAAAATCTTTGATAATGTCAAGGACTCGTTCGCGGGTGGCGTTGGCATCCTTCAGCATCCGCGCAACGGCAGTGTTTTTCTCTCCCAAGATGGCAAGGAAGATGTGTTCTGTAGAGATGTATTCGTCGCGCAGACGGTTGGCTTCTTCCTGCGAGACATCAATAATCCGTTTGACACGGGGCGTCATGAAGACCTGCCCTGCCCCGCCGCCATAGATCGACGCCTTTGGCGTCGAGCGCAAAATTTCGTCCAAGCGCCCACGCATGGCATCCTGATCAATGCCTAACTTTTCAAGCATTTGGGAGATCACCCCTTCGGGCTGTTCAAGGAGTGCGAGGAGGATATGCTCTGTGTCAACTTGGTTATGCCCATAACGTTGGAGTATTTCGTAGGCACGGGCAGCGGCATCTTGCGCCCGTTCCGTGAACCGATCAAATCGCATCATCCGCTAGTCCTACTTTCGCCCGCCATCTCTTAGGGGAATTGTACGCCCCTTTTGCTTGTTTTACCGCACCGATCACTGATTTGTGTTGCACACGAAGACTGACCTATGGAGAGTCTAGCAAGCAAGCATTAGAGCCGTATAGAAAACGGTGCAATAATCGCGTTAGAAAAGCGTACCGCCGGATGTTCAAGGCGGGGTGGTTGCAGACTTCACCCAAGATCCGTTATCCTTAAAAACTGAATACAAGGTGTTCTGGTGTATCCCTCTAACAACCAGCAGCCATCGTTTTGATATCCTAAAATCGACAACCTATCCACAGGGATTGACTCACTATGATGTCCTTCCTCCAACGCTTGAACGAAGGTGTCCTGCTTGCCGATGGGGCAATGGGGACGATGCTTCATCACAGCGGCGTTCCTCTAAACGCCTGTTTAGATAAACTGAATCTCAACGATCCGGGGCGTATCCTTGCCGTTCATCATGCCTTCCTCGCGGCGGGGGCGGCGCTTATCGAGACAAATACATTTGGGGCAAACCGCTACAAACTTGCTGCCCATGATGCCAGTGCCGATCTCGTCGCTATCAATGTGGCTGGTGTGGCGCTGGCAAAACAAGCGATCCAAGAAGGGCATTATCAAGCCTATGTTGCCGCCTCAGTAGGTCCCTTGGGCGTCCGCCTTGCCCCTTATGGACGGGTGAGCGTTGACCAAGCAGGCGAGGCGTTCCGTGAACAGATCAGCGCCCTTACCACCGCCGGTGCCGATGTTATCCTTTTGGAGACCTTCACCGACCTCAACGAAATTGCTGTCGCTATCAGCAGCGCTCGTGCCATAAACCCCAATCTTCCCATCATTGCCTCAATGACCTTCACCCGCGATGGGTCAACCATCTATGGCGACTCGGCAGGCGATGTGGCGCGGGCGTTGGTAGCCACAGGTGCCGATGTGATTGGGGTGAATTGTTCCAGCGGACCCTCGCAATTGGCAAAGATCGCCCAAGTGATGCGTGCCGTAGAGCCAGACGCGCTGATCAGCGTGATGCCCAACGCGGGCTTCCCCGAACAGGTGGGTGGGCGGGTGGTTTACCCGGCAATGCCTGAATATTTTGGTGAGTATGCGCGGACGCTGAGCGACCTCGGTGTGGCAATTATCGGCGGCTGCTGTGGGACAACCCCTGATCATATCGCCGCCATGCGTGAAGGGATCAGCGCCCCCCGCCGCACTTCGGCTATCACCGTCCTTCCCACAGAATTTCCTGTTCCCAATGAACCGGAACGTGAGCCAACGGTGCTGGCGCAAAAATTGGCGGCGGGCAACTTTACGATCACCGTTGAAATGGCGCCTCCGCGCAGTTTTAACGCCAAAAAAGTGATCGCCTCCGCCAACATGCTCCATGAGGCGGGCGCCGATTGTGTCGATGTTTCGGATAGCCCAATGGCGCGGATGCGCATGAGTCCCTGGGCGGTTTGCCACCTCGTCCAAAATCACTTGGGGATGGAGACCATCCTTCACTTTCCCACGCGGGGACGTAACATCCTGCGAATTCAGGGCGATCTTTTGGCAGCACATGCCCTGAACGTGCGGAATATCTTCGTCGTCATGGGCGATCCCACCGCCATTGGCGATTACCCCGATGCCAACGATAAAAATGATATTGTGCCATCCGGCTTGATCAGCCTGATCAAGCACAGCCTGAACACTGGCACAGACAAAGCCGGAAATTCGATTGGTCAGCCCACCTCCTTTTTCGTAGGCTGTGCCTTGAACCTTTGCCCGGCAGATTTGGATAAAGAGATCGGATTGCTGGTCAAGAAGATCGAGGCAGGGGCAGATTTTGCTCTGACGCAGACCGTCTATGATCCCGCCCGCGTGGAGGGTTTCCTGAAGCGCTACGAAACGCTCTACGGGGCGTTGAAAATGCCTATACTTGCAGGCATCTTGCCGCTTTACGGAGCAAAACACGCCTCCTTCTTGCATAATGAAGTCCCCGGTGTAGAAATTCCCGAAGCGATTCGAGAGCGGATCACCGCCGCCGGAGAGGTGAACCCAACCGTAGGTATCCAGATTGCCACCGAGATTTTGAGTGATTTACAAGGGATGGTACAGGGCGCATATCTGATTCCCCCCTTCGGGAAATATGATATTGCCGCCGAGATTATCGAGCGGGTCATGGCGCGGGTGTGAGGTAGCGCGGAACGATCACTTGTGCTACCTTTGGGAATATCACATAGGGGTTAGGGAGGGTTTCCCGCGTGCCGTCACTTGTCGCCCGTCTTGCCGAGAACATTCGCCCACTGCTAGAGCAGCCATACATCCGGCGCACTCGCCGCAATCATGGATTGGAACATGCCACTGTCCATATGCTCAGCGCGAAGATTCAGGGACTTTCCGCCGCCGGACGCAGTGATGGGGGGGGCTTTTGGCTGATTGGCGATATTCCTACCGAGCAAGTAGAGGCTGCGGCACGAGAAGCCCTTCGCCGGATGCGAAATGGGGAACATTCGCTGGCTGTTCACCCTAACTGTGGGACATCGCTGCTCACCACTGGAACGCTGGTCAGTCTGGCGGCATGGGTCAGCAGTTTTGGGGTGAAGCGCGGGATGGTACAGTACCTTTCGCGTCTGCCAACAGTTGTTTTGCTGGCAGTTGTGGCGATCATTTTTTCCCGTCCGTTGGGGTTGCAACTCCAAGAACATCTGACGACATTGGGCGATCCCGGCGAGATGCAGATCACCGGAATCACCCGCCGCGAGTCACGCGGGTTACGTGGGGGAACGATGATTATCCACCGCGTGACAACCACCGCTGGTTAGGGCCACCCTACAGCATGGTTCAAGGAGATTGACCCCCTTAATGGTTGACAGCCCCCCTTAACACTATATACTTACCAATGGGCTAGGCGGTGGTGATCAAGGGGTAAACGAACGACGCCCGCCCTTCTTGTAAGAAGGCTGGTTGTAGCCCAACCAGTGAGGGTACTGCAAATGACCGCAAAAAACACTGCCCCGCCCCTGTTCTATGTGCTGCATGGCGAGGATGAATTCACCCTCCGGCGGGAAGTTCGCGCCATGCGGGAGAAAATGAATGATCCCGGGATGCTGAACACTGCCTTTCTGGACGGCAAAACATCATCCTTTGGGGCGGCGGTAGCGGCGGCACGGGTAATGCCGTTCCTCGCTGAGCGCCGCTTGGTAATCCTCGAAGGTTTATACAGCGGCGCCAGCAGCAGGCGTTCCTCCAGCAAGGCGGCGAAGGCAGATTACGAAGCGATGGTGAGGGGTGTGCAAGCACTCCCCGAAACTGCACGCTTGGTCTTTCTTGAAACAAAAGCACTAGACGACACACATCCCCTCCTTAAATTGGCAAATCAGCCTACTTTGCGCGGTTTGGCAAAAACATTTCCCATCCCTGCTCTGGCAGACCTCCCCCGTTGGATCTCCAAACGGATTGAGGCAGAAGGTGGGAACATTGAGCCAAAGGCGGCATTGGCATTAGGGAGCGCCTTTGTTGGGGTGGAACACCTCTCCCTTTACGCCGTCGAGAGCGAATGTGCCAAGCTGATTGATTATGCGCGGGGACGGCTGATTACCGAAAAGGACGTGGCGGCGCTGACCGTCTATGTGGCTGAGGCGAACATCTTCAGCATTGTCGATGCCATTGGGCGCGGCGATGGGCAACGCGCCACTGCGTTGATTGAGCGTATTTTGAGCGACCCGAAACAAGAACCACTCCAACTCTTTGGGATGATCATTCGGCAGTTTCGCATCTTGATTCAAGTTCGGGAAAAAATCGACACAGGGGGGAATGTGAGCGACCTTCCTGAAGCAAAATATCCGAAAATCGCACAGTCCTTTCGAGAGCAAGCACGTCGCTTTGAACTGCCCCAATTGGAAGGGATTTACCGCAATTTGTTGGATACCGACTACGCAATCAAAACCGGACGGGTGGAAGGGCGTTTGGCGCTTGATCTCTTTGTGGCTGGACTAACAGGCTAATCCAGATGTCGCGCTTTTCCAAAACCGCTCTAAAAGTCGTCCTGGGTGGTGGGATCGTGGGGCTGCTCAGCGGGATCGCCTACAGCGCTCTGGCGATTAATCATAACCATGATCTCCCGCCTGCGTTGGATGGCGAACGGCGAACCTTTGCTGTTCCGGGCGCTGGTATGCAAAGCTATTATGTCTCGCGGGCGGGTGTGGGGCGCCCGCTCATCCTGATCCACAGCATCAATACGGCTGCCTCTGCCTACGAAATGCGCCCGCTCTTTGATTACTATCGGGGTAAACGCCCGATCTATGCCCTTGATCTGCCCGGTTTCGGGTTTAGTGATCGGGCAGATCGCCCCTACACACCCGATCTCTATACCCATGTGATCGCCCTTTTCTTGCAAACACAACTCCGTGAAAAACAACCCGCCGATCTGATCGCCCTTTCGTTGGGGGCAGAGTTCGTCGCACGGGCGGCGCAGATCAACCCGGCGCGGGTTCATTCGCTAGGGCTGATCTCCCCAACGGGATTTTCAGGGCGCGGCGGGGCAAGCCAAAACAGTGTGCCGTTTGGCAATACCCTTCATCGGGTGCTGTCGTTTCCCGTGTGGGGACAGGCGCTCTACGATCTGCTCGTCTCAGAGCGCAGCATCCGCTATTTTTTAGGGCAGTCCTTTGAAGGGGCGGCAGACGAGGGGCTTATTCGCTATGCGCTTGCCAGTGGACACCGTCCAGGCGCACGTCACGCCCCATTACATTTCATCAGCGGACAGCTTTTCACACCCAATATTCGGGAAACCATCTATGAGGCATTGACCTTGCCTGTCTTGACTCTCTATGATGTAGACCCCAATATCGGCTTTGCCATGCTCCCCACGACATTGGAACGCTGCCCCAATTGGCGGGCTGTACGCATCGTCCCGACACGAGGCTTACCCCATTGGGAAAAACTACCGGAGACTGTTGCCGCGCTGGAGACGTTTTGGGCGTCGCTGTGACCTGCCCCTGAGCCAGCATATACCACGCCGGGGAAGTCCAGTTGAGATAGCTGTTGAGGTTGGTGCCCACGCACAAGAAGGGGAAGACAAACGGGCATGGCTTTTGTTGGTGGTCTATAACACTCCACCCCTAGTCTAAGGTTCGTAGGGGTGGAGCGTTCATCGATTTTAGGCAAGCCTTCATCAATTGGTTTCACGTCTCAGCAAAAAATCTCCCTACGCGGGTAAGCCCTGCCGCCACCCGACTCCGAATAGCGTTGGGAATCAGCTTGCGAATCCGCCGCGCCACCCTCCGCACACGGCGCGGCTTTGCCGGGGGGACATAAGGCGGCGCTGGCTCTAGCCCACGCAGGTAACGCATGTAGGCGATTCCCCATCCGGGTGGAGCATTCTCTGGACGGGGAGGCAGCGCCCGAATCGGCAGCCGATCCCGAACATGGGCATCAACAGCGAGGATCAATTCCCGATACCAAAAATCCGGTTGGTTCTCAAGACGGGCAAGAAAATCAGCTTGCTCGTGGCTCGGTTTTTCGATGTACGAATTACGCCGCTCCGCAGAGTTGAACTTGATTACCGTGATCTCTGGCACGGGTAGGTGAGATTCCTCCTCCCCCATGACGCGCTCTATAAAATCGAAGGTGACGCGCTTTGGTGTCGCCCGCCAATTGCCCCATCCCCCAATCGTCCGTCCTCGTTCGGTGCGGTGCATAATCGTCGGAATCATGATCGAACGGTTTGTTTTTGTCAGACGCCCCGTGTTTGGCATCCCCAAAACGCGCCGAATCCTATCCTCAGGGTTATCCTCCGCAGGGCTAACTTGAAGGCAATAGGTATAGGCAAGGTGAGCAGGAGTCGTCTCCAATGCGGCAACCAAAACCTCTAAGTGCTTCGGCGTCCACAAATCATCTTGATGCATGTAGGCGGTGTATTCCCCCCGCGCCATGAACAGTCCGACTTGGTTTCCGCCCGCTTGGTTGCCTATATTTTCAGGAAGGTTATGCCAAATCAGACGTGGATCGTTGAACGAGGCAACCACCGCCTCGCTATCATCCGTGCAGTGATCGCCAATGACGAGTGCCTCGAAATCAGTAAATGTCTGCCAAAGGACAGTGCGCAACGCCAAACGCAAAACGCTCGACCAATTGTAAGCGGCAACAATCACGCTGACGCGAGGGGGTTTTCCTTGAGTTCCAGCGCTCAATGCCCGCTCTCCGGCTTGAAGGTGTAAGGGATCAAATCGTTTTCTAAGGGGAGGGTGTATTTATCAGGATCGTCATGATGGTAGGGTTCGCTTGGTAAGTTGATCATGACAACATCTGTTGTTCCTACGTTTTGCACGGCATGATAAATGTGCGGCGGCACAAGGACAAGGCTGCGGTTGAACTCGCTGAAATAGAGTTCGTTGATCAACTTGTAGGTAGGCGATTCGGGGCGGTCATCAAACAAAACGAGTTTTGCCGTCCCTCCCCAAAAAAAGTAGCGATCCACTTGATCATGATGGACTGCCCATCCCTTTGCCTTGCCGGGACGGACGGTGACTGTGTAGAGAAATACCAGCGGGATCGAATCAAATCTCCAATACGGGCTGTAGAGTTCTGTCAATGTGCCGCGTTCGTCTTGTTGTGTCACTTGAGAGTGAATCTTTACGCCGTCAATCAAAGTGGCAACCCGCGTACCATCCTGACGGACGGTCTGAGGCGCTTTCTTAGGAGTTACAGTCATGCGCAATGATCCCTTTCCCTTATGCTTGTATTCGTTGTGCTGAGATCGAATGTCTTGAGTATTTATTATAACCGCTTGAAAAATGGTTTTGGTATTTAACCAATGGTCCCAACTCCACTAGAGCGCCGCAACCCTCATCCCCCTAACCCCCTTCTCCCACTGGGAGAAGGGGGAATCCATTTTTTGAGGGGTCCCCCTCAAATTTCCGCTTTGGATGAATACAGGGCAAACACGTTCAACTGCGTAAGTCCTAACAAGATATTTTTGACAAATTCGTTCGCATTCGCACAAAAGGGCGTATAATTTACATTAGGTTAGATTTTCGTTATCGTAGCCCCATTGATATCTTAGTATGGATACACAGACAAACGACCAGCGTCCATTACGTGCTTTTAGCAATTGGATGCGAGGGGTATTTTTGCGCGTTGGGCATCATGAAACGGCGCTGCCTCAACACCCAACAGCAGCGGAGCGCCCTTACCTTATCCGCAAGCGCCGCCTTCCCAACACGCTAACGAACGCCGACTGGGAACGCGCCCTAACCTATTGGGATCACCGCTGTGCCGTTTGTGAGCGCCCACGCGGGTTATGGCATACATTGGCCCAAGATCACTGGATTCCTCTGACGGATGCGAACTGCCCCGGCACAACGGCAGAAAACATCCTCCCTTTATGTCATGGTGAAGGTGGCTGCAACAACAGCAAAGGTAAGAAAGACCCGTTGGAGTGGTTGCGAGCAAAATTAGGGACGCGACGGGCAAAGCAAAAACTATACGACATTAAGGTCTATTTGGGATGGGCGCATGAGCATGCCAGCCGCCGTTTGGGATGCCCTAAATGCGGCGCATCGGTGACTTACCACGAGGATGATGATCTCTGGCTATGCGGCGGGTGTGGGGTAGGGTGGGGCGATGCCTTTGCCCACACAATGAGCCGCTGCCCCACCTGCCATTGTTGGATGCTTTCCGAAGAATTGGGCGGGGAAACGCTCAGCCATTGCCCACGCTGTGAGCGGCTCTGGCGAGAAGCAGACTTGCCACTAGAGCGCTGTCCGGGCTGCCACAAAGGGGTTTTAGAATGGGTCACCGATGAGGGTGGCTATTGGTTTTGTGCAGTTTGTGGGACGGAGTGGGAAAACAGTTAACCTCATACCACAGTCGCGTTCTCATCGTCAGAGGTTTAGACTGCCTCAATATCCGCCGGAATCGTTACCCCATGCCGCAGCAGCACTGTTCGCAAATAGCCCAAAAGCGCCGCTGTAATCTCCCCCACAAGAGAGGGTAGTGGTGGCGCGGCGGGGTGTGGGTCACTCCTTAAGGTCAGCATCCCGCGCACTAAGGAAACGGCGACCAGTGCGGTTGGAAGTGCAATTTCTTCCGAGAGAGCCGGAAACCGCGTCCGAAACAGATCACAGATTTGGTTGACAATTTCGGCGTTGATCTGCTCTGCCGTAGGACCAGTGATGAACAGGGCTTTGAATCCGGCATGTTCGGTATCAAACGCAAGCAGACGGGTGATGATGGTTTGAATTACCTCTCGAAAGGGGCGATCCGCCATACCCTCAGCGCTTAACAATCCGCGAAGTTGGAAGGCATAACGTTCAATCAACGCTGCCCAGATCGCTTCCTTGTTAGGGAAAAACTGATAGAGCGAGCCAATGGACATCCCCGCCCGCGCTGCGATCTGGTTGGTGGTTGCCTCTGCCAAGCCCACCTCGCCAAAGACTGCTGCCGCCGTTGTCAAGAGGTGATCGACGCGCTGTTGGCTGCGGGCTTGTTTGGGCGTTCGCCTAGCGTTTCCCAACGGGCATCATTCCCGGCTTCATGGGGGAGGTGGGACGCACCCCGCCACCCTCTAAGCCTTTCACCCGTTTAGCATTTTCCGGCGGGTTGACGGGGAGCATAATGTAGAAGGTGGTGCCAGGGTATTTTTCAGGATCGTGTCCGGGGCTTTCCACCCAGATTTTCCCACCGTGACCTTCAATCATCCCCCGTGCAATGGTCAAGCCCAAGCCCGGACCAGCGCCCATGAATTTTGTTGTCCCCGTAGAATGTAAGCCCGGATCGGCAATGCGGAAAAACTTCTCAAAGATCAGGTCTTGGAACTTCGGTTCAATGCCAATCCCTGTATCGCGGATGGCAATGACGATTTCTTCCTCGTTATTTCGTTCGTTTGTTTGCGTCTTTGCCGTAATATCGATTCGTCCCCCATCGGGCGTGTATTTGATCGCGTTCAGCACAATATTGCGGAACGCCTGCACCAACCGCTGCATATCTGCCTGAATGGGCGGAAGCGCCTTCAGCCCCTTTGCCGTCAGTTGGAGTTTCCGTTGGTTCACCGAATCTGCCAGCGGCTCAATAGCAAGACGCATGACGTTATCCACTGTGGTTGGCGAAAAGCGCAAATCCATCGCCTCTAAGCCAAGCTGACTCACATCGAGCATATCGGCGATCAACTGCTCAAGGCGATCTGTCGCCTTGCGAAGGTTGTTCGTCAGACCGGCGGTTTGGTCGGGGTCAAGATGACGCTGCTCATTGAGCGCCTCTAAAATATCGGTGTATCCGCGCATCTGCGCCAATGGTGTGCGCAGTTCGTGGCTGGCAATGGTGATGAAGTCCGTCTTCACCTTGTCCAACTGCTCGAGGCGTTCTTTCGTGCGGATGATGTCGATATTCAGTTCCTGCGTCTCGTCACGCGCCTTGCGGAGATCGTTCACCAAGCGGGCGTTGCGCAGCGCCGCCCCCGTTTGGGCGGCAATCGTCGCCAAGAGTTCGAGGTCTTGCGGGGAATACGAGTCATCGTTCGTCTTGCCGCCCGCCGCCAGAATACCAATCACCTGCCCCTGCCCAACAATGGGCGCAAAGGCGCTCATCCGAAGCTGCTTAAAAAAGGAGAGCAGTTCGGGCGGCATGGTGGCGTAATCGCTCCCATACTCAAGATCATACTGCCGCAGCGGGATGCGACGTTCAAAAAATGCCATATACAGGGGACTATCTTTGCCGATCCACCCTCGGACTTCGGGCATATCAGCGTTGGGGCTTTCCATCGGCTCAAGGCGGATTGTGTTGTTATCGTCACGGGTGGCAAGCAGCAGCCCCCCGCGCCTTGCCCCCAACGAACCGCGCACCATGTCAATTGCCTGATCAGAGACCTTTGGAAGTTCAACCTCGCCAGCGATATTTTGGCTGTAAATGCGCACCGCCGAGGTAGGGTCTTCACGGGAAGCGCCGAAAATCCGATCCATAATACCGTTGATCAGGCTGCGCAAAGGCAAATAGGCGAGAGCCGCCGCCAACGCCAGCCCCACCAGTGCCAAAAGACGGTTGGGAATGGCGGGGTCAAGGGCTTGGGCAAGCAGCAGCGTGATAAAAACAGCCGCCGCCGAAAGTCCCGTCGTCAGCGCCGCTGTGATGCTGACGCGGATCACCCGCCGAACGTCAAAGACGCCGTGTAAGAGCGCCCCATAAAACGCCCCGATCAGGCCAATGAAACTGACCAACCAACCAATTTCGCGGAGGAATTGGCTGCCGCTGATGCCTAGCAGTTCGCCCATGATGACCATTGGGGCGACAGTTAGCCAATAGAGCGCTCGGTTGGAGATTTCCGGTAGGCGGGCGGTGGCAAAGGTATAAAACGCCCCGGCGAGGATGATTAAGCCTAAAATGAGCCAGCCACCAAGAACGACCAACCCCAAGGGGTTGGGTGGGGTGAATACTTTTCCCAACCACCCCGTCGCGCCAATCAGGACGAACTTGCCGGGGGTTTGCAGGGCTGCGCCAAAGATAGCGACGACCCAGACCACGCCGGTGATCCCGGGCACCAGCGCCCCCCGCAGCCCATAATAGCGGATGGAAAGGGCGGCAAAGGCGGCAATTTGGGCGCTGGCAAGCGCCACATAAAGGGCGGGTTGGGTCAAGCCGCCGAGGAAAAAGCTGGCATACTGCCCCAAATGGGCATCGGGGGGCAGGATGTTGATCATTTTTGCCAGCAGCGCCGAAACAAGGACGACCATCAGCCATGGAAAGAGTGCCTTCAGTCGTCCCCGGCTGCGGATTCCGGCGATGATCAGGGTGACAATGCCAATACATAAGCCACCCACAAACACATAGGTAAAGGCGAGTTCCATGCGGGTTTGTCCTCTGCGAACACGCTAAGCCAAACCCGAATTGTACCGTTATTTTGCGTAGAAAGGGATAGGTGGCGAGGGGTTTTTACTGAGGTAAACTACATTTCGTTCAGATCGCCACTTTGAGGATGCGATTACAGATGCTATCTTCCCTGCGCTAAAGTGGCTCGCTGCGGTTTCGCCCTTTGAGCGCCTTCGTCGTCTTTGCAGTTTGGGCAGCGGCAATCTCATCATCGACCTCGTGCGCCTCGCGGAGGTATTCGCGGACTTCGATCACCTTTTGGAAAAAGGCATCTGTTTCGCGGGTGTCAAAGGTGCGCGGGTAGGGCAGCGGCACATCAACCACCTGCGTGATCCGCCCCGGACGGGGGGACATGACCACAACGCGGGTGGAGAGAAAGACCGCTTCGGGAATGCTGTGCGTCACGAAGATAATCGTCTTTTTCGTCTGCTCCCAAAGGCGCAAAAGTTCCAGATTCATCCGTTCGCGGGTGAATTCATCCAGCGCCCCGAACGGCTCATCCATGAGCATGATCGCCGGATCAAAGACCAGCGCCCGCGCAATGGAGACGCGCTGCTGCATACCCCCCGAAAGTTGCCAGGGGAAATGGTTGCCAAACCCACCCAATTCAACGAGATCAAGCATTGTCTGCGCACGGGCTGCACGTTCTTTCGACGGGTAACCCATGATCTCTAAAGGAAGCTGAACATTCTTGGCAACAGTGCGCCAATCGTAGAGCGTGGCATTCTGAAAGACGATCCCGTAATCTCGATCTCTGCGGGCGGCGTCGGGCGTCTTGCCATTCACCAGCAGTTCCCCACTGGTTGGTGTGATCAGATCGGCAATCAGGCGCAGCAAGGTTGACTTTCCGCAGCCAGAGGGACCAATGAGCGAGACGAATTCGCCCGGTTTCACGGTGAGGTTGACATTTTCGAGGGCGATCACCTCGTTGGTTCCGCCCGGGTTGAAGATTTTGTTCACCCCTTGAGCGCTGATGGTAACCATAAGTGGAGAAGAGTCGGTAGTCATAGCCTGTTTCCCGCGTTATATCAGCGAAATTAATTCATGCAGAGCGCGGACGGCTTCCGTTGCTTCCTCGGTGCGCAAGACAAGGGAAATACTGTACTCCGATGATCCTTGCGCAATGACCAAAATATTGATCCCTCGCGTTGCTAGGGCGCTGCACACCCGCGAGGCAACGCCGGGCGTTCCGCGCATCCCCGCGCCAACAGTGGTGACGATCACCACATCTTCACGCGCCCACACGCTGTCAACATCCCCACGTTCCAGTTCATGGCGCAGTTCCTTCTTGATCGCGTCCAACACAATCGCCGTTTTCGCTTGGGGGACGATGAAGCAGAAACTCTGCTCGGAGGATGACTGCGAAATGAGCAGCACGCTGACGCCCACCCGCGCCACCGCCATGAAGGTTCGTCCGGCAATGCCCGGCACGCCGACCATCCCCCGCCCCTCCACAGAGATCAGGCTGACATCGCGGATCACCGTAACCGCTTTAACCGCCCCCTGGGTAATTTCAGATTGCGGCTGGATGAGCGTCCCTAAATGGCTTGGGTTGAAGGTGTTCCGCACACGCACCGGCGCTCCCTTATCAATGACGGGCTGCACGGTCTTGGGATGAAGGACTTTCGCCCCAAAATAGGCAAGCTCGCCCACTTCTCCATAGCTGAGGATGGGAATGACCTTCGCCGTGGGGACAAGACGCGGGTCGGTGGTCATGATCCCGTCTACATCGGTATAAATCCAGAGGTAATCGGTGTTCACACAGGCACCGAGGATCGCCGCGCTGTAATCACTGGCGCCACGTCCCAATGTCGTGATGATTCCCTCGCGGGTTGCCCCGATATAACCAGTGAGGATGGGGAGTTTCCCCTCATGCAGGTAAGGCAGCAGGAGTTCCGTCACCCGCGCTTGGGTTTCTTCCATCAGCGGGGCAGCGTCCTGAAAGTTATCATCGGTGACGATAATATCGCTGGCATCAATGGCAAGCCCGGGTTGCCCTAGATCGCGTAGATGGGCGGCGAGAAGGCGGGCGCTCAGCCGCTCCCCAAAGGACATGATCAAATCCGTCCCACGCGGCGTGATTTCCTTCAAGACGGCGATGCTGTGACAAAGCGCATTCAGGCTGTCTAATAAAGCATCAAGGTCGTCTACCAGCGCTTTACGGAGCGCCTCATCGCTGACGAGTTGCTCGGCGGTCTCTGTATGACGGCGGCGCAGGTCGTCAATGATGCGGGCGTGTTCCTCATCGTCCCCAATAGCGCTTGTTCGTGCGGCTGTTTTCAGTTTATCAGTAACCCCGCTCATCGCTGAAACAACGGTGAGAATGCGATGTCCTTGCATACGATGATCGAGGATGATGCGGGCGGCTTGGGCTATGGCGTCATGGTTGCCCATGGAGGTGCCGCCGAACTTCATCGTGATCAGGCGGGGGGTGACGTGTTCAGCGCTGCTCATGGATCGTGCGTGTATCCTTCAGTGCTTGTGCGGTTTTCTCGGAGAAAGCTGAAGGGAAGTGTAGCGATTTTTACGTCTTCTGCACAGGTCTTTATGAATATTGCTCTTTCTGTCGGGAACACCTCCATGCCATAATCGCGTCCATTCTTACGGACACCAACCGATTTCAAACGAATCACGGTCAGAGAGGATAGCGTTCTTATGGCGGCTAAAATACAGGCTGATTATGATGGACTAGCGCAGATTGCCCAAGCGTTTATCCAAGAAGCCGGGCAAACCGAGCAGCTTATCTCAGCTATTCAGCGTATCAGCGAATCGCTGAGCGGGGGCGGCTGGATAGGCGAGGCTGCCGATAACTTCACACGGGAGATGGCAGACTTTGTGTTTCCCCGCATGAAGAAACTGAAGGGCGTCTTGCACGATGCGGGCGGGGCGACGAAGAAGATCAGCGACGCCTTACGCGCTGCGGAGGAGGAATCCGGCGCTCTATTTGGCGGCGGGGGCGGGGCGGGTGGCGCGGGCGGGGTTGGTAGCGGCGCAGCGGGTGGCGCGGGTGGTTTTGGTGGTGGCAGTGGTGGGTTCGCTGGTGGGGCGTCGGGTGGCGCGGGTGGGGTTGGCGGTGCTGTTGGACAAGCGGGTAAGGCAGCGGTAGCCGCAGCCGCTGGCGCAGGCAGTAAGCCCAAGCCAGAGACTCTGAAATACAAGGCCTATGAATGGAAACTCCCCGCCACTGTCAAAGACAAAGACGGCAACGTGATCAAGACGAACTCAAAGGAACTGTTCAGTAAAAAGTTCGGTGATGAATTCACGAAAAACCCTAGCAAGTTCAGCGGCGGAATCAAATTTGCCGGAGATGATTTAGGGAAGGTGGGCGGCGGTCTTGTTCACAACAAAGAGATCGCGCCGGGAGTGAAAGCTTCCGTACTTTCCGCAGAGGCAAGCGCCAAGTGGGGCATTGAGCAAAACGGGGCGGGCGTTAAGGCGGGCATTAGCGGTGAAGCGGGCGCTTACCTCGGCAAGGTTAGTTATACTGGCAAACTTGCTGGCGCAGATGTGGCAGCCTCTGCCTACGTTGGGGCAAACGTGAAAGGCGAAGTCGGTGCGGTGTTCAACGCGAATCAGGCGTATGTCCAAGCCGGCGGCTCGGCATTCATCGGTGGTAAGGCGGAAGGCAGTGTCAAGTATGGCACGGACATCGGCGGCGTCCCCGTTGGGGCGGCGCTTGGCGGTGATGTCCGCTATGGCTTGAGCGCCGAAGCCGATGTGAAAGCTGGCTATGACAATGGAAAACTGAAATTCGGCGGGAAGATTGGCGCGTCGTTGGGCGTTGGGGCGGGGGTGAATTTCAATGTTGAGATTGACGCTCGCAAAGCCGTGAACGAAGTCATTGGCGTTGGCAAGAGCGCCGCCAGTACGATTAAAGGCTGGTGGGATGCGCTCTAACGTAGCACCTTAGACATAGATAACACGCCCAATGGGGCGTGCCGATAAACCCTAGAACAATCAAACAAAGAACAAAGGAGATCATTCTCGTGGCAACACGTACCTACATGGAATTTCAAGGACCGCTCTTTACGCTGAAGACTCCCTCAGACTGGTTCATCACCGCCTCGCCTGAAATTCAGGCGATGTTTATTGAGCCAAGTCATGGGCAGCGCCTTCGCGCCAATGTAATCATCACCTTGCGCCCCGTCCAACCGGATGTGACCGCTGAGGTCGTCATGAAAAACGCCCAAGAAACCGAAAACGCCGAATATCCAGGCTTCACCTTGCTTGCCGAGGATGATGTGCAAGCGGGCGTGGGGACGGGCAAATACCATATGTATTCGTGGCTGAACCCTGATGGTAACGTTCCGGTGTTGCAGACACAGGCATTCTTCGTTATCAATCAAGTTCTGATAACGATGACGGCAACCTGTGACCTTGATGTGCAAGAGGACGTTGCGCCGGTGTTCAACGAAATGTTCAGTTCATTCAAAATCGGCTAAATTCCCCTGCCCCTTCGCCCTTTGTCACAGAAGGAAAAGGGGCAGCGAAAGAAGGTATCGATTGATGAGTCCCCACCGATGAACCCTGCATCGCGTGCTTATCGTGCCGGGCTTGCCTTTCAGGGGACTTTTCTTGCCCGTTGGGGACTCTGGCTGCGGGCTGCCGTTGCCGCGCTCTTGATCGTCCAAATTCGCCCTCCTCCGGCGCGGCTGCTGCCCACCCCGCCGCAAACGGTTCAAACGGCACACCCAATCACCTGTGTCCACACGCGGCTTGACGGCGAAGTGACCGATCTTGCCATTGCCCAAACGCTGCGCATGGTACGCGAGATGGGCGCGTCAACCATCGTCAACCTATTCTTGTGGGCATACCTTGAACCTGCCGAGGGCTACTACGATTGGTCACACAGTGATCGGATCATCGCGGCGGCAAGGCACGAAGGGCTGACGGTTATCGCCCGTTTGGGGTTTGTTCCGGCGTGGGCGCGTCCGAAAGAAAAAGCCGATCCCAGTTTTCTGAACTGGCTGACCCCTGCTTACTTTGAGCGCTATGCCCGTTTTGTGGCGGCATTTGCCAAACGCTATGCGGGGCAAGTCACCCACATCATCCCCTGGAATGAACCGAATCTTGCCTTTGAGTGGGGGTATCGATCCGTCACCCCCGCCGAATATGTCGATCTGCTGCGGGCGGTCTACAGGGCGGCTCATGCGGCAAATCCATCGGTGATCATCCTCGGCGGGGCGCTTGCCCCAACGGTAGAGCGCAGCGCGAATGCCCTTGATGACCGACTGTTTCTGGAAGGGCTGTATGCGGCGGGCGGCGGGGCTTATTTTGACGCCCTAGCGATCCACACCTATGGGTTTACGCGCCCCGCCCTTGACCCGCCCGCCGCAGATCGCCTTAATTACCGCCGCTACGAACTGCTTCTAGAGGTCATGGCGGCGAATGGGGATGGCGAAAAGCCTATCTACATCACCGAAAGCAGTTGGAACGACCACCCTCGCTGGATTCACGCCGTCCCGCCCGCCATGCGGATCACCTCGACGCTGGATGCGCTGCGCTACACCGAAACAGCCCATCCCACTATCCGCAACCTCTGTTTTTGGTATTTTCGTTCGCCCATCCTTCATCGCACCTACCAAGACTATTTTGCCTTTGTCACCGTCGATTTTCGCCCTCGCCCGATTTATGACGAAGTGCAGCGGTGGGCGCGAGGATGGTAGGGGTGATAAGGTGAGCGCATTGCCGCCATGCCTTTCGGCGGAGATGCTTGCCTTTCTTCGCCGTTTCGGGCTATATTCACCCTATATTCATATGGATATTCTCCAAGCTAGTCTATTCTCCAAACGAGGCTAGGGGTGGGACGCGCACTGCACGGAAAGAGGATCAAAGAATGACAGCACGATCTGGCGAACCAAAGGGGCTTAGCCTTGAAGACCTGTTACGACAGGGTATTGAGGCGGCGAGGATGGGCAACAAAGACAGCGCCAAGGTAATCCTTCAGCGTGTCCTTGACCAAGACAAGCGCAACGAGCGGGCTTGGCTGTGGTTGGCGTCTGTCCAAGACGATCAGCTTGAAAAACGCCGCCTCCTTCAAACCGTCTTGGATATTAACCCTAACAATGCCAGCGCCCAGAAGCTGATGCGGGCGATGGATGATGCCATTCAAAACACCGAACAAGCCTCCATGCGTTTTGGCATGACGTTGGTGTTTTTCCTCATTCTCTTGATCGTCATTGTGGCGATCCTCGTTGTGGTGGTCATTCCCTAGTTTTTCCCTAGAGGTGTGAGTGTGGATAACGAATCGAACGCAGTGGATAAGCTCCTCCAACAGGGGATTGCCGCCGCCAAAGCGGGACGGCGTGGCGAAGCACGGCAGGCGCTTGAAAAAGTGCTTGAGCAAGACGATAGCAATGAACAAGCGTGGCTCGTCCTCGCCTCTGTGGTGGAGACACCCCGTGAACGGCGTATTTGCCTTGAAAATGTCTTAGAGATCAACCCTAACAATGAACGCGCCCGCCAAGCCTTAGAGCGCCTGAAACCCTCCCCTCCCTCGCAGGGGATTGTTTCCCTAACCGAAGAAGGGGGTGCTAAAACAGGCGCGGGGCAATCCCCCGCCACCAGCACCATCCGCCGCCCGCCGCCGGTTACTGCCCCCACCGTTCGTGCGGGGGAGGCGGCTGGCAGCGCTACGAAAGAGGCGTGGCGGCGGCAGCGCAATCCCAACGGGGTCGATCCACAGATTCTATTTTTTGTCCTTCTAGGGGTGACGGTCATTGGTGTGGGGATTTTGCTTGCCACAGGCGGGTTCGGCACAGCCCCTCTGACGCCTACCCCTGTAAACCAGACACCCACTCGCGTTGTGCAGCAGAGTTCACCCACCGTCGAGTTGATCGCCACGCGGGTGACCATTGACCCGAACGCGACAAGTAACCCCGCTACATGGACGCCTATTCCCACGAACACCCCCGCACCCACGAACACGCCGCCAGCAACCCTGCCACCCTTAGCGGGCTATCGCTTGGTATATAGTTTGGAACGAGAGGGCGTCTCCAGTACCCGTATTGTGAATGGGGATGGTTCACGTGACAGCACGCTGACAGACCGGTTTTTGGCGAATCCCAGCTATTCCCCTGATGGGCGCAAAATTGCCTATACCACGATTGCCGATGGTTCTGAACAGATTGCCGTTGCCAACGCCGATGGGTCGGAAGAGGTGATCCTGACGAAGGTGCAGTCCTCACGGGTGCGCTCACCTGCCTGGTCGCCGGACGGCAAACGAATTGCGTTTGTCGCCAGCGATTTTGAGAATGACCAGATTTACCTGATGAATGCCGATGGGACAAACGTGATTCGCTATGTCTCAACGCCCTATGCCGATATTGATCCGGCGTTCTCGCCCGATGGAAAAACACTCGTCTTTACCTCGGATACCACCGGACGGCAGTCCTTCCAGATTTTTGCCCTGCCTGTGGAAAACGACACCCCGCAGGCAAAGCCCGTTGCCCTCACAAACTCTGGGGGGCAGAATACACGCCCGGTCTTTTCGCCCGATGGTCGAACCATTGCTTTCATCAGCACGCGCAGCCGCTCTCTTGCCAAGATTTACCTGATGCGTGCCGATGGGTCGGATGAGCGCCCGCTTTTGGTGGAGGATGGCAACGCCTCCAATGCGGACCCGGCATGGTCGCCCGATGGCTTGTACCTTGCCTATGCCTCGAACCGCAACGGTGGGCAGTATCAACTTTTCATCGTCCCTGTGGCAACAGGGCGTAACGCGCAGCAAGTGACCAACCAAAACGGGAACGTCCTTTCCGTTGAATTTCGTCCGGGTTTCTAGGCGGGAGTTCTAAAGCGTGACCACCAAAGCAGGCGCTGATAAAAATGCACGGATTGAGCAGCTTATGCGCGAAGCTGCGGCAGCAGCGAAAGCCGGAGATCGCGCCACCGCCAAAAATAAATACCGTGAAGTAACCGAGCTTGACGATAAGCATGAACGGGCATGGCTGTTGCTTGCCTCGGTAAGCGACGATGTTGAGGAAAAACGAACCTGTCTGGGGAACGTCCTGATCATCAACCCGGAAAACGCCCGCGCCAAAGAGCTTTTGGAGCAGCTTGACCGCGCCGAAGACCTCCGCGCCAGCCGTCCGCGCCGACCAACACAGCCTTTTGCCTCCTCTTTTTCCACCTCTGGGACTAGCAAGAAGTCTACGTCGGGAGCGACGATCAGCCCGGCAAATGAGGGGATGCGCCGCACGCTGACAATCATGGGTGGCGTTATCCTCGTCGGGCTGTTGGCGGTGGTACTTCTCTTTCGTAACCCGGGCGCCCCCCCTGAACCCACCTCTACAAGTATCCCTCCTACGCTCACAGCGACGGATGATCCGAAGATGGTGACGGCGACGGCACTTGCTCTTCAGGTGACGGAGATTGCCCGCCAAACGAGTCAGGCACTGCCACCCTCGTGGACACCCCGCCCCACGAATACGCCGCGTGGTTTGCTGACGGCAACCCCCTTAGCCACCCCACCAGCGGGCATCAGCGGGCGGCTTTTGGTCATGGCGGGAAAGTCCCTCTCACTGGACGGTTATTTGCCCATCGCCATGATTGACCTTGCCACCGGAACACGCACAGAGGTTGCCGAAAATCGCGGGGCAGATGCCATTTTCACAACCGATGGACGGATCATCTACGGGCGCTACGTCTCTGGCAGCCGCCCCCAACTGCTGCTCCGCCTGCAAAACCTCGGCGGGGCGCGTCCTTCAGAGATCAACGCCTTGTGGGGAAACCGTCCCCCTATTGCCGATCAAAAGCAACCAAACCTTGCCCCTACTGGGCGTGATTTCGTTTTTGTGGGGCGCAATATCACCGAAAACGAACTTTACTCAACGATTTACTACCTGCAGGTGAACTTTCCCATCGCCGGGACACCCCCCACCGCGACGCCGCCCCCAACCGCTACCTACACTCCCACCGATGCGACGGAGACACCCATCCCTCCCACCGAGACAGCGACGCCCATCCCCCTTCAGGTTGTCCGTCTCACAGATAAAGATAGCGGCATACATCTATACCCACACCTTGCCCCGAATGGAATACGGGTTGTCTACACGACAGATACAACACCTATCGATGGTGCGGGGACAGATATATACGTTCTCAACCTTGCCGATGGGCTGCCAAGCGGCACACCGATCAGAATCACGAATGATGGCGATGCAGTTATTGAGGCGTCCCCTCGGTTCAGTCTGGATGGATCGCAAATTGCCTATACCGGACGGGCAAAAGACTCCTCTGAAACAACGATCTACCTCGTCAGCGGCGGCGCACCAAGCGCCCTTGTCTCTGGGATGAACGAGATCATCAATGTGCGCTGGTCGCCGGATGGTCAGTATCTCGGTTTTTCCAGCAACCGCAGCGGGAAATGGGAAGTCTATGCCGTCCATGTGGCAACACAGGAAATCTACCAACTCACGCTTGACCCCGAAGCCGTGATCCTCACCGATTGGGGGAACTAACGGGGCATGAGCGGCGGCTACCTAACCCTTACCGAATACGTTGGGAACATGCATATGCACACCCCGTATTCGGATGGGGAAGGGTCGCATGAGCAGATTGCGGCGGCGGCGTTGGCGGCGGGCATCGATTTCGTGATCGTCACCGATCACAACATCCTCGTGCGCGGCGTGGAGGGTTACTATGGCGATGATAAACGCGGGTATGTCCTGCTTCTGACAGGCGAGGAAGTTCATGATCGCCAGCGCGACCCACAGGTGAATCACCTTCTTGTCTATGGGGCGGGGATGGAACTCTGCCAATGCGCTGCCGATCCCCAAGAACTCATTGATGCGGTCAACGCGGCGGGCGGTCTCGCCTATCTCGCTCATCCAAAGGATACCGAACTCGCCATTGTCCATGAGCCGCCCATCCCCTGGGTCGATTGGCAAGTGAGCGGGTATGCGGGGCTGGAACTGTGGAACTACATGAGCGATTTCAAGCGGGTTATCAAAGGCGGCGTGCGGAATCTGATGCGAGCCGCCTTTCGCCCCGAAGACCTTGTGATCGGACCAAACCCCGATACCCTTCGCTTGTGGGATGATCTGCTCATGGCAGGCAAACCGATCAGTGTCATAGGCAATTCCGATGCGCACGGAATGACCGTCCGCGTGGGAATACTCCAACACGTTGTCTTTCCCTACGATTTTCTCTTTAGCTGTGTCAACACGCACATCTTGGCACATAAACCCTTCAGCGGACGGTGGGCGGAGGATCAAGCGATTATCTATCGGGCGCTCCGCGAGGGGCGCTCATTCGTCGCCTATGATCTGATTGGCAATGCACGGGGGTTTCGCTTTTCTGCCACAGGTGAGTTGGGAACAGCGCTCATGGGCGGGACAATCCGCGTAGGGAGTGGGGTCACCCTTCAGGCGCTCTGCCACGAACGCAGCCATTTCAAGGTGATTCACGAGGGAAAGGTCATTGCCGAGACGACAGGGCGAGAAAACATCACCTTTACGGCAAAGCGCCCCGGCGCTTACCGCGTTGAGGTCTGGCACATTTACAAAGGAATCGAACGGGCATGGATTTTCAGCAACCCGATCTATGTTGAACCGTAGTTCTGGTTAGCGGACGCGCTATAGCGCGTCCCTACAGGGTGTGGCACGTTTCCACGCAGCCCATACTGAGCTTAATCTGGGACAACGATCTTTTCCACCCCTTCCGGCGCGGGGGGATAACTCAGTTTCGCCTTCTCCAATGCTTCCAAAATCGCCCGTGTGATCACATAGTTTCGGTACCATTTTTTGTTGGCAGGGACAATGTGCCAAGGGGCGTAGGAGGTATTGCATTTTGTCAACACCTCCTCATATGCCGCCATGTAATCATCCCACCGATCACGCTCTTTCAAATCGCCTAGGTTGAATTTCCAGCGTTTTTGGGGGTCGTCTCGACGTGCCTCAAGGCGTTCTTTTTGCTCCGCCTTCGAGATGTGCAGGAAAAATTTCAGGATAATCGTCCTGTGTTCGCTGAGCAGTTCCTCAAAGCGGTTGATGTGGTCGTAACGCTCTTTCCAGATTGTTTTCGGCACAAGGTTATGGACGCGCACAACCAAAACATCTTCGTAATGGGAGCGATTAAAGACGCCGATCATCCCTTTGGGCGGGACGCAGCGATGCACCCGCCAGAGAAAATCACGGGCGAGTTCGTCAGCAGTGGGCGCTTTGAAGGAACTAATCTGAACGCCTTGTGGGTCAACCCCCTTAAATACATGGCGGATCGCCCCGTCTTTGCCGCCCGTGTCCATTGCTTGAAAGACGACAAGAACCGATTTTTCTGCTCCGGCAAAGAGGGTGTCCTGAATGATGTCAAGGCGTTCAAGGTCTTTTTGGGTCGCCTCTTCCGCCTCACGTTTATCCTTAAACTCGCCCGTGTAGGCGGGATCATAATCCTTCAGACTAACCTTCTTGCCAATAGGGGGGATGATTGATTGTTTCGCCATAGCGACATTCCCTTATATTAGTTGATGGTGCGCCGTTACCCTCACCCCTAGCCCCTTCTCCCGCGCAGCGGGAGAGGGGGCACTACAGTCGTTACAGGCGCACAACGATGTTCACATCGCCAATTTGGATGCGGCACTCACGATCATTGTAAAAGTGAGCATACTGTATAACAAGCTAAAACGCAGCAGTCAAAAAAAGCTGCTGCATGAAATGGTCTATCGGGTGGTTGTTTGCCCGAAGGAAACCATGTGGATCAAAGCAACCGATTTGCGCGTGCAGGTTCAATCCTTGTTGAGTTATACGAAAGAACAGATGGGACACACGCAATGGATTGGGCATATTCTCAACCGGTTGCAACTGGCTGACCGTCATCGCCGCAAAGCTTATGCTGGCGGGCAGATGTACCGGATCAAGCGTGAAGAGCTACTCGATATGATGCACCGTTACGATGTGAACGTGATCGCGCAATAGACTGACCACAGCTTCGGCTGAAAAATGGTCAGTATGGTTGGTTATGGCCAGTTTTTTGAGGCTATCGGTAGCTCAGCAGTTAAATACAAACCAGCAATATTCATTTCGTAAGCGCTGATCATCGATCACGAGTTCTCTAATTTCATTTGGAAGTTGTATACACTGCCATTGGCACTCCATATTCCCCGCCGCCATACGTTCATCTTCAGGGGTTGCCGCGCGTGCCGCCCTGATTGCATAGGCAGCCGCGCCTAACTCGTGAGCTGCTACATGCGCCACTGCCGCGGCTTGCCCAGCAGCGTAAGCTGCTTCTCTGGCTGCACCGCTCAACTCTCTTGCCGCACCCATAGCATGTCCAGCAGCGGTACGGGCTTGCTTCATAGTGATTTCACCGCGCACCCAGGCGTGTATCTACTCAATTGCCATGCGGGGTCGATCATCATTGAGTTGTACTTGCTCGAAGAAATGCAGTACATGCTCTGCACAATCAACCGCGCCCAGACCGCAAGAAGGCGATGGTCGGCATCCTGCAGCGTTCCGCCACGATGCACAGTAATCAACCTTGGATCACGATCCTTACTCACTCACCTTACGCAGAGGTGAGATAACCTAATGGAATGAAAAACAAAGAACTGCTCGACATCTATAGTGATTATCTTATCAGCGCTTTCGGACAGACAACAGGCACGGGCTTGGCAGGGTTGATAGGAGGTAGCGTGAGCCATGACCAGATTCAACGATTGTTGTCGAACTATTTGCCGCTTTATGCGCCTATATCAAGCTAGAATGGTTGCCTAAAGCTACCAAACTCTATATTGCGGCTTTGCATTTCGCTTTTGATACCTTGCACCAATTTCATCCTATTCGGATTGCTGCGTAAGGTGAGTTTATAATTCAAGAGATTGAGAGGGGTCATAGCTTCCTGTTGCAGACTCAATAAGTGTAGTACCAGCGGCACCGAGCATAGCAGTCCAAGCCCAAGGGCTACTCCATGTAGCAGCACCGGTAGCTGCTCCTCCTATCAATGCAGCTGGCGCTCCAATACGCCTGGCAAATCCTCCAATTACATCAATAATCGCCCCTAATGGAGCAAATACAAGCCCAGTCTTAATCGATTCTTCCCAACTTCCACGCATAATAACCTTATACCCTACTGTTCCTACCGTGAAAGCCGCAGCGCCTGCGCCCAAACCCCATAGAAGTAAAGGTATGCACCAAGGGCATTTTCCACTTGGGTCGGTAAAATTGACCGGATTCCCCTCCACATAGCCATACCCATTGTACGACTCGCTGCGCCCCACCACCCCCAGCACAGGATCGGGACTCGTGAACACCCCATGCTGTGGATTGTAGTATCGCGCCCGCAGATTCACCACGCCGAAGCAGTTGGTTGGCTCCCCGATGTAACCGAACGCCGTTGGGGAGGTGGTGGACAGATTGACAAAGGGGAGAGGCTGCACGGGGTTGCCATAGGGATCGTAATTCATCTGGGCGATGAGGGCGCTGCCATACAGCACATGACGCACCAACCCCGACCCGTCGTAGCCGTAGGTGTGGTACTGCCCGCTCGTGTTGTGGTCGCCAAACAACCTAGTTACCGCATGGAAATGCAGTTAACCTGTATCTAAAATTAAAAATGCATCATGTTTAGCAATCCCTTCGCCAATTATGCGGGGGATTTTTGAAGTTGACGAGTGCGAAGGCCGCCCAGTGCGCTGAGTTTTTGCCTGATGAGCGAGATTAAATCAGGAGTGGGCACAGTCGGAAGGCATTTAATTGTTTCGTCGAGATAGCGTTGGGCACGATAGTGAGCCTTCAAGTCGAGGACACTAAAATCGGTTTGAGCTTGACGATGGGGTAGCAAGAGCACGGTCGAGAAATTGACCATAAAAAAGGCGAGGTTGACGGCATTCGTAAGGGCAATCGGAGAGACATTCATGAAATCTTCCAGCCCCCAATACTGTTTGGCATCGCGGAAATTGAACTCAATTTGAAAGCGCAAGCTGTAGTAATCGACGAGTTGGGCGGCTGATAAGGTCAAGTCAGTGCTAAACAGGACGACATGGCTGGTACGGCCTGTGCGCAAATTGGTTTTGACCAAAATGACCACATTGAGGGGGTCAGGGAAGTCATGGTGTAGGGCGGTGACTTGGTAGGTATCCGTACGGTAGTGACCCTGCATGACGGTCTGACACAAGGCTTCAGGTGGTAGCGCGTGATAAGTGAGTTTTTGACCATAGCGTGGCGTGGGGCCACGCACTGGCTTAGGTCCAGCATAGGGCAGGTACAGCGCGGCATTGTGGCGCAATTTGGAAATCATATGCAAACCCGTCTGCTGCACGATATAAGTGGCTGGATACGTCCCGAAAAAGCCATCCAGCACGACATGCCCAACGCGCAGTGGCACGATGCGGACACACACCGCCCTCAACATCTGCTCAAGCAGGCTCAGTTCGGGCGTGAGGGTGGGGACGGCTTTGGCGTGATTCTTACTCCCTTTGGGCCGTCCGCGCGGGTGTTTGGGTAAGCCAGCAGGCACCGCGTTTGATGCGCCTGTCGGCGGCATACGCTGTTCCACCTGCAATGGATACGAGCGCCGCCGCTCTATATCAATTAGGGAAACCACTAAAAACGACACGCTCGGAATGACACCTCCAGCCAAGCTTGAATAGAAGCGCCCCAACCCGTGCGTGGCCTGACCCGCTTTCGAGTCCACCACGTCATCGCCAGCCAACAGATACCTCCCTGTCGGATGCAGCAGGTAGCTACGCACGACGGCCCACAACACCTGCGCCCAGACCAACGGTGTTTGTGACCAACGCTGCAATGTTCGATAGCTACCACCGCTTTCCATCCAGCGTGATAGTCCTAACAGCGTCACCCGATCTGGGATGCACAGTAGCGCCAAGATGATCTGTGCCATGTGGCGCATGGTTGTTGTCGTTACATACGGTGTCAGGCAAGCTATCGGTGTTACAATCTCACCCATGGGCTTTTGTCAGTTTTGAGTAGTTCGTTTTCGCAAACTCTTACTCTACCTCAAAAGCCCTACCTTTTCCTTGGCGAAGGTATTGATAATAGATGAAATTGACCGGGTGCTGGCACGTCACTACGGCTTCACCGATGAAGAACTGGACTTCATCATCAACTATGACATCAAGTACCGCATGGGTGATGATCTCGGCGGGGATGAGGGGGAGGAAGAATGAGTCAAGCAAAATCAATTGCGTGTAAAATAGAGGTAAATATGGATTATAATGAGATAAACAGAACATAGGTTCGGTGATTGAGGCGGTTATGCCTGATACGACACTTGTGCTTGCGCTTGAGGGTGATGTAAGGCTCGACCAGTTTTCCGAAGCGGTCAACCATTTTCACAAACTGCTTTTGCAACTCACCCAGGAAGTCGCGGCAGATACAAAAATTGAATGGGATTTAGAGGATTTGCAGTACGGTAGCGCGATTATGGCGGTTGCCGGACGTGCGGATACCGAAGAACCTGTGCTGCGGGTTGTCTCGGCATTTGAAGATGTCGGACAGTCTCTCCAGCAGCACCAACCAATCCCCTTTTCCCGCCATGTTGCCAGAGAAGCTGAATTGCTCACCAAGCTCATCGGTGGCGATATTAAGGCAGTACGGCTTGGCACGGCTCGTAAAGAAGCAATCATCTATGGTTTGTTTGATACCCAAAAAATCACTACTGCCAAGCCAATGGTATCTTTCGGATCGGTGAAAGGGCGTGTTCAGTCCATCAGTAATCGCGGTAAACTGCGCTTTACGCTCTATGACGGGGTGTTCGATAAACCGGTAAGCTGCTACGTCAAAGAAGATCGTCAAGACATCCTCGCGGATATTTGGGATAAGGTCGTTTTCGTCAGTGGGCGTGTCACACGCCAACCAGACAGCGGGCAACCTGTAAGTGTACGCGAGATTACCTCGATTGATTTTGTGCCGATGATCGAACCCGGCAGTTATCGTATGGCGCGGGGTATTTTGGCTGGAAGTGGAGAACCTGAACCAGCGGAAGTCAGCATAAGGCGGTTGCGCGATGCCGAAAATTAGTTACGTTTATTGCGATGCCAATGTGTTCCTCGCTTATTTTAATGCTGAAGCAGGGCGGATAACCATCCTTGACCAACTGTTTGAGGAAGTGCAGAAAAATAATCAGCGTAAAATCGTGACTTCAGTGGTCAGTATCACCGAAGTTTCACATGTAGCTGAGGAGAAGAATCATAATCGGCTGGATAAGAAGGTGTATGACGGGCTCGAAAGTTTCTGGGGTGATAACTCGCTCATCGAATTTGTAGACTTCAATGAGTTGATTGCACGTCAGGCACGAGATTTGATTCGACAGGCAATTAGCTTGAAATATGCTCTGCGAACCAATGACGCAATTCACCTAACATCAGCAAGATATGTGGGCGTTACTGAATGCTTTACATACGATCAAAAGCTCAACAAATTCAGCAGCATCATTGGCTATGATATCTTGGAGCCCTATGTCAGTTCCCCAAGACTTCCATTGGTCTTTCCCGACGATCCTCAAGAATAATCGCAGGATGTCGCCGTCGTGGAAATTAAGCGCGTAGAAGCGTCCGCATCACTCAGCCAGCTTATTCCCAAAATCGAATGCCTCTCAGTGATTGGCGACTCAGGATTGCTCAACGAGTCACTGTTCGCCCTGTTTTGTTCGGTGAGGTGTCCTGTATCCATCATCCTCAAAACGTATGATCTGGCTCAAATACTGAAGGATAAGCACATTAGTGTTATCAGCGGCTTTCATTCACCGGTGGAAAAAGAAGTATTGGTGACACTGCTGCATGGAAACTCTGCGATTGTTATCTGTCCTGCACGCAGCATCCAAAACATGCGCGTCCCCGCGGATTGGAAAAAGCCAATTGAACAGCAGCGGCTGCTCATCGTCTCACCATTTGCAGAAAATCAACCTCGTGCTACGCAGGAAATGGCAGCACTCCGCAATCAACTGGTCGCTGCTCTGGCTCAACAGGTATTTATCGCCTACGCTGAACCCGGCGGTAAGACAGAGACTTTTGCGCGGGTGTTGATCGCCGCTGGTAAGCCTGTGACGACGTTTGAGGCAAAAGAGACTGAGAACTTACTGGCCACTGGTACAAAACCCCTTTCGCTATAGTTTGCTCCGTTTCTCTGCTTTGGTCATCAACAGGTAATTTTAACGCCCTGAAACTGCAAATTTACAGCTTTTGCCCGACCCCGATTTGCGATAATTGAGAGAGAAGTTCGCCTATTGGGAGAATACCTGGGCGCTCAGGCGGTGGAACCGCGCATTACCGATTAGATCGTCACCCCATTCATTTTCTTTGTTCTGAGGTTGAAAGCCAGCTTGCTTCCCACCTCCAGCAGGTTCAGGTCGATGATGCGTTAATGCCTCTAATTCGTGATTACTATATCAACGAAGTGGCTGACAAACTCGGACGGCTGCGCCCGGATGAACGAACCGAGATAGAACGCGCATTGAAGCAGATCGATGAAGAGGAAGCAAGAGTCCTGCGGCTCTACGCAGCGACGATGGTCACAGAGGAAAACTGGCGTAATTTGTGGGCAGAATGGCAGGACAAGCGCCATAAACTGCGCTCAAGTCTGGATTTGCTCGACCAGAAATGTGAGAGCTATATCGACGATCTGGATGAAGCGCTCACCATAATTGCAAAATTAGGTATACTGTATGAAATATTATTGCGCAGCGACCAACAAGACTTGCTGCGTCAGATGATCGAGCGGGTTGTGGTCAACCCGGAGGGAATGATCGTCCGGCTGGAGTTACTCCCCCCCTTCTCTTACTTGCGGCATGTGACCGAGCGGGTACAGAAGAGTGGCGGTAGTGCGCTTGAGGGAAAAACAAAGACCAGCGCGATGGCTGGTCAATGTTCGGACTACGTCCAATCCGATGACTCTGAAGGGACTCGAACCCTTAACCAATGGATTAAAAGTCCACTGCTCTACCATTGAGCTACAGAGCCATCGGGGATTATAGCCGATGCTCTTTATTTCGCCTAGACCGAATTAGGAACGCCTTTTCTCCTTTTCCGCAATGCCCAAGGATCACTCAATGGGCAAGGCGGAGTCGCTATTTTTCGGGCGATACGCTACTCTTTTCCCCAGACATGGCTTACTTAGAAGGATATATCGAGGTGAAGGTGGTACGTTGGCTTGCTCTGCTGGTCGGTTGCCTGTTCCTTGCGGCGGGCTGCAATTCCGTTTTACCGCCAACCCCCATCGTCATCCGTGACACGCGGAGCGACCAAACCGCCACCGCCGCTGCGCTCCCCACCCGCACCCCTAGCGAACCTTCCCCCACCCCAACAGCAACCTCCACGCCCTACATACGCCCCACCGACGCCCCCACACTTGATCTCGCCCTTCCACTTGTAACCGTGGGAGACGAAACGATCACCTTAGGCGATTTTCGGGCGCGGGTGCGCTATGAGCGTTTCGCCGCCCTTGATAACGTTCGTCGTGCTGTGCAAACCCTGGGGTTGAAAGCGTTTGATCTGAGCCAGCCAGGGGCAAACCGCCCCGCTGATTTTGTGGCGGGCATCTTCAATACACTGGCGAATTCCGATGCGTTCGGAGCGCAGATTTACGACATCCTGCTGCGGGAGGCGGTCATTCGGCAAGAATTTGCCCGCCGAGGACTAACCCTTCCCTCTGACGATGTGCGGGCGTATTGGATTCGTCGCTTTGAATTACAGCGTGATCCCAACGCCGCCGAGTCCGTCCAAGCGCCGCTTGCCGCCTACCGCGCTGAGGCGGTACGCTACAGCGGTCTGACAGTCAAGCAGATCGACAGCGTTGCCGAGTCGTTCGTCATGGCGACGATGCTCAAACCGATCATCGTCCGTGAACTGGGCGAGACGCCACGCTTAGAGAGCTTCAATGCCAAACGAATCATCGCCCGCAGTGAATCGGACGCCCGCGCTGCGCTTGATCTGATCAAGACCGGTGGCGATTTCCGGGCGGCAGCCTGCCGTTATTCGATTGATGCGGCAGCGCGTGGAACAGGCGGCGATACGGGCTTTCTCACCCGTGCCGTGCTTACTTTTCCCGGTGCGGAGCGGCTTTTCGGCGCTGAGGTTGGCGCAGCGGTGGGGGTTTTCCAAACGCCACTCGGTTGGCAGGTCTATCACATCACCGAGAAACGGACAAATGCTGATGGCGACGCGCAAATTCGGGCGGCGGTGATCACCGTCAGCGGCGAAAACGTGGCGGCGGATATTCTGAAACGCGCCCAAGGCGGCGAGGACTTTGGATCGCTTGTTTGTCAGTATTCGTTGACGACGGGGGGCGGACTTGGCGGGGAATTAGGGCGCGTTGGGGTGGAAGTCTTTGCCCCAGAAGTGGCGCGGGCGGTTCAGGCGGGCGGGGCAGAAACGCTCTTTGGTCCGCTTGAGACGGCAGCCGGATGGGAGGTTGTCCAGATTACGGATCGGCAGTTGGACATCCCTCAACCGGAGGAACTCGACAAAGCGGCAGACCGCGCCTTTAGCCGTTGGCAAACGCAAAAAATAGCCTCTGCCTATGTCACCCAACACAGCGATGTATGGCGAGCAGCAGTCCCCCGCGATCCACTCCCCCGCGAGGTTGCTCCGTACCTGACAGAGGAAAATTTTGGTTTGCCAACGCCTCCCCCAACATCCACTGCAACGCGGATTTCAACACCATAGAAAGCGCCTCCCCCCCAAAAAGCGAGCCATAGAAGGGATAAGTTCACCATGTCCCAACCAGCCAACCCACCTCTCGATTACGAGTCGATCATCGCCCACCTGCGGGCGGCGTATAACCCCGCCAATGTTGCCGGACAGCGCCGCTTTGGGATCACCCCCCAAACGACCCAACTGGGCATCTCAATGGTAACGCTTCGTGCGTTGGCGGCGGCGATCAAACGCGCCAAACTCCCTGCTCAGCACGCCCTTGCCCTCCGCCTATGGGAATCCGGCATTCACGAAGGGCGCATCCTTGCCAGCGTCCTTGCCGACCCCAACAAACTGACTTCCGCAGAGATGGATCGCTGGACGGAATCGTTTGATTCGTGGGATATTTGCGATCAGTGCTGCGCCAATCTTTATGTGCGAACGCCCCACCGTCAGGCAAAGGTTGAGGCATGGTGCGAGCGCAGCAAAGAATTCGTCAAACGGGCGGGGTTCGTTTTGATTGCCGCCACCGCCACCCACGACAAAAAAGTGCCGGACTCGCTCTTTGAGCATTACCTCACCCTGATTCGGGCGAAGGCGGATGATGAGCGAAACTTCGTCAAGAAGGCGATCAATTGGGCATTGCGTGGGATTGGGAAGCGAAATCGGGCGTTGAACGCGAAGGCGATCCAAACCGCCGAGGCACTCCTCACCGATCATCCCAAAGGATCAAGCGGTGCGGCGAAGGCGGCGCGATGGGTTGCCACTGATACGCTCCGCGAATTGACCAGCGCGAAAATACAGGCGGCGTTAAAACGATGAACACCTGTGGTCATCTGGCTGCCTTGTTCTTCTTCCTTGTCTCTGCTTTAGCCATGCCCATCCCCGCCGCTGCCCAATGCCAGCCCCGCACAGATTGGACGATCTACACAGTTCAAGCGGGGGATGCCCTCTCGCTGATTGCCGGACGCTATGGAATCACAACGGCGGCACTGGCAGCGGCAAACTGTCTGAGCGATGAAAACATCATTTATGTTGGGCAGAAACTTGTTGTCCCTCCGCCCTATACCACCCCGCTTGGGACACAATCCTTCAGCGGGCTGTACCTCTTGGATCGCCCTTCCGATGCGGGGGGGGAGGTCGCCCTTCGCTATGCGCTCTCGCTGCGGGTGGATGGTTCAGCACAGTTGGCGATAACCCCCCTTGCCAAACGGGAGGACAGCGCTGCCCAGAACACCCTTGAGGAAGGGACATGGTACGCCACCGACACAAGGCTCTTTGTTGTGTTGACCCATCGCCTAGAGGGCGGCAAAGGCGCATTAAACGTCCCCTCTGCCCCCCTGACCAACCCTCTTGCGCTCACTTTTGATGTGACCGATGGCTTCCTGACACCCATTGAGTACGACAAAACCCTTTATGGCGAGGATGGCTTGCAGTTTACGCTTGGCGCAGGGGATATGAACACTGCCGTAGGCATTCTGCAAGATCGCTTAAGCGGTTTGGGGTGGCTCGCCTTCGCCCTTGCCCCGGAAGATCGTGGGTATTACACCGAAAGTACAAGCCGTGCGGTGAGTCGCTTTCAACAATCACAAGGGCTTCCTGTAACGGGCGTCGTGGATAGAGCAACCTACGCCGCGCTGAAAAAAACGCCTTCCCCCGCCGCCCCACCAGACGGAGAAAGCGGCGATTCCAGCCCACTGCCGATCACCACACCCGATGGCAAGCCGATCCTTTACCTTGTCTTTGCGGGCGGGGAAAGCCCCTTTACTGCGCCCATCCTTGAGCTTTTGCAGATCTATCAGGCACAGGCAACCTTCCTGCTGCGGGGGGACGAAACGCCCTCTGAATTGGAGCGCCTTCAACAGCGCATCATTGCTAAGGGACACGCCCTCCGCAGCGATAGCCTCAAACACTTTCCGGTGGGGGGAATCAATCATTGGGTAGACCCGCACGATTGGCGGCAAGCCGATGCCGCGCAGATTGCCGCCTATACAATCCAAAACGCCCATCCGGGGGGAATCATCTTACTCCATCAGGGTGGGGGGGATCGTGCGCAAACCACTGCGGCGCTGGCTGTCCTATTGCAACAGCTAAGCGCTCAGGGGTATGCCTTTCATCCGATGAGTCCCGATTAATCCGATGATCCCTATAGCCACCATCGCTACACCGAGTTATGTGGGACAGCACGCACCCTCGCCTATTCATACCGCGCACAGCGCCCCGATGGGCAGGCATTTTTATGCCTGATCGGGGGAAACGGCATGGCGCTTGAGACCTCGCCCTTTGAGCGCGTCGTTCACACCGAGGATTTGGGGATTCCCCATTGGGATGATTTCACCTTCAAATACACGGTGGTTGAACTGGCAGCGGCGTTAAAAGCCAGCACGCTAAAGTTTTTCTTTGCCGCTTACGGTTTCCCCAAGCTGATCTATTTCGATGCAGATATTGCTCTCTATGCGCCGCTTGACGATCTTGAGGGGGAATTCATTTTTTGAGAGGGCTTTCCTCTCACCCCCTCGCCCGCAGCATTTCTCCCCTTTCCCTGTGTACGGGGAAAGGAGGCAGGGGATAGGGATTCTTTTAGAAATCTTTCTGACTGTCTACCCGTTCCCGGACAAGCCTTAAAGCGGCGGGCTGAAAGCAGCCACCCCTTCGGGGCTTGAAAGGCATCTACACAGCTACATAGAGATAGGCTGACCGAACAACCCCGCCCCTTGCCCCTTCTCCGTTTACGGCTGAGGAGAGGACATGTTTGGAAGGAGGGTTGAAAAATAGGGAGTTCATCGTTCAAACTGGAAATCGACCAAGAAACCCAGTGAGGAACGATGAACTACAAACTACTGTACCAATTAGAGCAGCACTTGTCAGCCCATCTACCGTGTTTCAATGGTTGGCAGCAGCAAAATGTAAGCCTGTTTAGCTATGGGGTGATTCAAGCGGAGAGCTGTCAGCAAGGAGCGATTGCGCGGGCGGTGAGTTGCGGGGAACAGGTAGAGAGTACGGCGCGGCGCTTTCGCCGCTGGCTCGCTAATAAAGCGCTCGACCTGACAGCCTTTTTTGCCGAAGGACAAGTGGAGATGATTCGCGCCCTGCTGGAAGCATCATATCGCCAACCGGCTGGTTCTGTTGGTCATTGCCTACACGTGGATGGTCGCCCTCGGCAGCCAAGCCGTTGCTGCTGGCATCGCCCAACCGCTCGTTCGTCATCCCGACGGTTCGTTCCGGCGCCTCTGGAGCTTGTTTCGGGAAGGCTTGCGCTACTTCGTGCAAGTTGTTCAACGCCAAACCTTATGTCTAGGATTACCCTTTATCCCAGGCATAAGGTTTACTTGAAAACATGTCCTCTCCTCAGCTCCCTGTAGGGGCGGGGCAAGAGGCAGGGTTTTGAAATGACTTGTAGGTTAATTTCCCCCTGTACCAACGGTATTCCGCAGCGTCTCTAGATCAAACAGGAAGGGACTGTTGCTTGGCAGCAGCACCAAACTCACATTGGGAGAGAGCTTTTCGATATAGCGCCACTGTACCAAAATGGGGTTCTTGCTCAATTGTTCGTTGATCAGGGCGAGCGCCTCTGCCTCGGCTTTGGCGTTCACCCGAATCGATTCAGCGTCACCACGTGCCTTCTCAATAACGGCGTTTGCCGCGCCACGCGCCCGTGTTTCAGCGGCATCTGCTTCGCCCTCAGCAATCGTCCGAACGCGGATCGCTTCTTGCTTTGCTTGTTCCGCTTGCTGCTCGGCAACAACCTTCGCTTCTACTGCCCGGATGAATTCCTCGCTAAAGGTGATTTCACGGATCAGGAAGTCTTGCAAGCGTAAGCCGTTGTCCATGAAAATGCGCGAGAGTTGTTCCTCAAGCTGTGCCTGCGCTTCAGGGAGTTTGGAAGGAACGCCAGCCACATCAATACCGGTTGTTCCATAGAGATCATTCACGCTGTAGGAAGCGATTTTCTCCCGCACCGCAGAACGGATGGTAGGGCGAATCAGCGCATCTTGATAGCGGTTCTGAAACTTGCGGTGAACAATGTTCGCCAATGCTGGATCGATGGAATAGAGAACGGAGACATCAATATCGACCTGCTGCCCATCGCGGGTACGCGCTTGGACGGCACCGTCCCCAGACCGCTGCCCTTCATTACTGATGTGGGACATTGTGTAGTTCTGCACGCTCGTATCGTAAATGATCGGTTCGTTAATGACCGGAGGGATGATGTGAAGCCCCGGACCGAGAGGTACTTCCCAAAGGTTGCCATTAGCAGGGTCGCCCCCGACGGATTGAAAGACAACGGCAACTTGGGTCGCCCCAACAATCACCACGCCGGAACTAGCAATAAAGCCTAAAGCGGCGATCACCGCCCCAATTCCTGCCAATGCCCAACCACCCCGTCCCGATTTATTCTGGCTCATATTGCTGACGGCGATTCCCGCCCCAGCAAGGAGCAAAACCAACCCACCAAGAGCGACAAAACTCAGCAGACTTGATACACTCATCGTCGAATTCCTCACCTGTGTACAGGGTATAAAAAGTAACGTAGACTACATGGCTATACATGGATCATAGCCGCTATAGTTGCAGCTTGCACACAAAACCCCTCATTTTTTGGGAGATGATGAATCGATGCCCGGCAAATATTACGATGAATTCAGTGTCGGAATGCGTGTGCGCCACACGAACGGGCGCACCATCACCGAGATGGACAACATCTTATTCTGCGCCCTCACCATGAACACCCAACCCCTTCATATCAACGAACATTTCGCCGCCGAGACGACCTTTGGGCAGCGGATCGTAAATGGTATTTTCACCATGGGCTTGGTCGTCGGCTTGACCGTTGCCGATCTGACGGAGGGGACAATCATTGCCAACCTCGGTTATGAGCGCGTCCTGCACCCACAGCCGGTCTATCATGGCGACACCATCTACGTTGAAACAGAGGTTTTAGAAATGCGCGAATCGACCTCCAAGTCGGATCGCGGGCTTGTCCGACTGAAGCATCTCGGCAAGAATCAACATGGCGTGGTTGTGGTCGAATTGGAACGCACCGTCATGTTTAAAAAACGTCTAGTAGACGAGGAACGAGAATAAGCGATGACTGAACGACAAATCACGAATCGGGTGCGGCGGGCGCTGCTGTTCACACCGGGCGACGATCTGAAGAAAATTCAAAAAGGGGCAACACTCGGTGCGGACAGTTTGATCCTCGATATGGAAGATGGCGTGGCGCTCAACCGAAAACAGGCGGCGCGGGCGACGATTCATGAGGCGTTTCGGACGGTCAATTTTGGTTGGGGCGAGCGCCTCGTGCGCATCAACCCGCTGGATTCCCCTTTCGGGCGTGACGATTTGTTGTCTGTCTTGCCCTTCAACCCCGATGGGATCATCATTCCTAAGGTGGATAGTGCCGATGATGTGCGCGAGGTGAGTCTGCTCATCCGCCAACACGAGAAATATTCAGGGATCGCGGTGGGGACGATCCGTATTTTGGTCTTTGTGGAGACGGCGCTTGGCATTGTGAATCTGAAAGAGATTGCCGCCAGCGATTCGCGTTTGGACGGACTCATGTTTGGGGCGGAAGATTACGTAGGGAGCATCGGCGCAGCGCGGACAAAAGCCGGATGGGAGGTTTTCTATGCCCGCAGTGCGGTTGTCGCCCATGCCGCCGCCTACGATCTGCAAGCCATTGACACAATCTTTGCCGATCTAAACGACATGGACGCCCTAACCGAAGATTGCCGCCTTGCAGCAGGCATGGGTTACAGCGGGAAACTCGCCATTCATCCTAAACAGATCGCCCCCATCCTCAGCGCCTTCACCCCTTCTGCTGAGGAGGTGGCGAAAGCGCAGCGCTTGGTGGATGCCTTCCATGCTAATCAGGAAGCCGGTGCGGGCGTCTTTGCCCTTGATGGAAAAATGGTCGATATGCCGATGCTGCGGGCAGCGGAGCGCGTCCTTGCCCGTGCGCAAACTGGAGAAACGGGAGAATAGGGACAAACATCATGCCTGATACGACCTTTACCGTTGAACCCTATGCCGCCCTCTCCAGCGTTTATCAGGCGGGCGGCTTTGCTGAGTACAGTTTGCAGATTGCCCCGAAACTGATTGACCTTGCCTTTGATTTGGAATGGACAGGAAAGACTCTGCTGGATATTGCCTGTGGGACGGGTGATCTTGCCTGTTGGTTTGCCGGACGTGGCTTGCGTGTGCGGGGAATTGACCTCTCCGCCCCGATGGTGCGCCGCGCCCAAGCTGGGGCGGAAACGGGCGGCTACAGCGCCGATTTTGATCAGGGCGATATGCGCACGTTCACTACCACCACTCCCTATGAGATGGTCACCTGTATCGGCAGTTCTCTGAACTACGCGCCGTCTTTGAAGGAACTGGAACGTATTTTTCGCGCCGCCCATGCCGCGCTGATGCCGGGGAAATTGTTCCTCTTTGACCTACGAACGATCTTGGGCTTGGTGCGAGCGGGCGAAGGGGATCGAATCGTCAGCGACGATCCGGCGCGGCATTTGATCCTCTCGCGGAACGGCTTTAACCATGAGACATTGACGCTCACGACGCGCTACACCATTTTTACGATGGGAGGATCAGGGTGGGTGCGGGCGGAAGAAACCCATACCTTGCGCGGCTACCCGGTACAGGGGGTGATCCGCCTTGCCGAAAGCTGCGGCTTCAAGACTGTGCGGATCGTCACGCCCGAATACGAGCGCTTAGAGGCGTATGATGCCCATCCCGACGCCGAGCAGGTGATCGTCGTTGCTGTGCGGGGGGAGTGAATATGAAACCTTCCCAACAACTTGATCTTTTCCCACAAGAGCAAACGACTGCCTCAGAACTCGCCGATTTCGGAACGTTTAAGGATAGCCAGCGTGCGCCAATTCACCGCTGGTTTCGCTATCCAGCCGGGTATTCCTATCGGTTTGTCGATGAGATTTTCCGGCGTGAGGGTGTCACCGCCGGCGAGTGGGTTTATGATCCGTTTTCTGGAACCGGAACAACCCTTCTTTGTGCTGAACAAGCTGGAATCAATGGATATGGCGTGGAAGCGCATAGCTTTGTCCATTGGGTTGCCAGCGTCAAATTACAGCGCAATTACGAGTGGGTAGCATTAGATCAACAAATTCGACACATCCTACGGGATGCCCAAGCCTTCGTCATTAAAGAAACACCCAATGCCCGTGTAGAGGGGATTTTTCCTGAACTCATTTACAAGTGCTACCATCCCGATGATCTCAAAACGCTCTATGTGTTACGAGAATTTGTTGGCGAGTTAGCCTCCCCGATCTTACGTGATTTGTGTAAATTGGCGTTGACAGATGTTTTGAGGAGTTCCGCGGCTGCCGGAACGGGGTGGCCCTACATTGCGCCGCGAAAAAATAAAGGCGACAAACCACCCAAAGATGCCCTCAAATTGTTTGGGCAAACTGTGTTGGAAATGGTACGCGATTTACACCATGCGGCACAACATGTTCCAAACAATACTGAACTTCATAATATCCTTGGCGATTCCCGTGTTAGACAAACACTCTCCGACGCCCAGATTAACCTTGCTTTGACCTCGCCTCCCTATTTGAACAATTACGACTACGCAGATCGCACCCGTCTTGAAGTTTATTTTTGGGGGATTGCGAAATCATGGGCAGACATTACCCACACCTTTCGAGATCGTTTAATTGTTGCCGCTACAACACAGGTTGTCCGTCGTCAACATGATGTAGAGACCGCCCTCAGCGCCGATATTCGCGCTCTTTCACCAATGCTTTACCAGAAAATTCAGCAATCGGTGCGCGAACTTTCTGTTATGCGCCTGAAAAAGGGCGGTAAAAAAGACTACGACCTCATGGTTGCCCTTTACTTTAATGATCTTCTTGCCGTTATGCAGGAAACCTATCGGGTGCTGAAGCCCGGCGGTGCTTTTTATATGGTATTGGGTGACTCTGCTCCCTATGGAGTACATGTTCACACCGATGAATGGCTTGGGCAGCTGGGGTGTTCATTGGGTTTTCAATCCTTTGTATATCAAACCTTTCGTGCGCGTGGTACAAAATGGCAAGCAAACCCGCAGCGCCATTCTGTACCGTTGCGCGAAGGTGTCATTATTTTGCGAAAGTAGGGTTTTATGGGGAAGCGTCAAGCAAAACGAACCTCCCTTGAATCACATGGAGCCGCAAGTAAATTTGGGCAACTCATTGGCGATGCTTTTGCTGACCATGTATTTCAAACGATTCAAATGGCACTCGCAGATCGCCACCCCAATTACGTACTTCTGGAAAGCGGAGACGCGCTCAGTCGGTTAAAGATGGCGGGCGGAACAGTTCGGCAAATTGATGGTGTAATCACACAACGTGGTTTTGAAGAACCAATTGCGATTGTGGAAAGCAAATGGCTAAAAGATGCACGCCACCACAATGATAAAGGCGCATGGATCTTGCAATTACGAGAGATTGCAAGAAATATCCCACGGTGCGCGGAGCAGCGGCAGTTTTGGCAGGCTATTGGACAGAGGGTGTTGCCGTCATGTTCCGCTCTGAAGGCGGTGTGCATAGCGCATTAGTCGCCACAGATGAAGAAATCTATAGCACCTTGCAAAACCCGATCAACGAAGTTTTAGCAACTCTCAATCTCCCGCCATTTGTCTTTGATGCACGGTTGATTCGTAAACGGCTACCACGATCAGAAGACATGCAACGTGCGCTAATGATCCTGAAACAAAGCGGGCAATTAGCCGATATTGCTAGCACATGGCTTTACTTTCCACGCCTTGTTGAAGGGCGAGCCATCATGGGAAAAGACCTCATCCTTGAAATTTTCAATGATTTGCTTGCTCAACCAACAAGGGTGAACTCAAAACGTATGTCGCTTACCATGGAAGTCACCACAGGAAATTTACTTCATTTTGAGGCGGATGATATGGAATTGATGTTCGAATTCATTAAAACCTATTGGGGCAATTCCGATGCTATTCTTGATAAAATCACCCCCAAAACACCCCGCAGCGAGTAAACTCTTTCCCTAGAACCTATTTCAAAAACACCAACTTTGGTTGGATAGATAATAGATAACTGGCGTCGTTTGGCGGTGCGTTATGACCGTCGTCTGCATATCTACCGCGCCTTTTGTCTCGTCGCCGTCATTCTTTGATGCCTTGACCGAATTTTGAAATGACTTCTAGGAATATTAATCAGCGATATCGCTGCCACAGCAATCCCAAGCCCACCGAAAACCTCAACGGCTACTCCCTTCGCGGACTCCCACCCCGACGGCGGCAATCCTCTTCGCCCCGATGGAGCAAACGGCGAATGGATGTGGGGCGATGGGGAATTGGTCTTGGTCTGCGGGGTGAATTGGGAGTAGGCGACACATAGACCCCACCCCTTGACATTGTACGGGGGGATAATTTAAGGGCAGCTTGAGGGGGTTAGGGAAATGGGGCAAGCCCATAACGCCTATCCACCTCAGACGTATTTTTGTTGTTTTTACCCTCACCCCATAGTATAATCAAACGAACGTTCAATTATATTAGACTTTTTCTGAAAAAGGAGATTGCGCCGCATGTCCTATCACATCCGCAAGGCGGGCGTCATTGGGTCAGGGACGATGGGCGGTGGGATTGCTACGCTTTTAGCGGGCGTCGGAATCCCCGTCGTGTTGCTCGATATTCCTCCCAAAGACACCAAACCCGGTGATTCCCCCACCAAGCGCAATGCCATTCCCGCTGGCAACCTCGCCAAGCTGAAGGCAAGCCGTATTCCGGCAATTTTCCAAGACGATGATCTCAACCTTCTGACCATTGGCAACACCGAGGATGACCTCGAACGGCTGCGCGATTGCGATTGGATTGTTGAAGTGATCGTAGAGCGTCTGGATGTGAAGCAAGACCTCATGAAACGCTTGGAGGCGATTCACCGTCCGGGGATGATCATCAGCACAAATACATCAGGGCTTTCCGTAAACGCCATTTGCAGCGCAAACGGGGCGGCGTTTCGGCAGCACTTTTTGGGGACGCACTTTTTCAATCCCCCTCGCCATCTCAAACTTTTGGAACTCATCCCCGGCACAGACACAGACCCCGCCCTCGTCACTTTTATGACCCACTTTGCCGAAGCGGTGTTAGGTAAAGGGGTCGTCATCTGCAAAGACACGCCGAACTTCATCGCCAACCGCTTCATCAGCATTGCGGGCGGGTTTGGCATGAACTACGCCGCCCAAAACGCCTATACCGTTGAGGAGATCGACAGCCTAACCGGACCGCTCATCGGGCGTCCCAAGACGGGGACGTTTCGCCTTGCCGATGTGGTGGGGGTGGATGTTCTGGCGCATGTGGCAACAAACCTCTATCCGGCGATCCCCACCGACCCCTATCGAGAGGTCTTGAAAGACCCAATCATTGAGGGGGCGACGCAGTTCTTGCTCAAGAACAATTTCCTCGGCGATAAAACCGGGCAGGGCTTCTATAAAAAGGTCACTGGCGCATCCGGCGAGAAGGAATTTTGGGCGCTAGACTTGAAAAGCCTTGAGTATGTTTCGCCGCTGAAGGCAAAGTTTGAAAGCGTTGGCAAGCACCGCAAGATTGAAGATACCGGCGCACGGCTGAAGGCACTGCTTGGCGAGACAGATCGCGCCGCCCAATACCTTTGGCACATCCATGCCTTTTACCTCAGCTATGCCTCTCAAATGATCGGTGAGATCGCTGATGATATTCTGAGCATCGACAATGCCAACAAATGGGGCTTTGCCCATGAGATGGGACCCTTCGAGATTTGGGATGCCCTCGGCGTGCGCGAGACGGTCAACCGCATGGCTACCGATGGCTACAAGGTAGCCGAATGGGTGATCGGCATGTTGGCGGGGGGGTGCGATACGTTCTATCAGCGTGCCGCCGATGGGACGGTGGTCGGCATGTATAACCCACAAAGGAAAGGCTATACCCGTGTGACGGGCGACCCCAAGGCGATCAGTATTCCGTCGCTGCGGGCGAACGGCAAAGAGATTGAGCGCAACAGTGGGGCAAGCCTCCACGATCTTGGGGATGGGGTGCTGCTGTTGGAATACCATACCAAAGCGAACGCCCTTGATGAAGATATTTTCCGCATGTTCCACGTTGCCTATGACCGCCTCGAACGCGATTTTGAGGGGATGGTCGTTGGCAATCAGGGTGATTATTTCTCCGCCGGGGCGAATCTCTTTGTCCTCATGATGGGCGCCATGGGCGGGCAGTGGGATCAGGTTGAGCAGATGCTCACCGCCGGACAAGACACCTTCATGAAGATGCGTTACTCCCCGAAACCGATTGTCACCGCGCCGTTTAACATTGCCGTTGGTGGGGGGTGCGAATCGACCATGCACGGTTCGCGCATTGTCGCCCATGCTGAGTTGTACATCGGCTTGGTGGAGTTCGGTGTTGGCGTGATTCCGGCATGGGGTGGCACAAAAGAGATGGTGCGCCGGGTGATTACCCCCGCTATGAGCATCCCCAATGCCGATCCCATTCCCCCGCTCCAAAAGGCGTTTGAGACGATTGCCCTTGCCAAAATCAGCACCAGCGCCATGGATGCCCGTGCTATGGGGTTCCTTAGTGCATCGGATCGCATCGTGATGAACAAGGATCACCAGATTGCCGAGGCAAAAAAGACCGTGTTGCAGATGGTTGCTTCTGGCTACGCCCCGCCCGCCCGCGCTAAACTTTACGCCGCCGGACGCGATGCAAAGGCGGCGCTCCAATTAGGCGTTTACTCCCTACGGGAGGCAGGTTACGCCAGCGCCCACGATGCGAAGATCGCCGGAAAACTTGCCTATGCCCTCTGTGGTGGTGATCTCACCGCCCCGACATGGGTCGATGAACAGTACTTCCTCGATCTGGAGCGCGAAGTGTTCATGAGTCTGATGGGCGAGCCAAAGACAATTGAGCGCATCCAACACATGTTGCAAACGAACAAGCCACTGCGGAATTAAGGAGCAACCAGGTTATGACTCGTGACGCTGTGATCGTTGCCGGGGCGCGTACCGCCGTTGGCAAAGCAAAAAAAGGGACGACCCAAAACCTCCGCTCGGATGACATGGCAGCGGCTGTGATCCAAGATGTGTTGAGGCATGTCGAAGGGAAACTTGACCCGGCGCTGATTGATGACATTATCATTGGCTGCGCCATGCCGGAAGGCTCGCAAGGGCTGAATATGGCGCGGATCATTGGGCTGCTGGCGGGCTTGCCGGTGGATATTCCCGCCCAAACGGTGAATCGTTTTTGCGCCAGCGGCTTGCAGACGATTGCCACCGCTGCCGAACGGATCATCGCTGGCGGCGCCGATGTAATCATTGCCGGTGGGGCAGAGACGATGAGCCTTGTCCCCATGACAGGCTTTCGCATCAGCCCGAACCCGACGATGGTTGAGACGATGCCCGAATCCTACATGGGTATGGGGCTGACAGCAGAGCGTGTGGCGGCGGAATGGAATGTCAACCGCGCCGATCAGGATGAATTTGCCTACCAGAGCCACAAAAAGGCAGCCGCTGCCTATGATTCGGGCAAATTCAAGGGGGAAATCACCCCAATCACCTTTGATGAGGTGACAATGAGCGCCAATGGTAAGCCAGAGAAAACGACGATCACCTTCGACACTGATGAACACCTCCGCCGTGAGACGACGGTAGACGGGCTGGCAAAGCTGAAACCCGTCTTCAAAGAGGGTGGGACGGTGACGGCGGGGAACAGTTCGCCGCTCAGCGATGGGGCGGCGGCGCTGCTGATCATGGAAGGGAGCATGGCAGCGAAACTCGGCTTGAAGCCCTTGGCGCGGTTTGTCGGCTTTGCGGCGTCGGGCGTCCGCCCCGAAGTAATGGGTGTGGGTCCGATCAAGGCGTTGCCGAAACTGCTCCAACGGACAGGGGTTGCCTTGCAAGATATCGATCTGTTCGAGTTGAACGAGGCGTTCGCCGCCCAAGCCCTTGCCGTGATCCGCACCTTAGAGCTTGACCCTGAAAAGGTAAATGTGAACGGTGGGGCAATTGCGCTAGGGCATCCGCTCGGCTGTACAGGCGCAAAACTGACCGTCCAGATCATGAATGAGATGGCACGCCGGAAGGCGCGTTATGGCGTTGTGACAATGTGCATCGGTGGCGGTCAGGGCGCGGCAGGACTATTTGAGAATCTGAACTGATGCGGAACAGTAAAAACGATTGGGTCGGTATAAACGAAAGGCGTTCTACGCAGAACAGCTAAGGCAAGGCATAGAAAGGGAAGGTCAGCACATCTTCCCTTTTTATACCGTTTTCGGTCTCAAATCCGTCAACGCACACACCTATCTCGGTCTATATGTCCGCATCGCTACTAAAGTTGCCGCCGTCAACCTCGGCATTTGGTTTAACCGCCCCCTCGGTAGACCCAATTTTGCCCATACCCCTTTACTGACGTAGTTCCCAAACAAGCCTTTTCGCGGCGGGCGCAATGCGACGTTACAACCTGAGCAAGCCGCGCCGCGCCAAGCGCTCCCGCACGATATGGATCACCATCCCCTGCACGCCCGCCAACGGCTGATCGGCGTCGATGCGCGTCCAGCGTTCCGGTGTTTCAGCCATCAGCGTCATGTAGCCTTCCCGCACACGGTGGTGAAAGTCCAGCGACTCGGCGTCTAGACGATCCAAGCCCTTGCTGCTGGTGGCACGGCGTGCCAAGCCCGCCGCCGGATCAATATCAAGGTAGATCGTCAGATCGGGCTGCAAACCGCCCGTCGCAAAGGCGGTGATCGTCCGCAGCGCAGACAAATCAAGCCCGCGCCCATAGCCTTGATAGGCAAGCGTGCTGTCGGCATAGCGATCACAGAGGACAATCTCCCCTGCTGCCAGTGCCGGACGGATCATTTCGTTCACCAATTGGGCGCGGGACGCCGAATAGAGTAGAAATTCACAGGCGGCGCTCATCGCGTTGCCGGGCGTCAACAGCACCCGCCGCACTTGATTGCCAATGTCTGTGCCACCCGGTTCGCGGGTGTGAAGAACACGAAATCCTTCTGCCCTCAGCCAATCGGCAAGGTAGGCAATCTGTGTCGTTTTGCCGCCGCCTTCGGGTCCTTCAAAGGTGATGAACACAAGCGAATGTCCTTATAGGGGTTTAACCGTTATGTTGTCGCGCTTACCGAACGTGATGAGCATACCTCGTTTTGGCTAGGGCGTTTTGGGGACGATACTGCTCTTAAGTGAAGGTGAAGAATTCTCCCCTTTGCGCCCCTTCACGTTGACTCCCGCCTTGCTCCGTGCGACAATGGTGCGGTGAGACTGCACATCTTTCCCCCTGAAGGGCTGACCGCCATCAGGATATATCCACATGACATTACGGACACAGAATCATGACCTCTGAATTGGGGCTGCGTCTTATTGGGATGCTGATCTTCACCCTAATTGGGGCGCGGATTGGTGCGGGCATTGCCATTCCTCCGCTGTCCGTCGAAACCTATGCGCTCATCTTCGGCTTAACCGGTTCGCTGACGGGCTTGATTTTGACACCTTATCTCACCACACGCCCTGCGCGTCTGGCACGGCGCATTGTCCTTGAAATGCCTGCCGAAATCCTCGTCACTTCGCTGATTGGGTTGGTGGTTGGCTTGATAGTGGCGGCGCTTTTCTCCGTCCCCCTCGGCTTGCTCCCCAAACCCTGGAGCGAATGGCTGCCCGCCGTCGTTGCTATCCTCGCCGCCTATTTGGGGGTGACGGTCTTTGGCTATCGCGCCCGTGAGTTGTTCGCCCTAGCGCGGGGAATTATCCGTGCAGAAGAACGCTCCCCTTACCCCGTGCGCGATCCAGCGTTCCCCGCCGACCCAACCTTTAACGAGAGCGTGATCCTCATGGACAGCAGCGCCATCATTGATGGGCGCATCCTTGACATTAGCAAAACGGGTTTCCTGAGCGGGCAAATCATTATCCCGACGTTCGTCCTTCACGAGATACAGCACATTGCCGATGAAAGCGACGCCAAGCGCCGCGCACGTGGCAAGCGCGGCTTGGAAATCATTGAGACGATGAAGAAGGAAAGCCTCGCCCCGGTCTATGTCACGGAAATGGATGTGGAAGGCGTGAAAGAGGTGGATCATAAGCTGATTGCCCTTGCCAAGCAGATGAGCGCCTACCTTTTGACCACCGACCACACGCTGAACCGCATCGCTCAATTGCAGGGTGTCCATGTTCTGAACGTGAACGACCTTGCCAACGCCGTGAAAGCCTCGCTGCTGCCCAACGAAGTGATCACCATCCAAATTGCCTCAGAGGGGAAAGAACCGGGGCAAGGGGTAGGCTACCTGGATGATGGGACGATGGTCGTTGTCGATCAGGGGCGACGTTACCTTGATCGCACCATTGATGTCATCATTCAACGCATGATTCAGACCTCAGCGGGGAAAATGTACTTTGCCCGCCCCGACGATGATCCGAGAAAGTAAGGTTATGACTGATTCACCCGCCCGCACTCGTTACGCCCCTAGCCCAACGGGAAAAACCCACCTCGGCAATCTCCGTACCGCCATGTTCGCTTGGCTTTTGGCACGGCACAGTGGCGGGCAGTTCATCCTCCGTATTGAGGACACCGACCAAACCCGGCTTGTGGAGGGCGCACAGGCTGAATTGATGGACGCCATGCGCTGGCTCGGTCTGCTCTGGGACGAGGGTCCCGACCTCGGCGGACGGGGAGTGCCTTACGTTCAATCGGAAAACCTTCCCGCCTATGGCGACGCCGCCCGCAATTTGGTGGCGCGGGGACATGCCTATTACTGCGATTGCACCCCGGAACGGCTGGATGTCGTGCGCAAGATGCAGCAGCAGCGCGGTCAGCCCCCCCGATATGACAACCACTGCCGAGAGCGCGGGTTGGGCGCGGGCGAAGGGCGCGTAATCCGCTTCAAAATGCCCACTGAGGGCGTCACCATCTGTCGGGATCACCTGCGGGGCGATACCCGTTTTGAAAACGCCCTGATCGGTGATCCAGTTATTCTGAAGTCAGACCAGTTTCCCACCTATCACCTCGCCGTGATCGTGGACGATCAGCGCATGGCGATTACCCATGTGCTGCGCGGGCAAGAGTGGCTGCCCTCAACGCCCATTCACCAGCAGATTTACGCCGCCTTTGGCTGGCAAGCGCCGGTTTGGGTTCACCTCCCCCTTGTGACGGACTTTCAGGGGAAAAAGATCAAGAAGCGGGATGATGGGCAAGGCGCAGATGAGGAGTACGCGAAGTACGTTGAAATGACGCGCATCGATACCCTGCGCGAAAAGGGCTATATGCCCGCTGCGGTGATGAACTTCCTCGCCTTTTTGGGCTGGAATCCCGGCACGACGGAAGAACTATTCACCCCCGCCGAACTCAGCGCGGCGTTCAGCTTGGATCGCCTTAGCCTAAGCCCCGCCGTCTTTGATGTGGATCGTTTGGATTGGTTTAACCAGCAGCACCTTCGCCGCCTTCCCCCCGCTGAACTGGCAGCGGGGGCGCTCCCTTACCTGAAGGTGGCATACCCCGACGCGCCGCGCTTGGACGATTCGGGCTGGGTGGATCGCCTTTTGGGGGCGGTCAAAGAGGAGTTGATCACGGTGGGGGAGGTTGCTGAGAAAACGCGCTTCGCCTTCATCGATCCCGTTGATTATCACGGCGAGGTGCGCGAACACCTTCAATCAGCAGCGGCGGAAATTGCCCTCAATGCCCTACGCGAGGCGCTTCCGGCAGAAGATGCTGTAAGCCCAGAGACGGCGGAAGCGATCTTCAAAACGATGCGTGCCGCACTCAAAACGAGTCACAACCTCGGTGGCAAGGCGATCATGCAGCCCCTTCGCGCCGCCCTGACGGGCGTCAGCGGCGGACCGCACCTGACCGATATACTCGTCTTGATTGGGGCAGGGGCGGCGCGGCGGCGCTTGGATCAGGCGCTGACAGCAGTAGTCACAGGGGCGCTCTAAAGCACTTCTAGTTGGTCAAACGGTGCGGGGCTGAAGCCGCCACGTTGAGGCTTAAAGAAGGCAAAGGTAGGTCTCTTTTGTCTTTCAAGCCCCGAAGGGGTGGTTACTTCCAGCCCGGTGCTTTAGCACTGGGACTCATGCGATGTTCCTTGCGATCCTGCGTTTTCAATCTATTTGTACTTAGGGACAAGCACCTTGTTCACCAGTGAGGATATGCTCATGTTCTGCCTCCTACGCCCGATAGGATTCGTCGCCCTGTTGATCGCTCTTACCTTCGGAGGAATGACCCCTCCCGCTGCCGCCCAACCCCCCACCGCTGATCCACTGCTCGTTCCGGCTGCGATTCTTCCTGCCAACACCTTTTTTTACGCTGCCGTCCGTCTGGACGATGCCACCCTCGGCAGCCTTGATGCCATTCTCGCCACCTTCCGTGAGCGGCTGCCCGCCGATGCGGTGTCCCCTTCAACCCGCGATATGATTGCCCTCCTTGCCAGTTTGGATGTGTTTGGGCAGCGATTTTTCGGGGGTGACTTTGCCACCAGCATCCGTCCATGGTTGGGCGATGTGGGGGCGGCGGCACTCATCCGCCCTGATATTAACCTTTTGGCGCGGGATTTTCGCCGCAGCCGCTTTTCGTCCTTTTACGCGCCTGTTTTTATCCTCCAGATTCGTGATCGGGCAGGGGCAGCCGCCGCACTGGAACAGTTTTTCCAGAAGGCGGACGGCGTGTGGCAGAAGACAGAAGACACCGCCTTTCAAACAGTGTTTACGCAGGGCGATATATCTAACTTCAGCGCATCGGCAATCGCCATTCGAGACGACAGCCTGATTATCTCTACAAACATTGGCTTGGAAAGCCTCCCCCTCGTCACCAATTCGCTGGCGGATGCGCCGCACTTCCAAAAAACTCTCAGCCGTATGCCGCTGCCACATTACACAGCGGTGGTCTTTACGAACGCCCGCACATGGCTCGAACAAGGTATCGGCTCGTCGTTCTACGCCTCCTATTATGGCTTTCGATGGGATACGCTCATGGTTTTAACGCCCTTGATGCGGGCGGCGGGCTATGTAGGCGTTGGGTTCACCAGTTTGGATGCCGACACTATCACGATGGATACCATCTTCACAGTGGGAAACACTGCCCCCTTAAAGGCGTTGGGTTTCACCTTCACACAGCGCGGACGGGCGCTCATCCCTGAGTTTGCTGCCCGTGTTCCGGGGAACGCCTTCGCCGTGATTCATGGGGCTGACCTCGCCGCCAGCGCGGAAACGTTCTGGGAGGCGGCGGGACACATCCTCAGCACCTTCACCCTTCAGTCGTTCACAGAGGATGCGGCGCTTATCGAGGGACTGAAACGCCCCTTCAATGTCGTCCTCAGCAACCTGATCGGTTTCGATTACGAGCGCGACCTCTCCGGCTGGATCAGGGGCGACTACGCCCTTTTCCTTTCCGATGCGGGCGGGGTGACCATTGACGCCGGACTGATGTTCGCTGTGAGCGATGCTGCCAGCGCCCGTCAGTTTTTGCGAACGGTAGAGAGCGAACTGGGCATTACCTTGACCTTGCTTGGCGTCAGGGATGTTTTGATTGATTCGGCGTGGACGCACATCAGAGATACCGAGGTGTTGGTGATCAAGGTCGTCCCTCTTTATGGCGGTGCGCCCTTTGAAATTGTCCTTGCTGCCGACGAAGCGATCCTCGTTATGGGGTCGCGGGGAGCGGTAGAGAGCGTCCTAACCCCCACCGAGGAATCCGCCTCGCTGCGGCGGGTGCGGCAATACACCCTTCCGACGGCAGGCATGGGGTGGTATGTTGTGCCCGGGCAGTTGACCTCACGCTTTGATGCCCTTGCCTTGCTTGCCCCTAACGACTACCAACGGCGCCAGTATGAAACCTACCGCACCCTCACAACGCTTCTGCGCGATGCCTCGATCAGCGGGGCGGTCAACGAACACGGTGATTTGCTCCTGCGCTTCACTGTTGGTGTCCGCTAGGGTAGATCGCCTGAGGAACAATGAGACAGGTCACCTAAATTTTTATGAGTCACGATGTCACCCAATCACCCCCTCGCCGCCGCGTGTGGCGGGGGCGGCTGATCGCCTTGTTGTTCAGCCTTGCCTTCACGTGGCTACTGATCGAAGTTGCCCTACGCCTTGCCTTTGAATACCTTCCCCCAAAGGTACAGGGCGATATTCAAGGGGTGCGGCGCGTCCCCTGGTCAGAGACGCCCATCGTCCCGCCGATGCCCTTCACCATTGACCGTGATTTTCAAGTGCGTTTGCCCGTTGGCTTGGTCGATTACCCTGTGCGCTGGAGCGACGCCCGCTTCAACTTCAACACGATCAGCGCGTGGGAGGGACACCGCGCCGGATTGCGCAGCGACCCTCCCGAATGGGCGCTCGACATTCTGACCTTTGGGGATTCGTTCACCTTTTGCTGGACGGCATGGGAGCAGTGTTGGGTTGAAACGCTGGATATAGAAGGCGGGTGGAACGTTTTTAATGCGGCAATCCCTGGCACAGGGACAACCGCCCAACTGAACCTGATGAAGGAACTTGCCCCACCCTGGAAACCAGCGCTTGTTGTGTGGGCATGGTACAACAACGACCTTTCTGACAATTACGACCTCGCCCGCATCCGTGATGAGGTGGGGGAACTCCCCGGTGCCCCCGCCGATGATCCCGTTGCCCCACCAAGCGGGTTAGGGCAGTTTTCGGCGTTGGCGCAGTTGATCAATGCGAATGTTTCGCCACCGCCCCGCCTGACGCCCTTTAAACATTATGAAACCGTTCTCGTCAATGGGCGACGGCTGCTTGTCCATACGAACGAATACCCCTATGCGACGGTCATTGACGCCTACCCGCGCACACAGTATGGGTGGGAGCGTGGCATTGCGGCTCAGGCTGAGGGGCAAGACCTTGTAAAGGCATGGGGCGGACGCCTGCTGATCGTCGTGATCCCCACAAAAGAGGAAGCCTACGCCGAGTTCCTGACTGAAGCAGTGGGACAAGCCTACTTGGATCAGATGGCGATAAGTCGGGAGCGCCTGCTGGCGGAGTGTGAGGTGCGAGGGTGGTTGTGCCTCGATACGCTGCCCGCCTTCCGCGAGGCAATCCGGCGGGGCCAGACGATCTACTATGGGTTCGATTCGCACCTTGATTCATCGGGAAATCGCCTTCTTGCGGAGATGGTTGAGGCGTACATTGCCGAAAATCAGTTTATCCCCAAACGGTAACGGTAGTAACCAATGAGGCACATTCGCCTTAGCGTTGTATAGATCGCCCACAAGGGGCGAGGGAGGATGAGGTTTGTTCCCCGCCCCTGTAGAGATGCCCTAGAGGGCGTCCACGCCGATTCCTGCCGACACGTCCTTCCTGTCGGGACGCTCTATCGCCCGCCGCTAAAGCAGCGGGCTAAGGGTAGCCACCCCTCCGGGGCTTGGAAACCACTTCCGCTGTTCATCTTTCAGCCCTAACAAGATATAGACGTTACGTAGTTGAACATGTTTCCCCTATAGTCATTGAAAGGGACAGTTTGAGGGGGAATCCCCCTCAAAAACCTGATTTCCCTTCTCCCACACAGCGAGAGAGGGGGAATAACGTCTTTTGAGAAGCCAACATGCGTTTTGCCAAGAGGGTACGCTCATATGTCACATCCTAATTTACAGATAGTCCCTTAAACGTTAAACGTATGTTTAGAGATTGAGGTAGCCGCTTCACAAAAACCCGCGTTCATTCCCTTCCTATGTGGTAAGGACTGTGTTTACCTATTCCGCCGTAGACAGGGAAAATGATATCGGGGGATGAAGGGGGTTGAAGGAGTTGAAAAAGGGGCTTGTTCAACCCCTCCAATCGCTTACTCTTGCTCTGCCGACGGCAGATTGTTCAAGCCTGCCATCTCCGCCGCAAAGCGCAGGACACCATCACTCCAGCCGCCCAGAATGTAGGTCTTGTCGTAGAATTCAGGCACAATCGTATCCTGATACCCCGCCACCTGCACCAGAAAGACCAATACCTGAGGATTCACTTGGCGGCGATAGGTAGCTATCAGCTTAGGCACATCGATATAGCGATTACCTTTACCAGACCAGATAAAGTCGCTGTATGCACCCGGATCTGTTCCGTAAAGTCCGCCATGTCCAGCTTGCATGTCCGAGTAAATAAACACCACGTCCCAGTGTTGGCGTGTGCGAATGGCTTCATCCCAGAACAGCCATACCCCGTTTTCGGTGCCGCCTCCCACAGCAGAGCCGCGCTTATCAACCTCTTTGAGTTGGTCAAACAGGGAACTGCGCTTGCGTACAGCCATGATGTCCAGTTTGTCGCCAAAGATGCCGACATAGCCTTCCCCAGACTGCATTGCTGTGAGAATCGCCGTCAGATTGGCAATGGTGCTGATCTGCATTTTTCCCATAGATGAGGTCGTAGTACCCCGCGCAGAGCCGCTATTATCGCACAGACTCATCACCCGCCCCGGAAAGGTTGGCAGATTGCCCAGCGCCAAGTTCAAGCATTCTTCGATAGCATCCAGCACGGAAGGCGGCGCAATCTTCTCTACAGCGCGATAGGCGCTGTAGTAGCGGAACGGCAGTTGCTTTCCCTCGGCAGCCCCTTTGATAAGGGTATCCTTGAACGCCTTCGGATCGACCCCCTGTTCGAGCAGATTCCGCAGATTGCGCAGTAACGCCATATGCCCCATCAGCGGCAGCGCCTGCTCCCAGCTTTCTTTCGAGGCGCCTTTCGCAGAGATGATCGCTTCCCACGTCTGATCGGTGAGCCGTAGTTCGCCGCGTACCAGCTTGTTCACAGCCTCGCTCTTGGGATGTACCAGATTGGCAACATCCACCAACTTCACCGTGCGTGATTCAAGGCGATATTTTGCCAGTGCGTATTCATTCGCCTTTTCCAATGCATCGCGCCAGGCTTTCTTCAGCGCGTTCGGGATCGGCTTGCCATACAGCGCCCGCTGGTACGCCAGTCCAACAGCCGGTTCATCAGCGCGGGCAATGATCTGTGGCGCATAACGCCGCACCAACCCCGTCCCCCGCACCGCCGGATGATTGGCGGCACGAACGAGGATGACCTGAGGCGTGGTGCGGATGTGATCCACCTGACGCAGGCGAACGGCTTCCTTCAGCGTTGCTTCGGGATCAGCCGCCAGTGCCGCATCAATGGCTGATTCCATCAATTCAGCCGGAGTCATGCCGCGCCATTCACGGGGGTCTATGGCGTTGAGCAGTTCGCGCAGCCGAGTGACGTCCTCATCGCTCAGCGCCACAGGCGGGCGCTTGCGTGCCGGGCGCTTATCCTGACTGTCGCGCTGGTAATACATCGGCTCTCCAAAAAAGCATGACGAGGCTGCATAGCGCAAGCGCTTCAGCGAGTCGTTGATGTCGTAAGAGGGACCACCCATCCAGTTCAGATGCGTGTTCGCCCGCTCAGCCCTTTTCTTCTTGCGGTTCAGAAAGCCCATGATGCACTCACCTTGATAAATTAGAGGTTACGCAGTTGCCCTCATCCCCCTGCGACCCGCCTTCGGCGTGTACCCGCTCCCACTGGGAGAAGGGGGTATTCATTTTTTGAGGGGGAAGCCCCCTCAAACGTCCTCTTTCGATGACTACAGGGCAAACACGTTCAACTGCGTAAGTCCTATAAAAGTGAACGAGAGAACGCTGCGGTTGGGGTTTCCCCCACCATCTATGTGACGTTAGCCACATGGATGATGGTCTTGCCATCGTTGACAAATGAAGTAACCCAACCACTCACTGCCCGTTCATTGTTCAGGCGTAGACATTAGAAAAAAACAGGGAGAATCTTGGCGCCGGTATTTTCTCTAGCGCGTCTGCCAATTCCGCCACATCTCCCGAAGGAGAAGGCAGGGATCGAACCTGCACGGCTTGCGCCACTAGACCTTGAAGTATCCGACACACTCACTGCCCTGCTATGCACAGTATTGATGCGAGGAGAACATTGAAAGCGGTTTCCTGATGGTCATCCGATCAAGAGCCATCAGGTTTAGGATTCGAACCTACAGTATTTTTCAACGAGATTGACCCCTCAGTGGTTGACACCCCCGCTTATCACGATATACCTGCCGATGGGCAGGCGGTGGTGATCAAGGGAAAATGAACGACGCCTGTCCTTCTTGTAAGAAGGCTGATTGCAGTCCAACCAGTGAGGGTACTGCACGAAGTAACCGCTTACCTCACTGCTGCACAAAGCCGGGGATAGGACTCGAACCTACGACCTAGCCATTACGAATGGAGTAACTCTGAAATCTCGCTGCCGCTTGCGCGGAGAACACTGCTCAGAGTATTTTACTTGCTCTGCCAACTGAGCTACCCCGGCACTTGAGCTATAATGACCCTTTGTAGACTATTAAAGCCTTTTATTATCTGTTATCATAGAGTAAATTAGGGGACTGTCAAGGGTATATTTTGCAGCCTGTACAAATGGACTCGTACAGGCGTACCATCCATTGCGCCCCACGGGGAGGGGCAAGGGACGGCGGGTTGATATAGCGCTTGGTGCCCTACCCCCTCTCCCATAAGGAGTTTGACTGGGCAGGGGGAGTGAGCGAATTTTTGAACTAGTGTCTTGTCTAAAAATATGAACAGCCTCCCTACAAAATTCCCCTCAAGGATTCCGTCACCTCTCACCCTCTATCGCGGTAAAGGAATTAACGCTACACTCAGACGCGGCACATACTGGGGTAACAGCGGGAGAGGCAGCGCTATAGAGTGTCGATCATGTTCATCCATTCACCCTTTTCGCGGGTAGTTACGTTTCATTGGGAGATTATCTATGACTAGAGGACGGCGGTTACTCCTTGCCACCATACTGATCCTCACGCTGGCGTTTGGCGCTGGTGTATGGACGGTTCGGGCGCTACCATCAGGAGTTGATCTCTCCGTCCAGAATGGGGTCACGGCGAATGCTGGGTCCTTCATTGCTGGAACGGCGACGGGATACAACTACACGGTGACAGTGACAAACTTCGGCACCGTTCAGGCAGATTCCACGATAGGCGAGCCTATTGTCGTCAACCTGAACATTGCTGGAGGGGCGCAAATCACAGGTGGCTCTGGCACAAACTGGACGTGCGTGGTGAACACCACGACCTCGGCAACGTGTACGCTCGATGTTGGCAATAGCATTGCCGCCAACAGCGGGACGAGCCAATTTGTGATTCCAATCAGCATTGATACGAATGCCTCACCGACGATTACCCTTACGGCGAGCGTCTCCAACAGTGATGACAACACCTTCAATAACACCGGACAGGGGTCAACCCCCGTCGCTGGTGTGCCTGATCTGACCATCACGAAAATTTTGCAAAACCCGCCGCTGGTTCACAATAACGAAGCGCGATTTATCATCAGTGTCCGCAATAAGGGCAGCGCCACAGCGACCATTCAACCGGTCTTTGTCAACGACAACGCCGGCTCGAACAACCTGATTACAAATTGGTCGGGGACGAACTGGAACTGCACCATCCAATTGGGCGGGCAACAGTTGGCGTGCCAATACAATTTGCAACTTCTCGCCGGGCAAACCGCCCCTGACATCACGGTTTATACCAATCCTACCAATCCTGGTCCAAACGCAACTCTGCCCCTAACTGGGAATATCGCTACGGTCTTTAGTGTGGAAGAACCCGCCGCTTCGACGGGCGATAACTCCGCCTCCGCCATTGGCGATATTTACCGCCAGCCTGACCTCTCCGTGACAAAGACGGCTTCGCCCGATTTTGTCGTTGGCTTGGGGACGCGCACCTTCACCATCACGGTGACGAACAACGGCGGACCAACCTTCAGCGGGGCAAACAGCATCACCGTTGTCGATACTGTTCCAGCCGGGTTGACGATTAACTCCGTCACCTCAGCCGATTTCCCCTCGTGCAATACGAGTGGGCAGACGGTCACCTGCGTACGGACAGCAACCCTTGCCACCAGCGCGACGGCAACAATCACCATCACGGTGACGCCAACCGTCGTTGGCACGGTGACAAATACCGTCACTGTCAACACGGCGTTTGATCAGGTGACAGGCAATAATTCCTTCAGCCTTCCGGTTGATGTGAAGGGGATTGATGTGGCGGTGACGAAAGACCTGACGGGCGATCTCGCCGTTGGGGTGAATGCCACCTACTCGATCACCGTTGCCAATGTCAGCAACACGACCTTCCCCGGCTTGGGCTTCCGCGCCGCCACAGGGACAATCTCCCTGAGCGACACCGTTCCCGCCATTCTGCTTCCGGTTGCCGGCACGTTCACCTTCACCGGGGACATGATAAGCTGGAACTGTACGCTCGCCGGGCAGATGGTCAGTTGTACAAATACAGCCGACTTGGACGTGGGGCAGACGGGCGTGATTAGTTTCACCGTCCGCGCCCGCAACACGGGCATCGGCGCGACGAACGTGACGAACACAGCGACAGCAACCGTCACTGCTGACCAGAATACCAGCAACAACACCGGATCGCACACCTATGCGGGTCCGATTGCTGCCCCTGATCTCATCCTGAGCAACACCGTTGTCTCGCAAACACCAAGCCCCTTTGTGGCGCTTGATCCGAACAGCCGCTTCACCTTTACGGTGGAAAACAGCAGCATTTCCAATGCGACGGCAACAGCGGGCAACCCCATCATCCTGACCTTCACCTTCCCATCGGGAGTCACCGCGGCGAACGTCATCAGCAGCACCGGAACCTCGACTATCGACTTCACCGGCGGCTGTGTTTTTGCTGCGCCAACACTCACCTGTACAGAAACAGCGGGCAACGTCCGGCAAGCAGATCCCGAAACTGTTGAAGTCGAATTCACCGCGCCACCCATCGCCAGTAACTTCCCGGTGACGGTGACGATCAACGGTGGGTTTGATCCCGGCACGCCGGCAGATACGAAGACCTACACTTTCAACATCAGCACGGCAGACCTGCTGATCACCAAAACCCATACGGGGACATTCCCCCGCACCGTCTCGCGAAATATCCGCATCACCGTGCGCAACATCGGCGCGGCAACCTCCACCGGCACGATCACCGTGACCGATACGCTTCCCACCGGAATGCGTATGTACCTCGGCGGGACGCTCCCGCTGCTTGGGGCGTGGACGACCAGCAGCCCCGATGGAGCAACTGCGCCCGTCTTCACCTTCAGTGGGACGCTTGCCCCGAACGCAGAGTCAACCTTTGAGTTCCAGGCCTACGCCACCGATCTAACCCCACTTGGTTCGGTCGTGAACACGGTGACAGTGGCGAACGCGGGCGAACCTAGCTCACTACTTGGCAATAATACGGCGACAGATACCCTCATTGTTGAGGTAGAGCCGACGGCTGACCTCACCGTGAGCCATAGCTGCACGCCGCTGACGATCAGCACTGGGCAGAACACCACCTGCACGATCACCGTGACAAATATCGGACTACGTGCCACGACGGGCGCCACGATGACCCTGACGACCAGCTTTGATACGGCAGGTCTGACGTATGTCACAAATACGAATGCGAGCGGCTGGTCTGGTGGGGCGACGCTAACACCTGGCGTCTTTGAATGGACGAGCACGAACGTCATGGCGACAGGCGATACGGCGGTCTTTACCCTGACCCTACAAGGCGCCTCCGTCAGCAGTTCGGCAGTCTACAATCTGAACTCCACCATCGCTATTGCAGCGACGGAAAACAACACGGCGAACAACAGCGCCCAAACGGGGATCACCGTTCAGCCAACACCCCAATCTGACCTCGCCGTGACGATGACCCACACGGGGAACTTCATCGTGGGCAGCCCCGGCACCTACACGATCCGCGTCCAAAATGTGAGCGCCGTGAACTATGCTGGTGGGCTGGTCGAAATGACGACAAATCTCCCCACCCAATTGGCTTTTGCCTCAGTAGGCAGTGCGGTGGGCTGGACGTGCGCTCCCTTTGGGGGGACGAATGTCCAATGTACGCGCAGCGATGCGCTGACGGCGGGCAGCTTCTACCCAGACATTGTGATCACCGTAAACGTGACGACGGCGGGCAGCTACACACCTGGTGCCAGCATCGTTGTTTCCGGCATCGATGGCAGTGCGCTGAACAACAACGCCACCGACCCAACGATTGTGACCTCTGGTGCTGCGCCGGATATGCAGCTTGTCAGTGAGTCGCATGTCAATCCCTTCACGCTTGGCGTTCAGGGCGTTTTTACCATCAACGTAGCGAATATCGGCTCCGGTCCGACGACGGCGGATGTGTACGTCCGCAAAGCGCTTCCAAGCGGCTTCAGCGTCGTGGCGGGCAACAGCGGCAGCAACTTCACCTGTTCGCAGGTGTCTCTCCTCGGCGTGCCAACGGCAGAGTGCGTGCGCTTATCAAGCTCACCCATCCCCGCCAGCAGCGGCAGCCTACCGATCACCTTGCAGCTGATTCCTAGCACCGCCGGAACATTCCCGAACACCTCAGTTACCGTCACGACGACGGGTGATGCGAACTCGGCAAACGACAGCTTCATCGATCCGACGAATGTGATCGTGAACGGTGTGCCTGATCTCGTCGTGAGCAAGACGGAACAACCTGCTGGCGACTTCACCCTCTCCAACGGCACGGGAACGTACCGTATCACCGTGACGAATGTCGGCTCTGGCTCAACCAGCGGCACGATCACCGTCACCGATACACTCCCCAGCATCATGAACTTCAACAGCGCCAGCGGCGGCGTAAGCTGCACGGGGACATCCACCGTCACCTGCACCTTCACGAACGTCATTGCGCCCAGTGGTGTCTTCTTCTTCGATCTCACCGTAAACCTAACAGGGACGGGAACAGTCACCAACAATGTGTCGGTCATTGGCGGCGGCGATACCTCGTCGTCTTCTGGCAGCGACACAACAACGGTGAACGCCTCGCCGCTTCCAAACCTAACGGTGACCAAGACCGAAGTTCCCGCGGGCAACTTCACCATCAGCAGCGGCACGGGAACGTACCGCATCACGGTGGAAAACGTTGGCACGGTGGCGACAGACGGCAGCAACATCGTTGTCACCGATACGCTCCCTGGGGGCATGACCTATAGCAGCCACAGCAGTCCGGCAGGCTTTACCTGCACCGGAACAACAACGGTTACTTGCCAATCGAACATCGTCATCGGTGCTTCAACGGCAACTTTCCTTGATCTTACCGTCAGCCTGAGCGGGGTCACCCCCGGCACGTACACGAACAACGTCAGCGTGCAAGGTGGCGGCGATAACTCGCCAGCCACAGGCTCAGACACAACAACCGTCGTCGCCGGACCGTCGCCTGATCTGACACTCTCCAAGAGTGGTCCGAGCAGCTTCGCCGTTGGCGCCGATGGAAACTACACAATCACCGTGACGAACATCGGGACGCTGCCGACGACAGGGACAATCACCGTCACCGACACGATCCCAGTCCAGTTGACCTATGTCAGCGGTTCAGGGACGGGTGGCTTCACCTGCACCGGAACGCAGACGGCGGGCGCAACCGTGACCTGCACCACCACCACCGCCATTGCCGTGAGCGGCAGCGCTACAGTCACCCTGACGGTTTCGGGCAACACCCAATCCAGCAGCGGTGTGATCAACACGGCGACGGTCAGCGGCGGTGGCGATGTGACCACCAGCAACAATTCTGGCAGCACCGGCGCTATCCCGATCAGCGGGGCGCCCGACCTCTCGATCACGAAGTCCTTGCCAAGCGGGACGACCTTCCTACGCCAAAACGTGAACGGGTCGTTCAACTTGACCATCGCCAACGGCAACGGCGGACCGACCTCCGGGACGATCACCGTCACTGATACCTTGCCGACGGCGCTTCAGTTCATCTCTGCTTCTGGCGGCGGCTTTAGCTGTTCTGGTGCGCAAACAGCCGGCGCAACAGTCACCTGTACACGCAGCACGCCGATGAATGCTAACGAAGTCCAGACGATCATCGTGAATGTCCTGCCTGTGAGCAATGGGTTTGTGACGAACACGGCGTCCGTCAGCGGCGGCGGCGAACCTAGTACCACGTTGGGGAACAACACCAGCAGCTTGCTCATCGAAATCCGGGCAACCAACCCCGCCGAACCCGGCACGCTGTCTAGCTATACCCTGACGCCAACCAGCGCTCCGGCAGACAACACGACGTTGGTCACGTTGACGATCACCATCTACCAACTGAACAACACCACGCCGGCGCCAAACACCACCGTCACCCTGCAACCGAACAGCAGCAACGGCTTGACCTTCTCGCCCGGTCTGACGGGGACAACGAACGCCAGTGGACAAGTGACCTTCACGATCAAGTCGTCCATTGCCCAGACGGTGCAAATCCCGTACTCGGCAACGAACAGCTTCGGCGGACCAGTCACCTACAACCAAAACCCACCGGTGGTGACCTTCACTACTGGCACAGGAACAGGGGTCGTAAGCGCCTCGAAATCGACGGTGGTCACCGACTACATCTCTATCCCTGCTGATGGAACGTTTAAGGCAACCATCACCGTGACGCTCAAGAACGACGCCGACCAGCCCATCACGGGCAAGACGGTGACGCTCACGGCGAATCCGGCGCCAAGCACGTTGATTATTGAGCAGGCAACCTCGAATGTCTCTGACTCCAGCGGTCAGGTGAAGTTTACGGTGCGTTCGTCCGCGCAAGGCGAGTCTGTCTTTAGCGCCAGCGTGAACGACAATCCGGTGGTCTTCATCAACCAAACGGTAACCATCAAGTTCACCGCACCCGGCACGGCGGCTGTGGCAGCGCCAAGTACAGGGACGGGGACACCTGAAGGCGGCTTCTTGCCCGCCGGTCCAATCACAGGCACGGTCATCGCCTACCGCTTGCGGGTGCGCGTCTGCCCAAGCCTTGATTGCGAGATCATCGGCTTGCTGAAGCTCAACACGCGGGTAAGCATCCTCGCCAAGAACAAACGGGGAACGTGGCTGCAAATCCAGCTTGAGACAGGAACGGCATGGGTCTACGCGGCGTGGATTCGTATGAAACGCGCTGAGTTCCGCACCCTGCCCGTGATTGATGATCAACTGGGGACGGCGCCGCTGGTCCCAATCCCCTCGCCGCTCATCCCGGTCGAGGGTCAGGGTATCGGCGTGGTGAATACCTATAACCTCCGTGTGCGCACGGGTCCGGGCTTCACCTACCAGAAGATCGGTTTGGTGCGTTTGGGAACAGAACTTCTGCTGTTGGGCATCAGCCCGGATCGAAAGTGGTACAAGATCGCCATCGTTGGCGGTGAGGCATGGGTGAGTTCCTTCTACGTCCGCGTGCGCAGCATCAACGGTGGGCGTCTGCCCGTCGTAGAGCCGCCTCCGACGCCGGTCTTGCCCGTCTTGCCGAAGTAACCTCAGCCGAGGGAGGGCGCCGAACACGCGCCCTTCCTCAATCACGAACGATAAGACGGGGAGGCGTGATTAGCCTCCCCGTTTTCGTTTCCTATGTGGGGGGCATCGCGCCGTACCTTGACCCTTTCGGCAAACCCCCGTAGACTTCTTCCCTATTGCCCACCACGCTAAAGAGACTCTAAAGAGAAAGACGCCCCTGTGACTTCTATGACCTTGTCCCTGCGCCAATACAAACACCTCCGTCGGAACATTGCTTGTTTCCTGTGCGATTACCTTATGTTTGGCATGGCGTACAGCCTGATTGGAACAAACAGTACAATTGTGCCGAGTTTTATCAGCGAGATCAGCGATTCCAAGCTCTTGATTGGTTTTACGGGGTCGCTCTACCTTATTTCGTGGCTCTTGCCGCAGCTTCTCTTTGCGCAGATTGTCAGCCGTGCCTCGCGCCGCAAACCATTTATTCATCCGGTGGTCTTTTTTCGTCTGACGATCATCGTCGCTGCCCTTGTCATTGGCACGATTGGGGCGGCAAACCCTGAGGGCGCTTTGACCGTCTTTTTGATCGCCTATGCCGTCTTTGCTCTAGGCGATGCGCTGATCTCCATCGCCTGGGGCGATCTCCTCGGATCATCCCTCCCTCATGCCATCCGAGGGACAATGTTCGGCGTGGGGCAGTTTGCCGTTGCCTTTGGCGCGTTGGGGATGAGCGCCCTTGCACGGTGGGCATTGGGGAAAAGTGGGTTGCCGTTTCCCCATAACTTTGTCCTTTTGTTCGGGGTAGCAGGTATTTTGTTTCTCATCGGCGGGGTTGCCCTTGCCCTTTTGAAAGAAGAAGCCAGCCCCACACCCATTGAGACGGGACCCTCACTGCGCCGCTATATCCCCTATCTAGGGCGCATCTTGCGCCAAGATCGCCCCTTCCGGCGGTTTATCACGATGCGCCTATTCATTGATATGGCGGTCATGGCTGCCCCCTTTTACGCTGTCTTTGCCATTGGGACTCTCGCTATCCCGCGTGATCGGCTAGTGGGCGATTCGATTATTTTGATCCAGATCGGGAACGCCACCGCCTCGCTACTCATGGCATATGTCAGCCGGCGTTCGGGCAGCCGTGCCGTTTTACTGGTAGCAGTGACTTTCGCCATCATTGAAACAGGCTTGGCGCTGTTCAGCGCCCTCAGCGGGGGGATTCTGCTGCTTCACCTTGCCTTCATCGCCACTGGCGCGTTTCATGGCATCATCTATGCTGGCTATTTCGATTGGGTGATCACCTATGCCCCTGCCAGTGACCGCCCAATTTATTTCGGACTCTCAAATACGTTTGGGGCGGTGGGGAATCTCGGTCCGGTCATTGGTGGGGCAATCTTGCAGGTTGTTTCCCGCCCCGCCCTGCCCGATCTCAGATGGCTCGGCTGGGGAATCACCCCCGTCAGTGTAACGCCTTATGCGGTGGTCTTTACTGTGGCGTTGGGGCTGGCGGTGATCGGCTTGGTTGGTGTACTGCGCCTTCCCGAACCGCGCCCCCTAGCGGCGCAGCGCGATCTTGCCGCCGCTGCTGGCTAGGGCAAAATCGCTCGCTTTGGCGGGGGTATTCGGCTCTTGCCTAACCCGCTTGGAGTGGTACGGACACCCCAACTTGAACGAATGCCTTGACTTCGACCATACGTTCGCCCTATAATCGTCAACATGAACGAATGTGTGTTTAACGAAGGTTTGAGTCATGAAACATGAAACACTCTCTGAGAAACAAAAAGCGATCTTAAAGGTCATTGAAGAATGGGTGTCAGAACGTGGTTATCCTCCCACCATCCGCGATATTGGGAAAGAGGTGGGCATTTCCTCTACCTCGGTGGTCAATTACAACCTGAACAAACTGGTGGATGCGGGGTACATCATCCGTTCCAAGAAGTTTTCGCGGGGGATTCGCCTCACAGCGTCTATCGAAGGCGAAAAACCGATTCGTCTTGACATGGAGATGCTGGAAATTCCCAATTTGGGGCAGATTGCTGCCGGCTTGCCCGTGCCTGTCTTTGCTAATGCCGATCATGATGATTTGATTCCCGTTCCCGCTTCGTTGATCGGAAACAACGATCCCAGTCAGGTTTATGCCCTCATTGTCAAAGGGCAATCCATGATTGATGCGATGATTGACGATGGCGATATGGTGATCTTGAAACACCAGCAGACTGCCCGCAATGGAGACATGATCGCCGCGTGGCTGCCCGCCCGTGAAGAAACAACCCTGAAATACTTCTTCGAGGAAGGCTTGCGGATTCGCCTGCAACCAGCAAACCCTATGATGGACCCGATTTTCGTGGAAAAATCGAACCTTCAGATTCAGGGGAAAGTTCTCGCGGTGATCCGCCGCGTTGATTAGGGCGTTTGTTGAAGAATTGCTGAGCCTTGAGCGAAAACAAGACACTTGGGCTGCGAAATAAGGCGTTCCCCCGCTATAATCTCACCATCGTGAGCGTTGAGGAGGGCGTTGGTGAAACGATTTGTCGCAGCCAGTGTTTTTTGTGCCTTGTTGTTTATCGTCTTGTTCGGACGGGCGGGTTTCGCGCCTCAACGACTTACCTATGCCGCACAGCCCACACTCCAACCAACGGAAACTGCCAGCCCCCTTGTCACGGCAACACCCCTTCCACCTTTCACCACCGCTCCTCTTCCCACTATTGATTGGACGGATGTCAGCGTCCATAAAATGGCGATGAAACCCACCTTCGCCGCCGATGTGGACTCCTTTATCAAGGCGAATCGCTACCTGATTGTCGCTGAACTTCGCTTTGAGCCAGACGCTGTGATTCGGGCGGCACAGCGCGTCCACTTTACCAACCGAACGGGTATCCCGCTCGATGTGATTGTGTTCCGTCTTTACCCGAACACCCCCGCGCTTGGCGGGCGTATGACCGTCGATAACGTCACCGTCAACGGGATACCCGTGAAGCCCTCCTTTGCCGAATTAAACTCGGTGATGGGTATTCCCCTTGCCCTGCCGCTCCAGCCTAATGAGAGCGTTGAGATGACCATGACCTTTGGCGTCATTTTGTCGCGGGGGCTGGGGACTTCCTACGGGCGTTTTGGTTACCAAAATCAAGTTGTCTCGGCAACGGCATGGTACCCGACGCTCTCGGTCTTTGATCAAAAAACGGGCTGGTGGGTCGATCTACCCTCCCCACAAGGCGATCCCGGCTATTCTGAGTCGGGGTTGTACGATGTGCGGCTGACCGTTCCCAAAGAGGTTGCCGTCGCCATGAGTGGGACGATTGTTGAGACGACGGAAAACGCTGAGAACACCGTCACCTACCGCGATGTGACCGGACCGATGCGCGATCATGCGTTTCAGGCAAGCCCCCGTTATGGAATCAAGGCTGTGACCGTCGATGGCACAACGATCAACATCGTTCACTACAAAGACCTCCTTGCCGAAAAGACGAACGGGACAGATGAAGCGGCAGAGTGGGCGCTCAATTCGGTGAAAACGTTCAATGCCACCTTTGGCGAGTATCCCTACCGCGAACTTGATATTGTCCAAAACCCAACACCAAGCGGGGTAGAGTTCCCCGGTCTGGTCCAGATTGCCGAACGGTCATGGATGCGTGGCAATCCCTACCTAGAAATCGTCATTGCCCATGAAATCGGGCATCAGTGGTTCTATGGCTTGATCGGCAACGATCAGGTGAATCACCCCTGGTTGGATGAATCGCTCACATCCTACACAGAATTCGTTTATATGCGGACGATTTACCCTGAAGGGACGCAGGCGCAAGACTACATTAACAACTTTCAACGCGCCTACACGGGCTATGTGGGGAGCGGTTCTCTCGACCTCCCGCTTGATCTTCCTGTCCGTCGCTATGTTGGCGGTGGGTATGGGGCAATTGTCTATCGTAAGGGTCCCTTGTTCTATATCGAATTAGAACGCCTTTTGGGGCAAGAGACGGTCTACAAAGCGCTTTGGACGTATTTCCACCGCTATAAGTATCAGATTGTCTTTTCGCCCGATGTGAAGAAGGTCTTTGAGGAAATCAGCGGGCAAGACCTGACCGAGGTCTTTGAAAAATGGGTTGGGGGATTTGCCTCCCCTGCTGCCAATGAAGGCGGGAAAGAGGGTTAAATGGGACGGTGGATCACCGATCAGCCCCTTGACACAACTGCCCTGATTGCCGAGACGGACGATCTGGCGTCGGGGGCATTGATCATCTTTCTTGGCACGGTGCGTAACGAAAATGATGGGCTGCCCGTCCGAGGGATGTATTACGAGGCGCACATCGTCCTTGCCGAAACGGTGATTGCCCAGATCGAACAAGAAGCCTGCACCCAACACGGGGCAAGGGTGTGCCGCATTCAGCATCGGATCGGCGTCTTGGCGTTGGGCGAGCCTAGTGTGATCGTCGTAACGCGGGCGGCACATCGCCGCGAGGCATACGCCGCCTCGCGCTATGCCATTGACGAGGTGAAACGCCGCGCCCCCATTTGGAAAGAAGAACACTACACAGATGGAGATAGCCGTTATCTTGAGGGTGTCCCCCTCACTCCACCGGAGAACGACCAACCATGAAAGATGTCACCGATAAGCAAGCCACTCGCCGCGAGGCGCTTGCTGAGACCCTTCTAAAACTTCCGCCAGAGGTGCAAACGCTTCTTCAAGAACGCCGCTTGGAGAAAGGCGATGCGCTGGAAATGGCGCGGGCGGCGGGGATCATGGCGGCAAAAAAGACATGGGAACTGATTCCCCTCTGCCACCCGCTGCCCATTACTGGCGTCGATATTACCTACACCTTCACCGCTGAGGGGGTGTACATTCGCGCCCTTGTCAAAACGCACGCCCCAACCGGCGTGGAGATGGAGGCACTCACAGCGTCCAGTCTCACCGCCTTGACGCTCTACGACATGCTAAAGCCGCACACAAAAGACTTGGAGATCGCCCATACACGGCTGCTCTCCAAAAAGGGCGGCAAGAGTGGCGATTGGGAATACACGGCGTAGACCCATCCCTTCTGGGCTGGAAAACGCGACGATCCGCAATCTTGTAGGGGCGACCCTATCTGGTCGCCCACCCCTGCTACTGCCCCAACCAGCGCCCAATTGCCACCTCTGCCGAGGCTGCGCCCGCCCATCCCGAAGGGGCGACACTCATCATGGCAATCGTCTCGAATGCGCCGAAATGCTCCCATGTGATCCGCCCCAGATCGCCGCCGTTCACGGTGAGAACGGTATCGTAAAAGAGCGAGTCGCGCCCGCGCAAGAGGATCAGATAGCCCCCCGCGCCGGAAACGGGCGTCCAACTGGCGCTGATCGTGTCCCCCTCCCGCCGCAGCCCTTGAAACAGGGGCGGGGGCAGCCCCTCGGCAAGGGTCAGAATCGCCGCCAGCGCCACCCGCGTCGCCCGCCGCAGATACGCCGCATCGACTCCTTCGACGGTATCGTAGGGAGAATGTTGGCGGGCGGTGTTCTCCACCCCTTGCATGAGCCGCGCCGAGGGGTAGCCAACGGCGGTGAAGGACATCTGGTCGCCCCACCGTCCGTCCCGATCTTCGGTAGTCTGCAAAACCACGTTCATATCGGTGATGTAGGTGTTGGCAACCCACATCATTTGGCGGGCAAAGGCGCGTCCAACGGAATCATTGGGAGATGCCGAAAAAAGACGCATTGTGCGCGGATCGCGGACGCCCCGCGCCCCCTCTGGGCTGCCTACAATGTCGAGATTCACCATGCCCGCTACTGGAATGGCGGGGTTTTGGGCGCGGAGATACTCGTTCACAAAGGCGAGACTTCCCTGCCGCCCTGTTTCCTCCCCGCTGAAGGCGACAAAAATGACCGTCGCCCTGTGAGAGCGCGGGGCGAGGATACGGGCAATCTCCAGCACCGCCGCGACACCGGAAGCGTTATCGTTGGCGCCGGGGGCGGGCATGTTCCCGTTGAAAGGGTCGTTCGATACGCTGTCATAATGCGCCCCCACGATATACACCCCCGCATCCGGCGCTGAGCCGGGGAAAATGGCGACAACGTTTTCCGCCTGAATCGTCCACACCCGCCATGTGTAAGTGAAGGGCTGTGTCCAAACGGCAATCTGCTTACTGGGGTTGGCGTCCTGCAAGGCGGTGAACTGGGCGAGCAGATAGTCGCGTGCCGCGCCGATCCCCGTCAGTGGATCATCGCGGGTGGAAAGGACATGGCGCGTCCCCATGCCAGCTAAATCGGTCACAGTGGCGATCAACCGTTCAGCGCTGACCCTCTCTAAAATGGGGAGGATCGCCGGATCAAGCGGGCGTGCTGAACTGAGGCTGACCGCCGATGTCGGCGTTGGTGGGTTGGCAAGGGTGGTTGTTGGGATCGGCTCAGGGGTGCGGATCGCCAGTGTAACAGGCGGTTCGGCGCTGCGCCCGCAGGCGGTGAGAACGATAAGCAAGCAGAGGCTGCTAACCAATTTTGGATACATAACCTTCGTTCCCCTATCCACATGCCATCATAACCGCCAACCGCTCAGACATTTGATACAATGGAGCGCACCTAAAACGGCATACAAGGCAGAAGTGATCTAGAGTCTATCTTTTTTTGGGTGGCGGTGTTTTCATCGTGAGGCATTCGCGGAAAGACACAGGAATTATTCATGAAACGAATTGTCATCACTGGGATGGGACTTCTCTCGCCCGTCGGTCACAACGTGACGGAAAACTGGGAGAACATCAAAGCGGGCATCTCTGGGATTGCCCCCATCACGCGGCTGAATACCGATGAGATTGAGACGCATATCGGCGGTGAAGTGAAGGATTTTGATCCTGGGAAATTCCTCGGTCACAAAGAGGCGCGGCGGATGGATCGCTTTGCCCAGTTCGCCATCGTCTGCGCCCAAGAAGCGGCAGCACAAGGAAACTACACGATCACCGCACAAAACACCTTTGAGACGGCGGTCATTGTGGGGGCAGGTTTTGGTGGCGCGGAGACGCTCCAAGAAGGATTGGATACGCTCTACACAACGGGAGCGCGGCGGGTGAAACCGCTCACCTTCCCCTCGGTGATCGGGAACATGGGCGCGGCGCAGATCGCCATGAACATGGGGATTCGGGGCGTGAATTACAGCATTGCTGCCGCCTGCGCTACGAGTGGGATCGCCATTGGCGAGGCAGCGGCGCTCATCCAGCGCGGCGATGCCGAGGTCGCCTTTGCGGGCGGCTCTGAGGCAAGTTTTGCCCGTTTTTCAATGGTTGGACTCAATGCGATGCGGGCGCTGACCCACAGCAACGGTGACCCAACAAAGGCAAGCCGCCCCTTTGACGCCACGCGAGATGGCTTTGTCCCCTCTGAAGGCGCGGGCGTCTTAATGTTGGAATCGCTAGACCATGCGCAAGGGCGCGGCGCACCGATCTTCGCTGAGCTTGTTGGCTATGGCTGCACCTGTGATGCCGCCCATGTAACCGCCCCCGACCCAGAAGGGACAGCCGTTGCCTACGCCATGCGCAGCGCCCTGAAAAAAGCGGGCTTGACCATCCACGACATTGATTACATCAATGCGCACGGGACAAGCACCCCAATCAACGACTCGCAAGAGACAAAAGTGATCAAGATGGTTTTTGGCGAACATGCCTATAAAATCCCGATCAGCAGCACAAAATCAATGACCGGACATGCGATGAGTTCATCGGGCGTTTTTGAGGCGGTCTATTCAATTATGGCGATGCGCGATGGGATCATCCCCCCGACGATCAATTACGAACACCCTGACCCAGACTGTGACCTTGACTATGTGCCGAATGTCCCCCGCAAGGCAGCGCTCCGCCATGTGATGAGCAATTCTTTCGGCTTTGGTGGGCAAAACGCCGTGTTGATCTTCAAAAAGTGGGAAGGCTGAGCGGGGGTAGGTTCTGTTGGCAGTGTATCCCAATAATAGTGTATTCAAATGACCCCTGCGGGGCTTGAAATACAAGACCACCAAAGGCAAGCGCCTTTCCCTGTGTATAGGGAAAGGCGCGACAGATTCCCCTCGCCTGCTATGCAAGCGAGGGGGCTAGGGGTGAGGGGTTGTGCTTAGCGTCCCGTCACCCGCGCAAAGGCGATGTGTGTTCGTCCGGCGGCGGGCATCACATCGTTCGCGCCCGTCCCGCCGATCTTCGTTATCCGTGTGCCATTGCCCTTGAACGTCAGCCGGTACAAGCCCGCCTTGCCATCCCGATCGCTGGCAAACACCAGTGTCCCATCCGCCGCCCATGTGGGCGACTCATCGCGGTAGGCGTCGTTTGTCAGACGGGTGACATTCCCACCATTGGCGGTCATCACATAGAGTTCCGGCGACGCGCCGCCGCTGAAGGCGATCCGCGCCCCATCCGGTGACCACGTGGGACGCTGTGCCCCATAGCCACTGGTCAGCTGCGTGATCCCCGTCCCGTCGGCGTTCATGACAAAGACATCCAAAACGCCGTTCACGCCCGCCACATAAGCGATCTTCGTCCCATCCGGGCTGAAGACGGGCTGTTGGGCATCTGCCCCGCCGCCCAGAGGAACGACATTCGTCCCATCAGCGTTCATGACATAAAGGCGTAGCCCACCGCCGCCTCGCGTGGAGGCAAAGACGATCCGCGCCCCATCCGGCGACCACGTTGGGTAGAGGTCAGCGGCAGGGTGCATTGTAACACGCCGTTGGTTTGAGCCGTCAGAATTCATGACATAGACTTCAGGATTACCATGCCGTAAGGCGACATAGGCAATCTGCGATCCATCCGGGCTGTACGCTGGGTGGAGGTCATCCGTCGGGTCGTTTGTCAGCCGCACGCGCCCCGAACCGTTCGGGTTCGCCGCATAAATGTCGCCCGTCGCCCCCGTCACCGTGACGGCTGGCGCGGCAATATTCGTATTGTTTGTCCGGTCTGGATCAAGCGGGATTGCCGTGCTGCTCGCCTGCGCCGTCAGGGTCATCCCTGCTGGTGCGGTGGCGATCACGTCGATCTGCACCGTCTCCATCCGTCCCCGATCAAAGGAGCGCCCGCCATAGTCGCAAACGACGCGGTGTGCATCCGCTTCATAGACACACTCACCGCCAACGGCACTCGTCGCCCGGACAAACGCCACGCCTTCGGGGAGGTCGCTCGTTAGCTTTAAGCCAACGACATTTCCCTGTCCGCCATTGTTCAGTGTGAGCGTGTAGGTAAAGGTCTCGCCCACTGCCACGCGCCGCGTGCTAACGGCGTGCGTCAGACGTACATCGGCGGGGGTGTTAATCGTCGCCGTGCTGATCGTCACCGGAATCGGACCGCCGTAGCGCGAGGTGGCGGGACCGGTGATGTCCGAGTAGACAAGATGATTCACCGTGACCGTCGTCGCACGCAAGCGAACGACCAGATAGCCTTGCTGAGTCATCCAGTTCGCCCGTGTAAAAGTGCGGGCGGCAGGGGTAATGTTGAGCAGCGTCGTATTGTAGCTACCAACATCAATCGTCACCGACTCTGGATAGTTCGGCACGACATTGTTCAGCACCATGCCGGGCGGCGCGGAGAGATTGAGATAGTACGTCCCCTCCATGCCAGAGACAGGGATGCTCAGCGTGGGCGTTCCGCTCGGTGTGACGATCACACCCGGATCGTAGACGAAAACGGGCTGATCGGTGTACGCCGCGCCCACTGTGTAGTTGGGCGAGGAACTGGCGGTGATATCCACATTGAAGGTGATTGTCTCCGCTCCGGCTGGGTCGCCTGTGTTGTTCGGCGCGTGGAGGTTCACGGCGCGGGGGAGACTCCAGTTTGCGCTGGTGAAGACGTAACTCCGCGAACTCGCCGTGGTGAAGACAGGGTGTGTCTGCACGACAAAGAGGAGGCGGGCGGCGTTGTTCGAGGTGATCGTCACCGTGACCGTCTCTGCCCCTGTGAGTGCTGTTGGCAGCCGCAAGATGAAGCGATCCCCAATGGTTGCCCCTTCAGCAATGGCGTGCGCCGCGTCAAGGAATATCGTAGAGGCATCTGTTGAGTCGATCACCACCGGAAGTGCCCGACACGGCGAGAACTCTGAAGTGTTCCCCGCTGCCGAGATCGCCAGCGCGGTGATGAACCGTGCCGAACTAGGCAGGTTCGTGATTCCACTCACCATCCAAGCGGCGTTGCCTGCCCCGTCGGTGTTCACGCCCGTTACGCCGCCGAGGTAGTACTGCCCCTCGCCGTTGCCGCTCGTGTCGCACGTTTCGTTGGCGTAGACTTCCACCCGGAAGTTTGCTGTGCTAAGGGTGCTGTTCAGCGTGCCAGAGACGGCGGCATCGCCTGCGCTGATGACGATGGGGAAGTTCTGAAGGGTGTTCGGACCTGGATCGGGGTCGCCACCATCGTTGGCGTTCACCCCATCTACACCCACCAAGTCAATCCCCAAATGCGCTGCGGTTGTGCCATTGTTGAATATGCTGTTGCCAGAAATCCGGTTGGCGAGTGAGGCGCTGTCTTGCACGCGGATCGCATCATCGCTGTTTCCGCTGATGGTGTTGCCCTCATTTGCCTCGCCCAGACTACCATCGCCGTTCGCGCCGATGATGTTGGCGTTTGCCCCGTTGCGGATGATCATCGCAGCATTGCTGAAGCCACCCAACGTCCCAACCTTGCCAATGGTATTCCCGGAAATGCTGTTCCCGCTAGGTGCTGCCCCAACGCCACCATTGTCTAGCAGAACAGCCGTTGTTCCGGCGACAATCAAGTTGCCCTCGGCAGCATCCCGCGTGTTATCGCCGTTTGTCCCGATGCGATTGTTATCCGCCCCAACGCTCAGATGAATGGCAAGGGTGGAGGCGATCACGCTCGTTTGTGTGGCGTTCACGCCAAAGGTGTTCCCTTGCACAACGGAGTTATCCGCCGAGTCAAAGAGAAGGCTGGCTGTGGTGTTGGCGGCGAATATGTTGCGTTCTAAGGCATCGCTTGTGCCATCGGCGTTCGTCCCAATGCGGGCGGTGGTGCCGCTGTTAGAAACGTTCACGCCATATGCCGTATTCCCTAATGCCAAAGCCCCAGAAGCATCCGTCCCAATGAGGTTTCCGGCAACCACAACGCTTGTCCCGCTGCCAATGAAAACCCCTGTACCATTGCCAGAGATGAGGTTGCCCTCAATAGCGTCGTTTGTCCCGTCGCCGTTCGTCCCGATGAACGTTCCGGTGACGTTAGCTGAGGCGGGAATAAACACCCCGGAGGTGTTTCCTGCCGCTGTTATCCCTGCTGCGTTTGTCCCGATGTAGTTCCCGCGAATCAGGGTGTCTTGGGTGTCACTATCGCCCAGTTGGATGCCGAACACGCCGTTGCTGATCACATTGCGTTCCAGGGTATCGCTGATGCCGTCGGCATTCGTCCCGATTTGGTTGCCCTCGCCGAGGATGTATATGCCGGTCTCAACACCGATGGCGCTCGTCCCGTTTGCTCCAATGCCGATGTGGTTGCCACGAATGGCGTTGGCGAGGAGCGTCGTGGGGACACCATTAAAGCGAATCCCAAAGGTAAAGCCAGGAGAGACAGCGCCAATGACGTTCCGTTCCCACATATCTTCCATCAGATCGCCGTTCACGCCGATCACATTACGGGTGGCGTTCCCCGTCAGGTCGATCCCAATGGTGTTATCCGTTGTACCGACGGTGACGGCGTTCCCTGTGCTATTTGTGCCGATGAAGTTACAGGCGATATGGGTGGAGCCAGCGCCGTTCAGGTGAACAGCGCGTCCGGTTGCTCCATCAAAGCCTTGAATGATCAGCCCGCGCAGGCGGCTGCCCGTCGCCCCGGCTTGGAATTCAAAGCCTGTTCCGGTTTTCGTGGGGGGGTTGTTTGCCTGCACCTCAATGCGGGGCGTGTTCGGGCAGCTAGCGCCCGTTTGGGTGATCCCGTCAATATCGACTGCCTCCGTAAGTGGTGGGAGGGGCGAGAGGAGGAGAATCGTGCAAAGCCCGCCCGGACAGCCCGCGATGTTGAAGGTGATCCGATCCGCGCCCACATTCGCGTTGGCGTTGATCATCGCTTGGCGGAGGCTACCTGCACCTGCGTCGGCGGTGGTTGTCACCACCAACGGTGCAGGGTTGGCATAGCCAGCACACCCCGAAAACTCCGAGGTGTTGTTTCCATCTATGGCGGTCATCGTATAGATAGGCTGACCGGGTGTGACCTCCGGCGTAAAACTGAAACTGACATTCCCCGCGCCATCAGTGGTTACGTTTTGGCTGGCGAGGTAGGTTTTCCCCTCGCCAAACCCGCTCGTATCACAACTGCTGTTGGCAAACAGTTCAATGCGGAAGGTCGTGCTGGCGGTGCTGTTCAGGCTGGCGCTCACCGTCACCGTCGATCCCGTCAAGACGGCGCTGCTGATCACCGGGAAGTTTTGGAGGTTGTTTGATCCGCCATCGCCATCGCCCGCATCATTGGCGGTGGGTCCATCGGTGCCGAGGTCAAAGCCAAGGTGGTTTACCAGCGTCCCGTTGTTGAAGATGCGGTTCATCGATACACGCACATTGGTAGCGGTGTTATTATGGACAATCCCGTCTTGGGTGTTCCCCGCAATCAGGTTGCCCTCAAGGGGGTTAGGCGTCGCCGCATCCGAGCCAATGACGCCACTCATGTTGGTGATGTTGAGGTTCACCCCAATCGTATTTCCAAGTGCCGCCGTCCCCGTCGCGTTCATCCCGATGATGTTCCCGGCAAGGGTAAACGACCCACTACCAAGGCTGGTGATTTGAAACCCGTGCCCCCCATTGCCAGAGATCACATTTCCTTCGACGAGATCGTTTATGCCGTCGCCATTCGTCCCGATAGTTAATATCGGAGTTCCGTTCGTCCCTGATATTAAGATGCCATTGGATATGTTGGGGATGGCTGCTGTCCCCGCCGCATTCGTTCCAATGTAGTTGCCCATGACGCGGTTGGTGACGATGAACGAGGTAAATTGAAGCCCAATCCCGGTGTTCCCAGAGATCACGTTCCGTTCAAGGAGGTCGCTCACCCCGTCGCTGTTGGTGCCAATGGTGACGAACGCCGTATTCGTGATGGTGATTCCATTGCCCCCATTCCCCACAGAGGCGGTTCCCGCCGCATTCGTCCCAATGTAGTTTCCGGCAACAACCAAACTATCGCTGGAGGGGTTGGAACTATCCAGAATGCCTTGTTGGATGTTCCCCGAGATGACGTTGCGCTCGTTCGTGTCGTTGATGCCATTGCCATCAACGCCGATGAATACACCATCCGAATCGATTGAGCTAACCCCGACTCGTACACCGACTCGGTTGGCGTTCGCCGTCGCCCCCGCTTGGTTAATGCCGAGGAAGTTGCATTGCACTTTGACATAATCTGCGCCGAATAAGTTCAGACCAACACTAGACGCATTGGCAAAGCCGCCAATGACGAAACCGCGTACTTCGCTGTAGTCAGCATTGTCGTTAAACTGTAAACCATAAGCGACAGAGGCTGCCCCCGTCCCCTGCAAAACGATCCGCAGATCGCCGTTGGAACTGCTCCCCGGACAGACCGCACCGGGTTGGGTCGTGGCATTTAGGATGAGGGGCTTCGCCACCTCTGGCAAAACAGTGACCGGCGTGATTGTGCAAACACCCGCCACACAGTTCGGGTCGGCGGGAGGAATATTGAAGGTGATCGTGTCGATCCCGGGCTGAACGTTGGCGTCGGTGATCGCTTGACGCAAGCTCCCTACACCAGAGTCGGCGGTGGTGGTCACCACATAGCTTTGAGGGGTGAAGTTGTAACAGGGGGAGAATTCGCTGGATGAGCCTCCCGACGTGCGGGCGACCATAGTGATGAAGGGCATTCCCGCTGGGACTGTCAAAGCATCTATCATGATGGTGACATTCCCACTACCATCGGTGCTAATGCTCGTCGCCCGCCCCATGAAGAACTGCCCTTCGCCGTATCCCAAGCCATCGCAGGAGGCATTCGCATACACATCAACGGAAAGCCCGCCTGTAGAGGCAGTTGTGTTCAGGGTGGCTATGATCTGTCTCCCCATCTGGTAGCCAGTGAGCAGCAAGGGGTAGTTCTGACGTCCATTAGGACCAGTGTCGGGGTCAAGCGTGTCATTCGTATCAACGCCATCGGCATTGAGATCGATCCCCAACCCGCCATTGCCAAAGATACTGTTGACGCTGATCAGATTGTTGATGCCCGCCGTCGATGTTAGGGTAATGCCCCGCCCGGTGTTCCCGGCAATGGTATTCCCCTCGACGTTGTTCGTGATGCCGCCAATGGTGTTTGTAGCGCTGGCGTTATCGATGACGATAGCGTCCATGTTGCCCACGTACTGCGCCCCGCTGCTGCTCAAGCCGAGGTAATTCCCGGCGATAATATTGTTCGCCGTGCCGCTACCCGTCAGGAGGATGCCCGTGACATTGCCCGAAATCGTGTTCCGTTCGGCGGCATCATTCGTCCCGTCCGCATTTGTGCCAATGCGATTGTTTACGGCAGTGTTTGTCAGGCGCACACCCACCGTGTTCCCGGCAGGATTCAGGTCAGTTGCCCGCACACCGATCAGGCTGCAGGTGACGACCATGTTATCCGCACCGTCGAGGTTGAGACCGATCCCGTTTGTGCCATTGAAGCCGGAGATGGATAGACCTGCAACCGTACTGTTATTGGCAGTGCTGGTGAAACTGAGCGCCGCCGCGTCCGCCACAGTTGCGTTTCCCGCCATGATCTGAATCTTTGGTGCGGCGGAACACGATGTCCCCGATTGGGTTGTGCCGTTCAGCGTCGTCTGTCCAGTGATTGCAGGCAGAGGGGTGAGTAGGGTGATCATACACACCAGTGAACTGTGGCATGTCCCTGTGATGATGCCAAAATTGATCACATCTGCGCCCCCATTAGCGTTGGCATCAATGATTGCTTGTCGCAGAGTGCCGGGTCCGGAGTCATAGGTGTTGGTGACGGTGAAGGTCGCTGCCCGTGCCGGAGTTGCTGGCACGCTGAAAAGGACAGTAAGGAGTATAAGAACAAGCAAAAAACGCCCAATGGGTCGCATGGCGAAATCCTTTCGATGGATGGGGCATTCAGTCACTGTAATCCCAAAAATGACGAAATACAAGTAGGGGTCTGTGAATTTTTTATGAAGACTTATGGAGGATGGATTAGGGGTTCTTCACCTGTAGGGACACCCTCTAGGGCGTCCGCATGTCGCCCGCCGCTAAAGCAGCGGGCTAAAATGAACCACCCCTGCGGGGCTTGAAAGGCAAATGCGGTACCTGTCTTTGGTTTCTAACCCTAACGGGGTGATTAGTCCTAGCGCGTGGACTCCTTTCCACCGCACCCCCTCAACCTTCTCTTCTATACGGAGAAGGGGGAATCAATACCCCTTCAGCCACGAATTTAGCCACGCATAAGCGTTGAAGCGCATCACCCGATTCAAGGAAAACGCCCCCTCGTACTGGTAAAGGGCAAGCCGATGCGCCGCCCCGCCTCGCTCGTAAGAGGGCAAGGCACGCCGGTAGACATCTTCGGCGTCAGCGGTGACTGGATCATCGGCTGCCACAGAGATCAGAAACGGACGCGGGGCAACCAAGCTGAGGATGTGGTGTATATCTGCTACCTGCATCAGGCGGGGGACGATGAATTCAGGGGTAAACCATACCCCCCGCCGCACATTTTCCTTCATCGAGCCGATTCCCCCATAGGCAACCCCTGCCCGAATCCGCGTATCGAGCGCCATTGCCCAGAGCGCCATCCGCGCCCCATAGCCGCTACCCATAAAAGCTATCCGGCGTGGATCGACATCGGCGCGGGTCAGGAGGTAATCTACCCCTCGGCTGACATCCCAAATGACCTTCCGCAGAAGGGTTTCCCCCCGCAAAAGGCGCACGGTGAGGTGGTTTGTGTTGTATTCGCGATCATAGTCCGCCCCGGTGCTGTGGGGGGAACGGCGTTCGCCAAAACCGAGGGCGTCGGGGGCGAAAACGGCATAACCCTGCCGGACGAGTTCCTCACCCAAATTCACCCCACCCATGTTTAAAATTTCGGTTTTGCCGAGGTTGTAAGTGTAATTATGCTGATGGTGAAGGTAGACGGTGGGAAGGGCGGCGTTCCCGCCTTCTGGACGAAGCAGGTAAGCGCAGCCCCAATCACCCGGAGCAACTTGATATTTTAGATGTTCGCGGCGAATGCCGTCAGCGGTTTGGACATCAAGCATTTGCGCATCCAGCGGGGCGTCGTCAGGCGGCGCACCGAGGACTTGCGTCACGGCTTGGCGAAGCGTCTCAGTGTAATTGGGAGTCGTCACAGGTGTGTTCCAAACAGGACATTGCCACACCCATTGTACCGCAAGGTATGGGGCAAGGAAGGAAATTCCCCCCAACGCAGAAATGTTGGGGGGGGAAGGAGGTTACGGCTTGGCGTTCACCTGATAGACAATCGTCAACACGTCGCCTTCGTTCGCCCCGAAGATGACGAAGGTGACGAATGCCCCTTCTGGTAGGTCTGCCTGATGCCGCCGGAAGATGTTCGGATCGTTGACGCCCGTGAAGGTGAAGCCATACGGACCTGCCGCTAGATCAACTGCACTGCTTGATTCGCCAAAGTTGATCGGGTTGGCAACGATCCGCGCCCCGCCGGTTTGGTTGTTCCACTTCACTGAACCGATCTCCGGCGCTGCTTGAATCAAACGGGCGCGAGCATAGCCCGGACGAATTGCCAACAGGTTATCGGGATAGGCAAAAATCGTTGTCTTACCCTGAAAATCCATGACTACAGCCGTCAGCGCATACGCGCCGAGGTCGAACGTCTTTTTAAAGAGAGGCGGAGTCGCCGCCGGATCAGACCCTTCGGGGTAGGCAGCAATCTCATGAATGCCGGGGCTGAGGTTGACATAATCCGTTGTTGCCCCACGCACCCACCCGCCGATCACCTGCCCACCATCAAGGTAGACATCTACCGCGCCTACACCAGAGGCATGGACAAAGCGCATGGGGACAATTGGTTGAACGGTGTAGGTGTAGAAGGTGAGAAGGTATTTGCTAGGGCTGCCAAAGAATACGACAGAGGTTGTCACCCCTTCGCGCAGCCGGACATCCAAACGCCCGATGGTATCTCCCGTTGGAGTTTTCACCACCACACTGACAACCCCCGCCCCGACATCGACACTTCTACTCTCGCCAGCATCGACGCTGAACAGTTTCCCCTCATTGCCTGTGATGAAGACATCGACAAGCGGAGCATCACTGGCGGCGTTGACAACCTGCAATCGCCCCTGACTAACGCGCACCGGCTCATATTTCTCGTTGATCGGGGCAATCTCTGCCCCAGAAGTCCCTTCACGCACCGTCAGAAGGACGCTCTGTTCGGGGTCTACGGTGATTTTTCCAGTTGTCAGCGGCGTGGCACGGTTGCCCGTCCGGTAGACGGTTGCCGTGTAATCACCCGGCGCCACCACCAGCGCGTAGTTTGTCGCCTCGCCATAGCGCAAGCCATAGAAAGCATCATCGCCATTCAAGACGAGATCGAGTTCGCCGTTGCCCGGTAGGTAGTTGGCAAAGCGGATTTGGTTCGTCCCGCTGGCGCGGAGTGTTTGTGCCTTCGCCACTGCAATAGACACCGCCCCCCCCGCCTGCCCATAGAGGAACAGATCGTAGCGGTACTGGCGGTCAAGGTTCAGGTTCTTCAGTTCGGCAACAGCATCCGCTCCCCCAGTAGGGGTCACAGCAAGTGTGTTCAGTCCGTTGGGCAGCAGTGTGTAATCGCTGGCTGCGCCAAAGGGAACATCGCTCAGAAGCGCTTTGCCATCAGCGCCATTCAGGTCAACATTGGGTGCCCCAACAACAGCATGGAAAATACGGACTTTTGCCAACCCGCGTGCCACAGCTGAACGATCATCCGTAAGGGTGACTGTTTGTAAATCGGCAAATTTCCCATAAGCAACTACCGTATAGCGCCCGCCGGGGGCAAGTTCCGCTTTGGCAGAGGCATTTGGATCCGGTGAGCCTTTGCCATAGAAGTTAAAGGTGTACGAGCCAATAGGGAGTTCAAAGTAGTTGAAGGTTTCGCCCGGGGCGAGGAAGCGCACGATCAGGGCATTCTTCGTCCCGTCGTCAAAAAAGACGTTCATTTGCCCTGAATCAGGAGACACGTTGACAATACGCACCAGCGCTGTGCCGCTTCCCTGTGCCGCTGCCGGAGCGGGGTTGCCCGCGCCCGGAAACGCCATACACGCAATGAGGGTCAGAATAACCCACCGAGTCCATCGAAAACGCATCAGAAATTCTCCCAGAGTATCGCTGCTACCTACCTAGCATAACACACTTTAATCACGCCGCACGAATGCCTCATCCTCGCTGTAGAGGTCGGCAATGACGGTAGCGGCGCGAAAGCGATCCCACGTCGTGCGGATAAAGGTGATCGTCCGTCGGGTGGGGTTGAAGATGGGCGGGGCTTTCGCTTGGAGCGGATCAAGAGCGAACCGCAAGTAAAGGTCGTTGGCGCGGGGGTGCGCCTTTTCCTGTGGGAGCAGGTCGCAGCGGCGGTGAAGTTCATAGCCGCGCACGCGGGCGAACCAATAGACCCCGCCAGCGGGCGATTGCCTCTGAGCATCTCTGCCGCTTAGGTAAAAGGCGAGGTAAACGGCATCAACAACGGTGGGCGCGGCGTGCCACAGCGGGACGCGATACCAGCGCTCCGCTTGCGCCGCACGCAGATCATGCGCCCGTCGGATCACCCCCACCACAACGCAATCGTCGGCATACACAACGGACTCTCACGGCTTATGGGCGACAACAAGGCACTCAAACGCCAAGCCCCAAGGTAGCAGCCGTTTGCTGATTCGGGCGGCGATCTCTGCGAGGCGAGAGGTTTCGTAATAGCCCTTGCCGCGAAAGATGGGAGCGATTCCGTAGAAGGTGTAACTATGCGAATAGGGGGTCACGCGCAGAAGGCTGAACCCCGCCGCCCGAACAAACCCCGCCAACTGGTCGTGACGATAGGTCGTCTCGTAATAATCTGCCCTCCCCGGACGCCGCCGCCGTGAGGGAATCAGGCTATCCAACAGGGTTTTCAACGATTCGGCAAGGTTGGGGTGCGGGGTGGTCACCACGAGGACACCTCCCGGACGTAGGACGCGAAATGCCTCCGCCAGCGCCGCCGCCGGACCCGCCTCAAAATGCTCTACGACGCCAAAGGAGAGATACGCCCCCATACTCCCCGATGGGTAAGGCAGATGGTGGACATCCCCAACATGGAGCATCAGGTTGGGATGCGTGTGGTGGGCAAATTCGAGCGCTTCGGGGGCGTAATCAAGACCAATCGCGGCGTAGCCCTCGCGCTGCAAGTGGTAGACGATCTGCCCCATCCCGCAGCCCGCCTCTAGAATGGGCGTATCGTGGGGGAGGTAGGGTGCGTAGAGGGAGCGTAGTTCGCGGGCGCGGGGGTAATCAAGCGTCGCCAATTCGCGCTCAAAATCCGTTGCTGTCCAGATAGACCGCCACGCTTGGCGGGTGTCATCATAGGTGGGAGCGGGCATGGGCATGATCCAACCTGATCCAAACGGTTATCCAAAACGAAGGGCGGATCGACGTACTGCCGACCCGCCCATACCATGCGCTTTGTCCTGAGAGGACTTAGCGACTCACCGATAGACCGACTCTAGGGGGCTTTCGTCGCCTCTGGGGTGGCTTCCATCATCGGCATTCCGGTGAGGGGATCGATCATGTCCTCATCAAGCGCCGTCTTCAGGGCTGCCAACTCATCGATGAGTTCCTTCGGCAGTTTCTCGGTGAAGTCGTGGAAATCTGCCAAGCCGACCTTGCCAATGAAGTTCCCAGAGGGCGCTTCGCCTTCGGCAATGAGGGCAACAATATCCACCACGCCATCAGTGATCAGTTTCATGGCGCTGGAGACGAGGCAAGAGTGTGCCGCCGGAACGGTTTCCCATTGGTCGGTGTCCACGCCGATGCAGTAGACTTCCTTGCCAGCGGTGGCTTCTTTCGCCACTTCTTCAAGAGCGCCGTTACCGGTCTTGCCACCCGCACCAAAGACGACATCGGCGCCGTTGTCAAGCGCTTGCTTCGCCGTCGTTGCGCCCCACTCTGGGTCGGTGAACGCCTTGTCCAAGCCACCGGGGTGGTAGGTGGAGATCAGCTTGATGCCCGGGTTGGCAAACTTGGCGCCCGCCTCGTAGCCTTCCTTGAAGGCAACGACGGGAGGCACTTGATCGGTCCCCAAGACAGCGGCAATCGTACCACTCTTGGAGAGCCGTGCCGCCAAAACACCCGCCAAGAAACCAGCCTTCGCTTCGGGGAAGATCAAGCCCGTAACGTTGGCAATTTCTGCCCCTTGGAATTGATCGACGCCGATGAAGTGAATATCGGGATATTTCGCGGCGGCGGCGGCGGTTGCCTCACCGAGGGCAAAGCCGACGGTGACAATGATGTCATAGTCCTGATCGGCAAAGGCGGCGATATTCGCGGCGTAATCGTTGGGGTCTTTTGTTTCGATGTAGTCGAATTCGCCATCAATGGCTTCGGCAGCTTTCACCACACCCTCATAGGCGCTCTGGTTAAAACTGCGATCATCCACCTGCCCAACATCGGTGACCAAACCAATTTTCAATCCTTGCCCTTTGACGGGGGTTGTCGCCACGCCTACGACACCGAAGGCAAGAACGGCAACCAAAGCGAGAATCATAAAACGCTTCATAGTGTACTCCACAAAATCACAAGTCTCTGTTTGCAACCTTCTTTGGGAAAATCCCTCTGAATGTTAGAGGGAAATCGTACCACTCACCCGCTAGACGGTCAAATGGTTAAAGGGTGGAGGTGAAAAGAATTGAGCATTGCAGTACCCTCACTGGTTGGGCTGCAACCAGCCTTCTTACAAGAAGGGCGGGCGTCGTTTGTTTACCCTTTAGATCACCACCGCCTAGCCCATCGGCAAGTATATGGTGATAAGCGGGGCTGTCAACCACGAAGGGGTCAATCTCCTTGAAAAATGCTGTAAGGTCTAACCTCTGATGTGGAATGAGGCATCACGCCTTTGTAAAGGACCATGGTGTCTTGGCAAACCATTCCCGGCGCTAAAGCACGGGGGAAGGCGTCCTCGTGTGCAGACAGACCCTAATGTCACATCAAACGTAAAAAGACAGTTGACACTAGCGAAAAGCGATCTATTATATGACCAACCAGTCAGTCATATAATATGGTAGCCATGCCACGTCCTAAAAACCCCACGATTCGTGAAACACGCCAACAGCAAATTTTGCTGGCTGCCCGTACCATTTTTGCCACGCAGGGACTTGCCGAAGCACGGATGGACGATGTAGCCCAACGATGCGGTTTGAGCAAAGGCACACTCTATCTTTATTACAAAAATAAAGATGACCTAATCGCTGGTCTGTTGGAGTCCACCTTTAACGATCTCCTGATCCAATTACAGGCGTTGGTTGACCTTGAACACTCCACCAAAGAACGGCTCTTGATTATGACCCAACAGATGATCGCTTACCTGCAACAGGATACCAGTACGTTAAACATCGCCTACGAATTTTACGCCGTTGCCTCCCGTCAACCGGCTGTTCGGGCATTTTTAAAGGATTACTTTGCTGCCTATCGCCGTATCTTGGCGACTCTTCTTGAACAGGGCATCACCCGCTGCGAGTATCCAGTTATGGATACCGACCAAACAGCAACATTGCTGATTGCGGTGCTGGAAGGGCTAACGCTGCTCTGGTTTACTGCCCCCGACAGCATCCATCTGGACATCCTCTTACCTCAAGCCATTCAACATATTTTTAGCACCTGAAGGGATCGGAACCATGAGTAACATTGATTGGACACCACCCGAACCACGCACGGGCATTTTGGGTGTGTGGGATAAATTTGTCGGACCGGGGGCGACGCCCGGTGAGGAATATGTGCAACTGATCGGCGGGCTTGTCTTAGCCGGATTGCTTGGCATGTTGGTCTATCAACACCGTGATGCCCTCCAGTGGACAGGGTTACAGGTAGCCGTCGTGATCGTGTTGGGGCTTGATCTGATTGGAGGCATCATCACCAATGCTACGGCTACCGCCAAACGCTGGTATCATCGTCCCGGTCAGGACACCTTACGCGCTCATCTGCCTTTTGTGGCGGCACACGGTCTTCATGTGCTGGCGATAACAACGCTCTTTCGGGCGATGGATTGGGCATTTTTTGTCACCGTATACGGCTATCTCATTGTGGCAGCGGTAATCATCCTCACCGTACCGCTCTATCTCCAACGCCCCATGAGTTTGATCTTATTCTGCGGTGGATTTCTTTTGGGGATGTATGTTTTTCCACCGACGCCGGGCTTAGAATGGTTCATCCCCTTTTTCTATTTGAAACTGTTGGTGAGCCATCTGCCAAAAGAGGCGCCTTTTGTGGCGGGGCGTCGGGCATGAACCGCGCTACGGTGTCTGTTGTACCACTATTGGTAAAGGATGTAACGGCGCTCAATGCGCTAACGGATGTATTCGTCGCTGCCTTTACCGATGATCCCGGTATGGGGTATCTCTGTCAGGCGGAGCGCGACGGTTACCCGCAACGATTGCGCCATTGGTTTCGGGCATCGTTAGGCTTACAAATCGCCAACCAGCAGCCGCTTTTTGCGCTGACATGTGAGGGACAGTATGTGGCGGGGGTGGCTTTGACCGTCCCGAACACGACCTTAAGGGCAATGAGTGTGACTCGTTGGCTAGGCACTACCTGGCGCGGGGCGGGATGGCGCAGTGTGTGGCGCACGATACATCACTTACAACGGCTGTCAAACTATCAGCCTACCAAGCCCCATTTTCGTTTGGAGTTTTTGGCAGTGAACCCGTCGCAACAAGGCAAAGGGTATGGGCGTGTATTGCTGGAAGCAATTCACCACCTTGCCTCGCCAATGGATATATGGCTGGAAACAACGAATCCGACCAATGTCCCACTCTATAAACGGTTTGGTTATGTCGTTACTCATCGGGTGAACATGGGTCCGGCGGTGGATGCCATAATGATGGTTCGAGGGGAAACCGCATAGATGTTATGCTGTTGGGTTTGTTTCCCTGTGTTTTGGCAAAAGGGGAGGGCGAGGGGAAATCCCCCTCAAAAACGTGATTCCCCTTTCTCCCACAAGGGGAGAAGGGGGTTAGGGAAATGAGGGAAACCGCGTAACGCCTATGTCTCTTAGCTGAGGATAATGCCCGCATCCAAGCGGATGGGGGGCGTCATGGTAGAAGTGAGGACAAGCCGCTTGACGAATATCCCCTTTGCCGAGGCTGGTTTCGCCCGCTTAATCGCCTCAATGACGGCGTTCAGGTTTTCTAAGATTTGCTCCTCCGTGAAGGCAATTTTGCCCACAGGAATGTGCAGATTACCTGTCTTGTCATTACGGAACTCCACACGCCCCGCCCGCGCTTCGTTGATCGCACGGGGGAGGTCTTCGGGGGGGACAACCGTTCCCGCTTTGGGGTTTGGCATTAAGCCCTTACGCCCCAAAATCTTCCCTAAAGGCGACACCTTGCGCATCATATCAGGGACGGCGATAGAGACATCGAATTCCGTCCATTCATCGCTGCGGATTTTGGCGATCATCTCATCACCCGCGACGAAATCTGCACCAGCACCTTCGGCAATGCGAGCGGCTTCCCCTTCAGCAAAGACGAGGACACGCACCGTCTTGCCCAAGCCTGCGGGCAGCAGCACCGTCGTGCGGATGTTTTGGTCAGATTGGCGCGGATCAATGCCGAGGCGGGCGTGCAGTTCTACCGTCTCGTTAAACTTGGTGAAGGTTATTTCTTTGAGCAGTTTCACCGCTTCATCCAAGCTGTAGTGCTTACCAGTTTCCACCTTCTTGGCGGCTTCGAGGTATTTCTTCCCGTGTTTTGCCATGATGTTTAATCCACCACCTCAACGCCCATATTGCGGGCAGTGCCTTCAATTTGACGCATTGCCGCTTCAATATCAAGCGCATTCAAGTCTTGCATCTTTGCTTCGGCAATCTCGCGCACTTGCTTGCGGTTCAGCTTGCCTACTTTGTTCTTGTTCGGCGCCCCAGAGCCTTTTTCAATCCCCGCCGCCCGCTTGATCAAGAAGGTGGTGGGGGGGCTTTTTAGGATGAACTTGAACGAGCCATCCGAGAAGATGGTGATTTCAGCGGGGACAATCTCCCCGATACGATTCGCAGTACGGGCGTTGTATTCCTTGCAAAAACCCATCAGGTTAATGCCGTGCTGCGCCAAGGCGGGACCAATCGGGGGGGCAGGGTTTGCCTTGCCCGCATTGATCGCCAAGGTGACGATTGCTTTGACCTTCTTTGCCATGTCCTTACCTCATAATGTGCGGCGTTCCGGGTGGGAACGCCTTCGATGTTCAAGTGGGGTGGGGGTGATCCCCTTGCCCCTCCATCGTGCGGGGGTCTGGGCGACCTCCGTTAGATAGACAATTGGATGCTTGTCCGCCCTTCGGGAGCGGTGTGGTTAGGTCTTTTCGACCTGAAGAAAATCGAGTTCGACAGGCGTTTCGCGCCCAAAGAAGGAAACCATGACGCGGACTTTGCTTTTATCCACATCAATATCACCGACAATGCCGGGGAAGTCTTTGAACGGTCCATCAATGATGCGCACTTTTTGCCCAACGGCAAACGTGACACGCACAACGGGCGCTTCGCGCTCCATCCGGCGGACAATCTGGTTGACTTCCTCTTGGCGAAGTGGTGTTGGCTGTTTATCGCCCATCCCCACAAAGCCGGTGACACCAGGGGTATTGCGCACAACAAACCAGCTATCCTGATCCATTTTCATCTGGACAAGGATATAGCCGGGAAAGACGCGGCGTTCCACCGTGCGGCGCTTGCCCTCTTTGATCTCAATTTCTTCCTCGGTAGGGATGATCACATCGAAGATTTTATCTTGCATCCCCATCGTGTGCGTGCGCTGCTCAATGGCTTGGCGCACCTTGTTTTCGTAGCCGGAATAGCAATGGACAACATACCACTGTTTTTCTTGATCCGGCTCAATCTCAATCAGGTTGCCGTCTTCGTCTGTGCCAATGGCAACCTTCACCACACCCAAACGGGCGGCACGTTCGCTTGGCAGGACGTCATCATCCTCAATGCGGAAACGGGCGTTCTCTACGGCATCGTCTTCATCTTGGGGTCCAACGTAATGTGGTCTCCCCTCGTAGATCGGCTCGTCGTCAGCTAATTTCCCTTTACGTTTGCGCGGCGGCATATGAAATCGCACCTTGTCCCCGGACATGATCCAGACTTAATCCAACGGCTTGAAAAGGCGATCCCGTACCAACCACAGCCCGCCGACGATGATCACAAGGGCAATGCCGAGCGCCCCTGCGAAAATTGCGGTGTCGAGCGTTGCCATTTGGGTTGTCAGGAAGCCGAAAATAAAGCTGACAAAGCCCAAAAAGAGCGCTGACACAATGGTGACGACCAGGACAATGGAGGTTAGCCGACGGACTTCCTCGCGGCTGGGCCACGCCACTTTGCGTAGTTCAACGAGGGTCTCGCGGAAATATGTCCGCAAATTTTGCACAAAACGAATGATGAAGTTGCGGCTGACGACGACCTCATCACGATCACGCTGGCTAGGGGTGGGACGATCCTTGCGAACTGGCGCAGGGGCTGGTTCAGGGGTCACAATGCCCCGTTTTGCCTGACGGCGGCGGCGGCTATCCGAAACAGCAGGGGCGGCAGCAGAATCAAGGGCAGCGGCAGCTTCTGCTTCCGCAGCCAGTTCCTCCTCGGAATAGCTTTCTTCTTGGTCGGCGCCCGCCCGTTTTGTACTCACTGGCGACATGCTAAAAAATCTCCAAATTCAGATACCAAAACACCGTCCTAGAGACGGTGCTTTGGGGAAAGTTCATTCGTTCTCAGCAGGGGAGACAGGACTCGAACCTGCAACCGACGGTTTTGGAGACCGTTACTCTGCCAATTGAGCTACTCCCCTAAGCAGGACACCCTTCACACAACCACACCCTATCAGTGTGTGACGTTTATGAGGGATTGCCCTGTATTATCGCTCACTTTGTTTCCTTGTGCAAGGTGTGTTTCTTGCAGTGCTTGCAATATTTATTGAATTCAATCCGGCTTGGATCGTTACGACGGTTTTTCTCGGTGGTGTAGTTCCGCTCCTTGCAATCGGGGCAAGCGAGGTGGATCACCATCCGCACATCTTTTTTCGCCATGATCTATGCTCCCATAGGGGGCGCATTTGTGTGCGCCCCACCTGTGTAATTATTCGATGATCTCGACAATAACGCCCGCGCCGACGGTCAAGCCGCCTTCACGGATGGCGAACTTCGACCCTTTTCGAGGGCGATGGGCATCGATCAATTCCACTGTCATGACGATGTTATCGCCGGGCATGACCATCTCAACACCATCAGGAAGCGCCACCGTGCCGGTCACGTCCACCGTGCGCAGGTAGAACTGTGGGCGGTAGCCGGTGAAGAACGCCTTGTGACGCCCGCCTTCTTCCTTCTTCAGCACGTACGCTTGGCACCAGAACTTTGTGTGCGGCGTGATCGAGCCGGGTTTGGCAATGACCATCCCGCGTTCGACTTCCTCACGCTGCGTCCCGCGCAGAAGGATACCGGCGTTATCGCCGGCGACGGCGGCATCCAGTTCCTTGTGGAACATCTCAATGCCTGTCACCGTCGTCTTCATCTTCTCCTCGCGCAGACCGAGATTTCCACTTCCTCGCCCTTCTTCAACTGCCCGCGCTCCGCTCCCCGTCACCACCGTCCCGCGTCCCTTGATGCTGAACACGTCTTCAATCGGCATCAAGAATGGCTTATCCATCTCTCGCGTCGGCTGCGGAATGTAGGTGTCACCGTCTCCATCAGTTGCAAAATCGGCGCGTAATCGGGGTGGTTCACATCTGTGCTGGTCTGCTCCAACGCCTTCAGCGCCGGGCCGCGAATGATCGGCGTATCCGCCGGAAAGCCGTACCCGCTCAGCAGGTCAGAAAGTTCCAACTCCACCAATTCCAGCAGTTCTGGGTCGTCCATTTGGTCAACCTTGTTCAGGAAAACGACCATCGCTGGCACTTCTACCTGACGCGCCAATAGCACGTGTTCCCGCGTCTGCGGCATCGGGACCATCCGGCGCACTCACCACCAAGATCGCCCCGTCCATCTGCGCCGCGCCCGTGATCATGTTCTTGATGTAGTCGCGGTGTCCAGGACAGTCCACATGAGCATAGTGGCGGTTCGGCGTCTCGTACTCCACATGGGTGATTGAGATCGTGATCCCCCGTGCCTTTTCTTCCGGCGCGTTGTCAATCGAGTCGTAGGCGCGGAATTCTGCCTGACCCTTCATCGCCAACACCTTCGTGATCGCCGCCGTCAGCGACGTTTTCCCATGATCGACATGCCCAATCGTGCCGATATTGGCATGGGGCTTATTCCGCTCAAACTTCGCCATTGTAGGGTGTTCTCCTCGGTCTGGTCTCTGAAATTAGCAGGTTAGTGGACAAACTTATCGGTTTCAATACGCGGCAAGCATAGACATGCATCGTGTATATATGAGGGGGATGGGCGGCAATATACCGAATGCAGCACAACAAAAGAGCCTACAATGGGACTTGAACCCATGACCTCTCCCTTACCAAGGGAGTGCTCTACCAACTGAGCTATGTAGGCACATCTCCAAGAGCCGACGATGGGAATTGAACCCATAACCCCCATATTACAAGTATGGTGCTCTGCCAATTGAGCCACGTCGGCATGACGTATCTCGCATTCTACCACGAGATACCAAATGCTTTCAATGCCCAACCCAGAAAAGCGCCGCCATTATAGAAGAAAAGCGGCGGCGTTGTCAATCCCAGAGGGAAAAAGTCGCCCGATTCCCCCATCATTACTCTCTACTTTACATGAGCAGCCCCTCTCACAAACACACCCCCAAAATTGGTCTATCTCGTGGCTTGCGCTTTTAAAGGTCTCATGGTATCCTGATTTTTGTAATTCGTCTGGCTTGTCACGTCTTCGCCTGCGTCTGCTTTGTCTGCCGTCTGCCGAGCGTGAGAGAGTCTGGTAGGGTGTGTGTTTCACGCTGACAGAGTACAAAGTAGCGCCTTCGCGTTTGCTTTCGGCTCCCACGTCAACACTCGCTCTACGTTAGTTCCCACATGTGGAGTGTCTCAATGAATAAGAAGTTGTACGTCGGCAACCTTCCCTACAATGTCACCAAAGAACAATTGCAAGAATTGTTCGAGCAGTGCGGCGAAGTGAAGGACGCAGTGGTCATCATGGATCGGGAGACCGGGCGCTCGAAGGGTTTTGGGTTTGTCGAAATGGCAACCACCGAAGCCATGCAGGACGCAATCAAGAAATACAACGGGTTTAACATGGGTCAACGCCCGTTGACGGTGAATGAAGCACGCCCGAAGGAAGAGCGCCGTGATGGTCCTCCTCCTCGCCGCAACAACCGCTTCTAAGCCGACGATCTAAACGAACCATAGACGCGCCGTCTTCCCGAAAGAAGACGGCGCGTTTTGATTCAGGGTGCGACCATATGCGATCACAATTGAGAGACATAATAAAACAAGCTATGTTACACTGGGCATGTGGTTCTTCTCTCCGCACAAAGGAGGCGCTGCTCTCATGGTCATTGCCCCACAAAAAGCGCTGTACGGCTCGCTGATCATTTCGGCTGCTATGATTTTCCTTCTGTGGTACAGCTTTGGTGAGACGCCCGGGATCATGTTTCAAAGTTATCCCCTCATTTTGGCTGCCATTGTCATCAGTGGAGGAACAGGGCTGCTCATCCTCCTCAATATCATGATCACGCCTTTTCCGGCGCTGGTGGTTGCTATTGTTGCCTTTCATAGCTACTACTACGCCCTAACCACCCCGTCAGTCGTCGCCGTGCGCAACCATTCCCTGTTATACCTTGCCCTGCTCATCCATTTTGCTTTGGTTGGGGCGTTAGCGGTCTTGGTCATGGTTGGCACGAAGAAATCATCTGCACAGACCACTGCTAAATCAAACGATTCACGGTTTTTGGGATAGGGCGGCTGAGAATCAACGCCGACGACAATGCGGTATCCTTGAGGGGTTTCCTATCACCTTCAGGGAGTCTGGTCTATGCGTCGTCGTTTTTTTACCTTCCTTGTCATTTTTCTTTTGGCAGCGCCGACGTTGGTGATTGCCCAAGCGCCACTGCGTGATAATGCCTATGTACGCATTTACGATCACGACGACCCCGCCAACCCTACCGCCTACACGATGGTCTTTACGTCCACTGCGGAGCGTTCGCTTTCCAAAACGCCCGTCGAAACAACCAGCACAATCACCTTTTCTCCCGATGGGACATGGCGCGGCGAAACCTTCTATTCGGCAGAGGACGGCACACCGACCCTGAGCTATGGCAAGGTGGGCGATCCCGTCCAAAACACCATTGAAGCGCCAGCGAATACCTCTCTATTGTTCTCCGAATTTACGCCCGATAACCGCCTGATGGCTTACAGCGTGATCGATTGGACGGCGCAGGGATGGCAGTTGTTCATTATTGAATTAGCGACGGGAAATACGGTGATTTTTGCTGGCGCAATCACATTTTCCGAAACGAACGGATTGGTTGGTGGCGTTGCACCGCTTGGGTGGGGGGCGGATTCAAAGACGCTCTACCTTGTGGGGGTGTCCCTTGATGGGCTGGCAACGCCTCCCTTCGCCGTTGATCTGGGGAATCTGAATTTTGCGGTGGATGGGACGAACGGCCTCCCCGAACCGAAACCCCTTCTAAGCCCTGAACAGCTAGGCTTTCCCTTCTATTTTGTGTTCTCCCCCGACCATACGAAACTTGCCTACGTGTATGCCGATACCACCCATCCGGTGGATGGCTACATGGGGCGCGGCGAGCCGATCAACACGATAGGGATTGTCGATCTGGCGACGGGAGCGGCGCGTAAGGTGGTGGAAGCGCCCACCGATCACACCGTTGAAAATGTTGTGTGGAGCGTTGATGGCGGCGCTGTTCTCTACACCGCTAGTTCGTGGCGGGCGGATAGAGCGGGGCAGCCGTTCAACCCCCAACTGTATGCCCATGTTCTCGCTACCGAGACGAGTACCTCGCCAATCGATTTCACGGCGAATGATGAGGCATATGTCGGCTTTTTGATGCCCTGTGAAAAGACGCTCTACTTTGCCGTCACCGACCCGCCGACGATAGAAGGCAGCACGGGCATAACGACGCTCTACAGCGCTCCGCTGAGCAACCCCACCGAATGGAGCGCCCCACTGCTGAGCGGTTATATTCTCATCTCGCGGGTGGCGTGCGTGGGGAATTAACGGGGGGCATGGGGTAAACGGGCGATCACGCAGGGTCGCCCCTACAGGATGGGGGGGATGAGAGGGCGCATTGGTATGCGCCCCTACACATGCGTCCCTACATCAAGCCCTTCATGACCTTACTGAGCGCTTCGCGGCTTGGGCGGAGGGTATCCTGACCCAAATAGGCAAGCGGTTCTTCGGGCAGATGCTCAATTTCCGGCAGCGTCGGGCGTGGCGCCCCCACGTAGATCACCCCTGTGATGAACTTCTGCGCGGCTTTGGCGTCCTCTAACAGGCGGGTTGCCGATTCCTTGCTGCGCGGGTTGTGGCTGGCATCCACCTTCGAGAGGCGGATAACCGACCCATCGTGCATCGTCACATCAAAATCATGCCCCGGCGCGTACTCTGGGATGGTGATCTCGGTGCGGGGGGGGACAACGCCGGGCGGGAAAAATTCGATCTCTTGGAGCGGGTTGTTTTGCGTCCGCCCGTGATCGTAACCCTTTGTCGATTCCGGCGTGTTGTTGAAGGTGACACACGGGCTGATAATATCCAGCAGTGCCGTCCCCTTTTGGCTGGCAATGAGCGCCGCCTTGATCAACTCACGGCACTGCTGCTGATCGCCAGAGAACGAGCGGGCAACAAACGTGCAGTCGGTGATAATCGCCTCCAAGCAGAGGTCAAGGGGGGGCAGTTCGTTGCGCCCATAGTACTTTTGGTACTGATCTTCATCGGCGGTGGCACTGAACTGACCTTTCGTCAGCCCGTAAACACCGTTATTTTCGATGATGTAGAGCATGGGGACATTGCGCCGCAGAAGGTGCTTGTACTGCCCCAAGCCAATGCTGCCGGTATCGCCATCGCCGCTGACACCAATGGCAAAGACATTGTGATTCGCCAGCGTTGCGCCCGTTGCCATCGAGGGCATCCGTCCGTGAACACTGTTGAAGGCGTGCGAGCCGCCGAGGAAGTAGGCGGGGGTTTTGCTGGAGCAGCCGATCCCGCTCAGCTTGATCATTTTCGTCTGGTCAAGTCCCAACTCCCACGCGGCATCAATGATTTTGGCGGAGATGGAATCATGCCCACACCCGTTGCAGAGAGTCGATTCGCCCCCCTTGTAAACGCTTTTATCAAAACCGAGCGCATTTGTTTTTTGGGTTCGTGCGGTCATGGTGTCCTCTACTTGCTCTCGTGTTGTTCGGTGATCGCGCCGGCAATCCATCGCGCCGTTAACGGCAAGCCGTTGCACATATTCACGGCGATAACGCGGGTGGCATATTCGGGGTATTCCATCCGCAGCAGGTCTGCCATTTGCCCCAGATAGTTATTTTCGACAACATACACGCGCTCATGGGAAGCGAGGAAATTCCGCGTGTGATCGCCTAGGGGGAGCGCCCGCAGACGGTGGTAATCTGCCTTCAAGCCGCCATCCGTCAAGACATCAAGCGCCTCCCGAATACCCGGATCGGACGATCCATAGCCGATGATCCCAATCTGCGCCCCGTCCACCATCTCCGTCACCGGTTGGGGGACAACCTTCCGCGCCGTGTCAAACTTGCGCTCTAGGCGTTGCAGGTTTTTCGTCCAGACTTCGGGGTCTTCGCTGTAGGTGGCGGCTTCGGTATGCCCCGTCCCCCGCGCAAACCACGCCGGACCCTTGCCAGAGATCGAACGCGCCGCAATGCCGTCCCCCTCTACATCGCGGTAACGGAGGAATTTCCCGCCGTTTTTGTCCATATCTTCAAAGGTAAAGAGCTTCCCGCGATCCATGTCCTCTGTGGGGTAGTCAAAGGGTTTGGACATCCACAAATTCATCCCTAGATCAAGATCGCTGAGGACAAACACGGGCGTTTGAAGATGTTCGGCAACATCAAAGGCACGCCAGCCAAACTCGAAACATTCTTCCATGCCAGCGGGCAGCAGCACGACGTGACGGGTATCCCCATGCGAGAGGAAATACGTTTTGAGAACATCGCCCTGACTCGTCCGCGTGGGCAGACCGGTGCTAGGTCCCATCCGTTGAATGTCCCAGATTACCGCCGGAATTTCGGCAAAGTATGCCAGCCCTGCAAATTCGGACATCAGCGAAATGCCCGGTCCGCTGGTGGCGGTCATGGCGCGTGCGCCCATCCAGCCCGCCCCGATGATCATCCCCACCGCCGCCAGTTCGTCCTCGGCTTGGACAATGGCACAGTTTTTCTCTGCCAGTTCCTTTTTGCCCTCAGCGTTTGTCTTGTAGGTGGCGCGGAGGTCACGGATATAGTCGCTGAGGTAGTCGATCATGCTGGTGGATGGTGTGATTGGATACCACGCGGCGACGGATACCCCGCCAAACACCGCGCCAAGCGCCCCCGCCGAATTCCCCTCAATCATGATCTTCCCCGCCGTGCCGTTTTTCTCCCCTTCCAAGCGCTGGACGATGAAGGGCTTTGGAGCGTTCGGATAGGTTGCGCGGAAGTGTTCCATCGCCTGTTCAACGAGGGTGAAATTCAGATTGACCGCTTTTTCCTTCCCTTTCAGGAAGTAACTGAGGGCGGCTTTGATCTCATTGACTTCAATGCCAAGCAGTTCTGCCATAGAGCCGACGTAGACCATGTTCGCCACGTACTCTTTCAGGTCGGACTTTACCTCGGATGCCTTCACCAGTGCCTTCACAGGCATGGTGTAATAGGTGATGTCCTCGCGCTTGCTGGCAAGTTTCCAATCATCGGGGTAAAAAACGACGCCGCCCGGAGCGAGCTTGGCAATATCATCGACGCCCGTTTTGGGGTTCATTGCGGCGAGGACATGGTAATCCTCACGGCGGGCGGTGTAACCTTTCTCGCTGACGCGGATGGTATACCACGTTGGCAAGCCGTAGATGTTTGAGGGGAACAGGTTTTTCCCATTGGCGGGAATACCCATCTTAAATAGAGCGCGGACGAGCGTGTTGTTGGCGGTTTGGCTGCCAGAGCCATTGACCGTCGCCACAACGATGGCGAAGTCGTTGACGACAACCCCTTCGCCGCGAATGTGGGGATCAGCTTGTGCTAACACAGGTTTCTTACTCCTTCGTATGGTGTGCAGGGTGGGGGAGGAGCGCCGCGAGAGGGAGGGCAGCGCTTTGCTGGCGGTGGCGCATCAAATCAGTATGCTCAAGAAACGCGCCGCGTGCAGCTTCAAATTCTTGCCGTTCCAGATGGTCTAAAATACGTTCGTGGTAATCCCAAGCCTCCTGCCAATAATGCAAATCTGCATAGGTGTTTAGTTCCACCGCTTCGTAAGCCTCCCAATAACCCTCCAAAAGGCTGATCACGAACGGATTCGCCAGATAGCGAAACAAGCCCATATGAAAGGCACGGTGTTCCTCATGGGGAATTTGAATCGATGGGCTGTTTGTCAGTTTGGCGCGGGCAATGCTGATCAGGCTGCGCAGAGCGGCGAAATCTGCCGCCGAAAGCTGCTCACAGGCTTCCTCCATAAACGCGATTTCAAGGTGATTGCGAAGTTCGGTAAAGGCGGCGAAGGCGTTTTCGCTCATGGAGAGGGCGTAGAGCAGGCTGAGACGGACGGCGGGGAAAAAATCGTAGGGCTTGCAGCGAATCCCCGTTCGGGGGCGCACTTCGACCAAGCCAAGCGCCCGCCCAACTTCAAGTTGTTCACGGAGTTTGCCGACATTCACACCGAGGTCTTTTTGCAGTTCGGTCAGCGGCGGAAGGCTGTCACCCGGTTGCAGCCGATGATCGAGAATGTAATTCAAGAGATCGGAGTCGGTAAATCTTTTGCGAGGCATAAATGATCTGATCTATTATAGGATTGCGCTTAGAGATATTCTAGGGGAAATATCCATTTGACGCAAGAGGGGAATCGCGCCAAGCAGGGTAATTAACGAAAGGGCGTAGAGGTGCGGGTGCGGTGCGGATGCCCCAATGCGCGTCCCCATGGGGATGCAGGGCAACCACAGAGGAGACGTGGTACAATGCTGCTCCATGAGCGAATCAACGACTGTTCTTGTCACTGGGGCGGGGGGCTTCATTGGAAGTCACCTTGTCGATCACCTTGTCCGTGCCGGATACCGCGTGCGTGCCTTCGTCCGCTACACCGCCAACGCCGAAAAGCGTGGCAACCTTGCCGATCTCCCGCCAAACATTCTTGCTTCGGTGGAACTTTACGCCGGCGACATCCGCGACACTGGGGCGGTGGATCAGGCGTTGGCGGGCGTCGATACGGTCTACCATTTGGGGGCGATCATTGCCATTCCCTATTCCTACCGCCACCCCGAAGAAACCGTCACCGTGAACGTCACGGGGACAATGAATGTCCTTCAGGGGATGCGCCGCCGAGGGACGCGCCGGGGGGTGATCGTCTCCACCAGCGAGGTTTACGGCTCGGCGCTCTACACGCCGATTGACGAAAAGCACCCCCTTCAAGCGCAGTCGCCCTATGCCGCCACCAAGATTGCCGCCGAGTCGCTCAGCCTAAGCTACCAGCGCAGCTTTGGGACGCCCGTCGTCGTTGTTCGCCCCTTCAACACCTTTGGCGAACGACAAACTGCCCGCGCCGTGATTCCGACGATCATCAGCCAAGCGCTGTGGCGGGATCGCGTGACACTTGGGACGTTGGATACCTACCGCGATTACACCCACGCCGCCGATACCGCCGAAGGGCTGATCGCCGCAGCCCGCGCTGATGCCGCAGTGGGGACGGTGGTCAATCTCGGCACGGGGGTGACCGTCCAAATCGGCGCGTTGGCTGAGCAAATCATCCGCCTGGTGGGGCGACCCGTCCCGCTGCAAGGGGGCGAGGCAGAGCGCCTCCGCCCGCCGACGAGCGAGGTCTTGAAACTGCAATCGGACAACCGCTTAGCAGCGTCACTCATCGGCTGGCAGCCGACGATCTCCCTTGAGGAGGGCTTGCGCCGCACGATTGACTGGACTGCCGCCCACCCCGAACGCTTTGACCCCGAACGGTATCAAGTCTAGCGATGAGCCGTATGACGCCGCCACTTCGCGCAGTCCTCATGTGTGGGGGCTTGGGGACGCGCCTCCGCCCCTGGTCGTATGTGATTCCCAAGCCGATGTTCCCCATTGGCGAGCGTCCCATCCTTGAACTGTTGTTGGGGCGCTTGCGCAAATACGCCATCACCGAGATTTACCTCTCGCTTGGCTATAAGGCGGAATTGATCGAATCCTATTTTAAGGATGGGCGGCATTTGGGTGTGACACTCCATTACGTGCGCGAGGAGTCGCCGCTTGGTACGGCGGGGGCGCTGCGCCTGCTGCGCGATCAGCTTGATGCGCCGTTTTTCATGCTGAACGGCGATTTGGTCACCCGCCTTGATTTCCGCGCCATGCACGCCTACCATGAGGAGCGCGGGGCGATGCTCACCGTTGGGACGCGCCCTTACACGGTGACGATTCCCTATGGGGTGATCGAAGGGACGGAGGGACGCATCACCTCGCTGGTTGAAAAGCCGACGCAAACCGTCCAGATCAACGCCGGAATTTACCTGATCAATCCTATTTTGTTGGATGGCATCCCCGCCAGCGGGCGCTATGACGCCACCGAGTTGATCAGCGCCGCGATGGACGCCGGACAGCCCGTTTACCACTACCCCATCCGCGAATATTGGATGGACATTGGGCGCTTTGAAGATTATGATCAGGCGAATACCGACGCCCAAACATGGCTGAACGATGAGCTTGGCGAGGACGGATCGCCCTGATGGATCGAGACACACGGATCGCCCTTCTCTTGTTGGTTGTCATTGGCATCGTCGTCTACGGCGCGGGCTTGACGATTCGTTCATTCGTGGGGCGCGATTACGGGGTGATCCCCACTGTTGCCGTTTTGCCCACGCTCCCCCCTAGCTCCACCCCCACCGAGACGCCGCCGCCCACCTTCACCCCTGACATTCCGCCCACCGAGACGCCGACGGCAACCTTCACCGGAATCCCAACGGAGATTTCGACGGATGCCCCAATAGAAACATCAGATTTTACTCCTAGCCCAGAAATGACGGGCGTCCTTGCTGGAGCAGTGGGCGTCGTGCTTCCCACAGACCCAGTGACCGAGACGGCTGCGGCACTGATTAACACCGAGATTGCCTTTGCCACCGCTGCCCATTTCACCGCCGTTGCCGCCACCGCCGCCGTGACACTCACCCCACAACCGACGACGCTGCTCCCCCCAACGCCGCATGTCACACCGCCCTCGCCGCCGCCCGCGCCAACGCTGACACCCACCATGCCGCTTCCCACCCCGTCGGAGATCACGGCAGTGGTCTTGGCGGATCGCGGCTTGCTCTTGCGGACGGGTCCGGGCAAAGAATACGCGGCGCTGGCGACGATTTTGAAAGGTGCAGTGGTTGACGTGCGCTCGCGCACGGAGGATTCGGCATGGGTCAGTGTGGAGGTACGCGGAACGATAGGCTGGATGTCGGCTGAATTTTTGCAGTTCTCGGCAGATGTTGGCTTTGTGCCGATAGAGGGTGCGGAGGTTATTGCCGCGCTGCCGAAAACGCGCCCCTGCATCAGCGTGGTGGGCGATTCGCTCGCCTATGGGGAGGTCATTTTTGAACTGCCGGGCGTGGGCTTCATCAAGGTGAAGATGTCGCCCTTCAGCGATTACATCCGGGGAGAGTTGGAAACACTGCGGGCGCCAGGCTACGAGGTTCGGGATCGAAGCTATCCCGGGACGGGGATCAGTTCCCCGAAGCACCTCTCCTTTTACGAAACCTCCATCTACCAAGATCTGCTGCGGGATCGCTGCGCCTTCACCATTGTCCTGCCCTGGGTGAACGACCTCAGTTCGGGCGTTGATCCGGCGGTTTCGGCGGAGGAACACGCCCGCCGCCTGACAGAATTCGCCACCCGTCTGCTGCAAAACAACCCACAGGGAAAAATTGTCTTTGGGAATTATTATTTTGGAGCGCCAGCGCCCTTTTCCTCGGCAATGGCGTATGGCTTCACGCCCAATGCGATCACGCTCTTTAACCAAAGTATGAAAGCTGCCTGCACGCTTGGCGAGTTAAGCAAGATGCCCAACGTGTTGTGTATTGATGTCGCCCCCGCCTTTCAAGAGGTGGGCAGCCGCTATGTGGTTGGGCAAATGCCGCGTTCGGAGGTGGACGCCATGACAACACGCCGCCTGACGCCCGACGAACAAAACCTGTTAGAGTATTACAGCCGCACCTTCCCCGGTGCGCCGCTGAACGGGGATGGGATCCACCTCAGTTCGCTTGGCAAGCGGCTGTTGGCAAACTATTTGTTGAAGGTCAGCCTGAAATTGAATTAGGGGGAATCCGGCGAACGCCCCAGGGGGTGTCCCTACAGGGTGCTGTCTATGAGATTATATAGATGGCGCGTCACCGCCGCGTGTTTTCGTCCTTTTCCGCCAGCGCCAAGACCAATGCCCGAAAGTGTTCGCCGCGTTCCTGAAAATCGGTGTAGGCGTCGTAGCTTGTCCCCCCCGGACTAAGCAAGACCACATCCCCCGGCTGTGCCAACTCCGATGCCTGTTTTACCGCCTCCTCCAGGGTGGCGCAGACGTAAATATCTTGCAATCCGCCGCCAAACAGACGCGCCGCCCGCACATATTGGGCAATAGTCGCCCCGTGTTCGCCAAAGGTGACAAGGTATTTCAAGCGCTGTGCGGCAAGTGTCGCCATTTCTGACCATGGCAGTTTTTTATCCCGCCCGCCGGCTAAGAGAATCAGCGGTTCGTCAAAGCTGCGCAGCGCGGCAACCACGCGCTCTGGGGCGGTGGCGATGCTGTCATTGACATAGGTCACCCCGCCCACCGTGCGGACGATCTCCAAGCGATGGGCAACGCCCATGAACTCGCGGATCACTTCGCGCATTGCCTCAATAGGGACGCCCACTGCTCCGGCAATGGCGCACGCCGCCAAGACGTTCGAGACGTTGTGTTCCCCTCGCAGTTTTATATCATCCCGCACACAGACGACATGGGGCTGACGGTCAGGTGAGCCACGCCCGACGACCATCAGCCGGTTGCCCGCCAAAAACGCGCCGTCACTGACCATCTCATGAAGGCTGAACCAAACGATCTGTCCAGGGAGGTTTTCACCGAGAGTGTGCGTCACCGGATCGTCATAGTTTAGGACGCACACATCATCGTCGTTTTGGTGGGCGAAAATCTGTGCCTTCGCCGCGATGTATGCTTCCATCGTCCCATGCCGATCCAAATGGTTGGGGGTGATGTTCAAAATGGCGGCAATGTGCGGCGATTGGGTCATGAGTTCCAATTGAAAACTGGAAAGTTCCATAACCACGCGGTGATCGGGGCGCATGTGATGGACTTTATCCAACAGCGGCTCACCGATGTTCCCGCCGATCCACGTTTTTGGATTCAGCTTCGCCACCATCTTTCCGACAAGTGTTGTTGTGGTTGTCTTGCCTGCGCTCCCAGTGATCCCAATCACAGGGGCGGAACAGCGCTCTAGAAAAAGTTGGGCATCATTTGTCAGGGGAATCCCGCGCTCTTGCGCCGCTATACAGACGGGGATCGTCGGATCAACCCCCCCACTGAGGCAGAGCGCGTCGCAATCGTAGAGAAGGTCAAGGGGATGTCCCCCCAGTGTGTACTGGATGGGAATATCGCTGAACTCCATCGCCACCTCAACGAGATCGCCAAACTTGCGTTTGTCCGAGACAACAATGGTTGCGCCAATGGCGTTCAGCCAACGGGCAACAGCCTGCCCTTGCCGAGCAAAACCGAGGATAACCACTGTTTTACCAGTGAGTGGATCGTGTGTCATGGGTCGTGTTTCGGTTAGAAAATGCTTTAGAACGAATTATAGACTGAATTTTCCTTACCGTGCATCGTTCGTTGGGAGATCGGCGAGATCAGCCAGATCGGTGGTGGGGTCGTCGCGGTAAGCGTGACGCTGCTGCGCGGCGATAACCTCGGCGTAGTGCGTCTCTGCCCATTCGCTAATGGCATTGATTGGCACAAGCAGCGATCTCCCTAACGCCGTCAGACGGTATTCCACTTTGGGCGGCACTTCGTGGTAGATGATACGCTCGACAATCCCCGATTGCTCCAATTTGCGCAACGTTTGGGTCAGCATTTTCTGCGTCACATCACTGATTAAGCGTAAGAGTTCCCCATTGCGGCGCGATTCATGCTTGAGGGCAAAGACAACCAGCAGCGCCCATTTATCGGCAATGATCTTCAAGGTCATGCGCGAGGGACAGGTGGGCGTCAGCACATTGATCAGCGATGGTGAATCCGAGGTGTTTGGCATAGGCATTCTTCCTATGGTTACCTTTGGATAGGTACATTACAAACTAGTGCGTACTATACAGCGTGTAGTGTACCCCATAAAATGTCCCTTTGTAAAGTGAAAGTCCAACATGAACAGAGGAAAGCAATGTCTAAGATGAATCGACGTGCGTTTTTGACAGCAGCAGGGACGGCAGCCGCGGTAGGGGTATTTGCCCAACTGTTCTGAGCCAACCCGTTGGGTGACTCCGTGCGCAAGGGAATGGGCGGCTGGCGATGATGGGGCAGGTGTGGCAAGTGGCGGCGGGTCCGCTGACGATCCATACCTATGAGAGGGATCGGCGTTGGTCACCTCGCACATCATTGAGACAGAGAAAAGCCTGATCCTTGTCGATACGCAATTTGTGCAAGGTTTTGCGAAGGAAGTTCGCGCCTACATTGAGAGTCTGAACAAGCCGTTAACTTCAGCGATGTGCCGTTTGTCAGCACGCCAGTCGTAGCGCAAGGCGTTGCCGATGCTATCGCCGCTGGAACAGTGCAAAATCTTGTTGGCTTGTTTGGCGAGGATGGCGTGCCGAAAGCCCCCCGTGTGCCGGAAGGGACACTCACTGGCGCATCGGCAACGCTTGGCGGGGTGGCATTTGAGTTTGATGTGTTTGACAACGCCGAAGCGCCACAGCAGCTTGTGATCAAGCTCCCCGAAGCGGGCGTGATCATCATCCAAGACTTGCTCTATAACAATGCCCGCTTTTACCCCGGCGCGGATCGGACGAACTGGATCACCATCTTGGATGGGCTGCGCAAGTTGGAGGGCTACAACACCGTCCTTGTGGGGCATGGCGCACCGACAACGCGAGGTGAATTCGATCACGGCATTGAGTACCTAACCTATGCCAACGAACTGGTGGCAAAGACAAATACCGCCGAAGACATCAGCAGCAGGTTGGCGGCGCGTTTCCCCAGTTATGGTGGGACGCTGCTCCTCTCGTTTTGGGCGCAGTTCTTTCTCGCCAAGTAGGGGAGCCCCCTGAGCGCGTCCGCACCTGCCCGCCGCTAAAGCAGCGGGCTAAGAGTACCCGCCCCTACGGGGCTTGGAAGGCAAAACGGCACGCCTGTCTTCGGTTTTTAGGTCCCAACGGGGTGATCTGCTCTAGCGTGGGGCTTTCAGCCCCGCGTCTGACTGCTGTCACCCGCCCGCCATCGCCCCCACCACGCGAAAAACCTGTGCGCCCGCCACAATGTCCGCTGGCAAGGGCGCATCCGGTGACTCATCTGAGAAATCTTGCCCGCAGGCAAAAAAGCGAATAAACGGACGGCGCTTTTTCGTGGCGAGATCACGAATCGTCCCCCGTAGCATTGGATAGCCCGTCTCTAGGGCATCCAAGACAGAACGCAGCGTGATTGGCTCATCCACCTGAAGCACCACTTCGCCCTCAACCCGCGCCAACGTGCGCAGATGTGCCGGAAGAACAACGCGGATCATGGGAGGATTTGCACCTCAACCGAGAGTACGGGTGGTAGGTCGCGCACAATCGGCATCCACGTATCCCCTGAATCGCTTGATCCGTAGACTTGCCCGCCTGTTGTGCCGAAGTAAACCCCGCACGATTCAAGCCGATCCACCGCCAGCGCATTGCGAAAGACGTTCACGTAACAATCCCTTTGGGGCAAACCGTTCGTCAGCGCCTCCCATTCGTTTCCCCCCGTCCGGCTGCGATAGACGCGCAGCTTCCCTTCCGGCGGGAAATGAAGGGTATCACTTGTGATGGGGACGACATAAACCGTCTCTGGTTCGTGGGCATGAACGGCGATAGGAAAGCCAAAATCACTGGGCAAGTTGCCGCTAATCTCGTGCCATAACTCCCCGCCGTTGTCCGTGCGCAGAACATCCCAATGTTTCTGCATAAAGAGGACATTTGGGCGCGAAGGGTGCATGGCGATGCTGTGAACACAGTGACCAACATCAGCGTCACCGTCGGGGAGTTCCCATTCCGACCTTAGCCCGCGATTTACCGGCAGCCATGTCGCCCCCCCGTCATCGGTGCGGAACGCGCCCGCCGCCGAAATAGCGACAAACATCCGGTTGGGGTTATCGGGCGTTAAGACAATTGTGTGAAGGCACATCCCGCCGGCGCCGGGCTGCCACAGCTTCCCTTTGACGCTCCGCAAACCAGAACATTCTTGCCATGTTTTGCCGCCATCAGCAGAATGAAACAGGGCGGCATCTTCCACCCCCGCATAAAGCGAATCGGCGTCGGTGAGAGAGGGCTCAATATGCCACACACGCTTAAATTCCCAGGGGTGCTGCGAACCGTCATACCATGTATGCGTTCCAGCCACCCCCTCATAGGCGAACTCATTCCCGACGGTCTCCCATGTTTTGCCGCCGTCATCGGAACGCTGCATAATCTGCCCAGACCATGCATTCGATTGGGAGACGTAAATCCGCTTGGGGTCGGCAGGCGTCCCCGTGATATGGAAGATTTCCCAACCGCCAAAGTGCGGACCGTCCACCTTCCATGTTTTACGCCCCTCGTCAGAGCGTAGAACGAATGCCCCTTTGCGTGTCCCAACCAACACTCGTACTTCAGACATATGCCATCCTCCCCAAAAGCGATCCAACTCATCGCTAATGATAGAATTTTTGTTCTCTCTTGTCAAGCGGTCTCGTTCTAAATAGCCAGGTGGGTCGGTACGTTTGTTCAAAGGCTAGTGTGGGGAATGGGGTTTTCCAAGCCCCGCAGGGGGGGACGTTATTCATCGCCCGCTCCTTTTACAGGCGGGATCAGGCGGAATGGGCGAGGGCGTAATGGATTGCGTCGCTACGGGGTGCAGGAGGCATTTTAGATCAAAATGTAAAATATATTTGACATAATGAATTGTATATCATACAATGTGTTAAGTATAGTTTACCAATCGTAAAGCAGACCAGACAAAACGAGGGTGCAATGTCTTTTCAAGAAAAACGCAGCATTGTGTCGCTTCTATGCAACATTGTGATTGCGCTAGGGTATTTTCTCTACCTGTTTCAACGGGTAGAAGACGGCGGGGCAGCGGTGCGCGACGACCTGCGCTTTTGGGCAGCCGCCATTCTGATCCTCATTCCGGTGTATGTCGTCTTTCACATCGTTTTTCAGGTCATTTTCCTCGTCATCTATGTGGCGGCAACAGGGGAAAAAGACCTAGACCTGACCGATGAATTCGACAGGATGGTCGAATTGAAATCGACACGGAATTTCTACCATATGTTCATGGCAGGTTTTCTGTTCTCACTTGGGGCGGTGGTTGCTGAGCAGCCCGCGTATGTCATGTTCCTCGGTGTGTTGGCGGGGGTGGTCGCCGCCTCCATCGTCCAAGACCTCTCTCAGTTTTTTTACTACCGTCGGGGGGTCTAAGATGCCAAAGTCACCGATCAGCAACGGCATCCGCAAACTACGCTTTGATCATAACGAAATGACCCAGCAGCAGTTGGCTGACCGCGTAGGGGTGACACGGCAAACGATTGTCGCCATCGAAAAAGGGAACTACTCCCCATCATTGGAGCTTGCCTTTCGGATTGCGCGGGTGTTCAAGCGCCCGCTGGAGGAGGTCTTTTCCTTCGAGGAAAACGAGGGCGAGTCCTAAGGCGGCTCAGCCCGCCACACTGAATCAGACAGTATCAGACAGTATGAACCAGAAAACAATCACAATCAGGAGACCGACGATGAAAGCCATGATTACTACCGCCTACGGATCACCCGATGTTTTGCAGAAACAAGAGGTTGCCAAGCCAACACCGAAAGACAACGAGGTACTGATCGCGGTACGGGCAGCCTCTGTCACCCCCTCCGACAGCGCCTTTCGCAAAGGAGAGCCGTTCATTGTCCGGCTGCTCTATGGGCTGCGAAAACCGCGCTTGTCTATCGGTGGGGTTGAGTTTGCTGGCGATGTGACCGCTGTTGGGAGCGCCGTCACGTCGTTCAAGGTCGGCGATGCCGTGTTTGGGATGAGTCCCGATCACTTTGGCGCTCACGCCGAGTATATGACCCTTGCTGAGAACAAGCCCATGATCGGCAAGCCAGCACACCTTGCCTACGAAGATGCGGTGGCGATCACTGATGGAGCAACCACCGCCCTCACCTTTTTACGGAATGTGGCACAGATCAAGCCCGGACAAAAGGTGCTGATCAACGGCGCATCGGGGGCAGTGGGTGCGGCGGCGGTGCAGCTTACCAAGCAGTTTGGGGCAGAGGTCACCGGTGTATGCAGCACGGCAAATGTGGCGCTGGTGAAGTCCCTCGGCGCAGATCATGTCATTGACTACACGCGGGAGGATTTCACCCACCAGCGGGGGCGCTATGATGTGATCTACGATGCCGTTGGAAAAAATTCCTTCAAGCGCTGCAAACGCGCCCTGACGAAAAAGGGCATTTATATGACCACCGTTCCAACGCTTGGAGTCATGTTCCAAATGCTGTGGACGGGGTTATTCGGCGGCAAAAAAGTGAAGTTCACGCCGGCGGGGCTCAAGCAGAACAAGGAGAATCTGATCTTTCTTGCCGGACTGGTTGAGGCGGGCAGTTTGCGCCCTGTCATAGACCGCTGCTATCCGTTAGAAGCGCTTGCCGAGGCGCAGCGCTATGTGGAGACGGGCAAGAAGAAAGGGAATGTTATTGTGACCGTCGTTGCATAAATAGCATCCCCCCCGTAAGAATGCGCCCGTTTCGCATCAGTCGACAGGGTAACCCATCCCTCCGCTCCTTGCGGGGGAGGGGAGATAGGCGTGAGGGCATTTCCCCCCTTTCACTATGATTGGATCACCGATAGATGTTCACCAGATCAGCGAGGGGCGCTTATACTTCGCTTCAGCCTTTTGCTGCGGAGCGGTTGTCTTAAGCGGCATACTCAGCGGGCTGTGCAGCGCGGTGAGCCTTATGAGACGGGCGAGTCCCCGCCCCGACGATCTATCTCCCTTGGCGGCGAGCTGCCCAGTTGAACCGTGCATTTGGGGCTTGTCGCCCGGCTATTCGCCCTGAGGAGCGGCGCAAACATTGGCAGAAGAAATACCCGACACCCGCTACTACACAAATTACTTCATTTTGCCGCTTACCCGTCGCAGCGAAATTGCCGTCTTTCGCTCCATTGATAAAATTTCCGTTGGGCGGATCAACATCAGCTTGCCAGAGAATACGGCTATTTCTGTTGGGTGGATTATCGCCCAATATGGACAGCCCTACGGGATCACCCTTTATGCCCGCTCTCAAATGATCACCCTACGTTACCCCTTCATGGTGGTAAACACAATGATGGAAGATTGGCGCGTGGTGGCGAATGCCACTGTAATGAGTTTTTTTATCCACGATCCCCACTTCCAATTGAAGGTCTACACAAACCCCTGCCTAGACCGGATGAGCAGCCGAGATGCAGTAAACCGTGCATGGCGCGGCTTCACGAATGTCTATATCTACTTGTTTCGGGATTTTCAGAGTACGGAGTGAGGGCGGGCGTTTCCCAAGCCCCACAGCTTTGGCGGAGGGTGGTGCGGGCGTCCCTGCCGGAGGACGGCTGACACCCATCCCCATTTTGGGTGATCCATGTCACTTTTTCCCCACGCCAAGCAGAATCTCCCCTACAATGGCAGGGAAAGGAACATGCCTTCGGGAACACCTATGAAACACCCACTCATCGTTTGGGGAATACTTCTTTGCGTCGGTGTGCTTGCCGCCTTTGCCCTCATTCTGAGTGGAGCGGCGGGGGGAGCGCCCGCTCAAAATGCCGCCCAACTCACCGCCGAATGGTGCGCCGCCGCCACCAGCCAAGCAGGAAGCTATGTCATGATTTGGGATATGTGGGGGACGCCCACCCCCACCCCACTACGCGGGACGCCTAACCCCACCGCCACACCAACGCCCGTCGGCGTGACAGGCGACTCCGAACGGGGGAAGGCACTCTTTTTCACCAGCGCCCAATGCAGCGCCTGTCACAGCGTCGCAGCGGGTGAAGATCGCGGTCTGATCGGCGTCTCGTTGGGGGGGGTTGCCGTGCGGGCAGCAGCAAAACGGAGCGGGATGAGCGCCGCCCTTTACCTACGCGAAGTCATTTTGAATCCACTGAATGTGTTCCCTAGCACAAAACCGGGCGTCATGCCTTTTAATTACGCCCAAACCCTCGGTGTGCAGGGGGTTGAAGATATTGTTGCCTATCTTTTGACCCTACGTTGATCGTAGATTAAGGAAAATCGTGTAGGATTAAGGGCGATTGAATTGCAGCATCGCCGCACCAACCCAATCACGATGTTTTTAACATCCGATCACATTGGAGGGGACACCATGCCCGATATTGTTGCGGACGGAATCGAGATCAGCATTGAGAATGATCATTGGCGGCTCTATAACCAAACCGGAGCGAACAGCCTAACGCCCTTTTTCAGCGCTATGCGTGGCGACGGCTTAGTTCATTACATGCCCCAGTTTGGCGAACATCGCGGCTTACCCGGCGACAAGATGGCGGTGGAATACATCAAGGCGGTGGTCGTCGGCTTTGACGAGCGCTTCAAACGGTGGGTACTTGGCTTGCATATTGCCACTTCTCAGGAGGCAAAACCCCGCTTTGTCGAACTTGTTCATTGGAATTCTTCCGAAAACCCACAGTTTGCCATTGATAGCCATAGCGCGGGGCGCGTCCTTGCCGAATACCTCCGCTGCCCGCTGAAACTATTTGGGGTGAAGAAGCCCACCCAAGCCCCAGGCAACCCCCGTGCCACAATGACCGGACCCCTTGTTCCCCATGATCGGGAGGATGTTGAATTAGGTGTCGTGCGCATGATGATGAATGATGTGGAACTGCCCCTTACTCTGAACAACCTGTGGGTGGGCATTGCCGGAAACCTGACTATTCGCATCCCCCGCGAGGCTACAGACAGCGGCAAAGGCGAAGCGCCCGCCTATCAACAAGTGATCATCGATAAAAATGCCCAGACCATTCGTCTTGTTCCGCCAACGGGCTTACTCGGCATGTTTTTTGGCGCAGCGGGGCGGAGCATCTCCTTTAGTCAGGTGCGCAACATCGAAATTCGCCATACGATCACCCTTGAGTCAAAAGTGGAACAAGGGCAAGATGGCTTGGCGGTGGATGTCACCTTCACGACGCATACCTTTGGCGTTTACCTCACGCTGCCCGAAGAGGCGCTGCTGCTCCTCCAAGCGCAACACCTCACCTCTAGTGAGTTGCAGCGCCGCCGCCTGAAGATGAACACCGGCGCTCGGACGGATTTAGACACCTCGGCAAACGATATGGCATATATGCGCGATCATGCCCGCGACCAAAAAGCCTTTGAACGGGTGCGCATCTTTGCCACCCGCACGGCGGTGGCTATCGCCAGCACGCTAGAACGCCCGTTGGTGAAGACGAAAGTGGGATCAGAAATCTGAGGGTTTCAAAAACAAGGGACGCCGCCTGGGGCGTCCGACGTCTACCCTTACCCTTCAGCCGGTAGTTTGAGCGGGATCAACCCGCTGGCGATCTCGGCGCGATGGACTTCCAACCATGGCGGAAGTTGAAGCGTGCGTCCCAACCCATCCAACGGCTCATCCACCGCAAAGCCCGGTCCGGCAGTGGCAATCTCCACGATATGCCCATCGGGGTCGCGGGTGTAGATGCTCTTGAAGTAGACGCGGTTCATCACCGGCGAGACGGGAATTCCGGCGGCGATGATTTTCTCCCGCCACGCCAATTGCGCATCGTCATCGGCAACCTTCAAGGCGAAGTGGTGCGTTTGCCCAACACCCATCCGTGCCATGCGTTTGCCCGCCGCGCCGCGTTCAAAGTACGTGATCAGCGTCCCCGGTGTGCCGCCATTCACCCCCCAATACCAGTGTGCCGAGCCCGGGTCATCGAAATTATCGGTCATTTTGACGCGATCCATGCCCAACAGACCCCGATAAAAAGCATCGGTGCGCTGAATATCGCTGCTGATCGCCGTGATGTGGTGCATCCCCCCTTCAAGTGCCATGTCGGGGGTGATCGTCGGGACGCTTTCGCCCCATGTTTGGGCGCGGATGCGTGCCTCGTCACGGTTGGCAAGGATCATCGCCGGAGGTGGGCTAAGGTGCTGACTGCCAAGCGACTCGGCGAGTTCGTCAACGGCAAACCCAGGGGCAACGGTGGCAATTTCCAACTGCGCCCCGTCGGGATCGCGGAAGTAGATCGAGGTGAAATAGTGCCGATCATACGGACCGTTCACCGCAATGTCGAGATCAGTCAGGCGGCGTTTCCACTTCAAAAGGGCGTCGCTGTTCGCTGCTTGCAAGGCGAAGTGATGCGTCCCGCCCATGCCCGGATAGCCGCGTGGGGCATCGCGCCACTCAAAAAAGGTGATCGCGGAGCCAGGATCGGCATTTTTGTTGCCAAAATAGAGGTGATAACTTGTTGGATCGTCAAAGTTCACCGTCTGTTTTGTGAAGCGCAAGCCCAAGACACCGCTGTAGAAGTCAATCGTTTGCTGCGCATCGGATGCGGCAAGTGTGATATGGTGTAGCCCTTGAATGGTCATCGGTTCGTTGATGTCCTCCCTGTTTGAGAAGCCTCTGCAATAGCCATTGGATGCGCTGAGGGGTAAGGTTCTTTCCGCCGAGGGTGGCGCAGGTGAGAGCGTGATTGCATAAAACGCCCTCTATCGGTTAAAACTAGGGAGTGAAACGTCGCACCTCACTGCCCAATGGAGGAACGCACCGCAATGACCGACAAACCACCACCCAAACCCTCTGGACTGCCACCGCTGCGTCCCTCGCCGCCGCCGCCGCTGCAATCCCCGGCAGAGCGGCTGAAGGCACTTCGGGATCGGTTACAAAACATTGAGAGCGGTGTCGCCAAAAACCGGCTTGAGGCGCAGTTAAAAGGCTTGCAAGAGCGCAAGACAATCATTGACGGCGACTATGAAAAGGCGCTGAGTGCTTATAATCAGGCGCTGGATCAGTTCCACAACATCACCGCCCCTCTGGGCGGGTTGACCTTCCGTTCGGCACTCCAAGCCAATCCGAACCTTGCCGCCTTTGTGCGGGGCGACCCGCTCTGGCTGCGCCTGTGCGCTATACTCTACGGTGGTTATGCCGACTTTGGGACGGCGGAGACGCTGATCGAATACCAAGAGATCGCTGAATTTTTGGGGATGGAATCATTCGCACGCGATCAATATGTGAATAACCCCCTCTATGCCGAGAAGTGGGGTTCAAAGCGTTGGTCGAACGAGGCGGGTGATGACCCCACGATGGTCATGGCGAAATACCTTGATAACGGGCAGGACGGGAAGAAAGAACTGACGAAAATCCCCGCCATGTTCACCCCCGCCCAAATTTACCGCGATGCGGCAAAGGAGATCACCGCCGATATTCTGGCAACGTTGGAAGGACGGGCAAAACCAGAGACGCTCAAAGCGCAGTTTGAGGATTACTGGCGCAGTGGCGGGCGACCTGAACTGCGTGGCGACGCGCTGGCGGCGCTGCTGGCGTTGGGGGTGGATATTACAGCGCAATTGCGGCGTGCGCTAGGCGACCCCAAAGAGGAACTGGCGGGGCGGGCGGCCCTGCGGCGGATCAAAGCGGCGGCGCTTGGTATTCGGGATGCGGTGACGCGCTCCCACCTGACCGGACAAATTTCCCTAGAGCGCCTTGCTGATGCCTTTTTTGCCGAGGATAATGACCCCCAACGGGAGACAGACCTCATCGAAGCGGCGCTGCGCACCCTACTGCGGGCGGGGCGCGTGCCGCTGAGCATCCCCGCCACAAGTTATGCCCGCCACCCCTATTACCTTGCCGAAGCGTGGGCGTATTGGCTCTCTGGGTATGGCGACGATGCGAAATACAATTTCGCTGTCGTGTTGGACACACTTGGCAAAAAGATTGATCCCGTCGCTCCCTTTGCGATTGCCCATCGGGCGCAAAACCTTGCCTATGAAAAACATCCGGGCTGGCGCTTGGAGGCGATCCCGCCGCGCCACACGGACGTGATTGAGGCGTGTGGCGATCTGCTAACGATTATGGAAGGCAGCGCTTACGGGCGGCTGGAAGACCTTGGATCAAGTGGAATATTGGATACGGCAATTAAGCCGCGCCTAAAATCTCACCCCGAACTGCTGATCGATGCCCAAGCCGCCGCGCTGAGCTTTAATGCCGAATGGGCAGCGCAATGCCTGAAGGTGATCAACCCAAAACTGAGCGACTACGCCGAGGGGGAAATCCCTCGTGTGATCATGCGCGAGGCGTTGGGGGAGACGAACCCCGCCATTCGCGCCCGCGCCTTGTGGCGGTTGGGGAACAACCTTCGTCGTCCGATGTTGTGGGATGAATCCCTTCGTTCGGCAGATGCCATTCCCGATGCGCTCCCCCGCGAACGCGCCTATGAACGGCTGTTGCAAGTTGCTCCCCGCCGCGAACGGGGCGGTTTGCTTGCCTCGGCGCTCAGCGCGGCGCGGCAGATTGACGATCCCGAAAACCAAGTGCGGGCATTAGGGCGCTTGGCGGGCTATGAGGAAGAATCACAAGCAGTAGCTGCGCTTTACAGCGAGGCGCTGACCATACTAGAAACGGTTGCCAATGCCCGCCAAAAGGTGGAGACGGCGCTTCTCATCCGCCCCTTCCTGATGCCCTTCCCCGAACTGGCGCAGCGCTTGGCGGCGCTCCTAAACGGTGTGGAGGATGTCTGGCTGCGACAGAAGGCGTCAGGGTTAATTGGCTTGCGGGCGCTGGCAGTTCACCCCACCCTAAAAAATGCGGCGGATTGGTCGCCCTTCATCTTGCTCATGGCGCTGGATGCTGTCAGCGATCACTTCCAAGAAGCGGATGATCTCAACGGGCGGTGGGAGGGGCTGCTTGACCCCTCCACACGGAAAAACGCCCTCCGCGCTTTGTTGGATGCTGGGTTACGCGATGGGTTGGCGCTTTCCACCACCGGAGCGGCGGCGCTCGATGCCCTTCTGATGCGAGATGACACATTGGCATTAGAGGATGTCGCCGTTCTGCTGCCGCTCCTAAAGCTGCCCGATCCGGCGGCGCTGCCCATTTTGGAAAGTTGGCTGCCCTTTGCCAATGCCGAGGGTAAAGGGGCGCTCCACCGCCGCTATGCGGACCACGCCGCCCTTTACCTTGCCGAGTTGACGGGCGTTTCCGAACCAACCGCCGCCGGAGTATTGCGTCTTGTGGCAAGCGCCGAAGATCGCACTCGCTACCGTGCCAGCATCCTCTTGCATGGGATATGGGTGGATGGCAAAAAAGTCAGCCGCGATTACCGCACCAGTTCGTTAGGGATCAACGCCCTGTGGGCGATCTACTACATGGGGGCGCGGTGGATTGGGAAAAACCCGGCGGCGGCGCAAGTCGTTGGTTGGTTCAACTCCAATGTGATTCACGACGATGGTGAAATCCTACGGGAAATTGCCCGCCGTGCCGAAGGCGAGGACGGCGTTAAGCGGGAGATAGCCTTGCGCATTCTCTCTGGCATGGAATACATCACCCCAGAGGCAGCGCGGGCGATGGTCGATGTTTACCAGACGGCACAGACGATGCTCCTAAAGCGGGCGCTGCTTATCGCCGCCTCACGAACACTTCACAACAAGGACAAACTCCCCCAACTGCCTGATGAATTCTTTGCGGCGGTGGATGCCGATGGCGAGGCGGTATGGACAGCCGCCACCACCGAAGTCGAGCAAAGCGGACAGACCGGCTGGTATATGCTAGAAGGGCGCACGGCGGCGGTGATGGACGCCCTTGAGCAGGTGCTTAAGGCAGAAGATGGGGAAACCCCGCCCCCACCGGAGGTGCGGGCGAAGGCAGCAGAGGCGGCGCTGCGTACCCACATGACGCCCATTTACGACGCCAAACCAGAGTCATTGGGGCGTTCCATGTACTACTTCATCGGCGGAACGGATAGCAGCTATCGCCAATCCTTGAACGCCGTGCAGCCCTTCAGCGCCTCGGAAAAGCATCTAAAGGGATTGATGGATTGGCTTTATACTCGCTTGCGTGCGCGAAAAATCCAAGACAAGGTGCGCTATTTCACCCTGACCGCTCAACTTTTGGAGGCGCTGCGGGCGTTCATGGAGATCGCCACGACGATGCCCGCCATCTTTGCCGATTACGCCGATAAACTGAGCGAGAAAAGCGGCGGCGAAACGTTCGACACCCTAATTCGGGAAGCGATCATTGAACATGATAGTTTTTGGGGGCGCGTGTCGGCGGTTTATCTTTTGGGCTACTTGCGAAGCGTCGATGTGAGGATCATCGAGGCGATTCAAGCGGCGCTCAGTGATGTGGATTTCGTCCAAGAGGCAATGCGCGAAACCGCGCCGCATATCCGCAAGATCAAAGGGGATTTGTTGGATGATGTCTTGCCGCCGCTCTTTGCCCTTTTGGAAGGGGAAAGCGCCCTCACTGCCTACATCACCGCAAACTTGCTGGCAGCGATTGGGCGCAGCGAACGGACAAAACCCGATGAGCGGACGGCAATTTTGGCGGCGTTGGCAAGGGCGGTGAAGAATCCCCGTTCGCGCCGAGGGGTGTATATCCTTGCCGGTGGCGGTGGGAAGGAAGACCCCTATCGTCCCGATTACCTGACGCGCCTGGATCAGGCATTGCATGGGGCGTTAGTGCAGATCGCTGGAGGTATCTAGTGGCAGACCCAAAACGTCCCCCCGTGAAGGGCAAACGGGTGAGTTTGTTTGTCACCTGTCTTGTGGACATGATCTACCCTCAAACGGGGATGTCCACCGTAGAGGTCTTGGAGCGCTTGAGCGTCGCCGTCGAGTTCCCCGAAGGGCAGACCTGCTGCGGACAGATGGGCTTCAACGCTGGCTACCGCGAGGATGCCAAAGCGGTGGCGATCCACTTTTTGAAAACCTTCCAGCACGCCGAAGTGATCGTCACCCCATCGGGGTCATGTGCGTCAATGGTGCGCCACTTCTACCCTCAGTTGTTCGCGGAAGACACCCAATGGTGCGGGTTGGCGGAGCGTATCGCGGGAATCACCTGGGAACTCAGTGAGTTCATCGTGGATGGCTTGGGAATCACCGATGTTGGCGCGGCGCTCCAACACCCCGTGACGCTCACTGTTCACGATGCCTGTCATGGGCTGCGGGGCTTGGGTATTCGCCAGCAGCCGCGAACGCTGCTCCAAAATACAGGGAATGTCACCCTTGAAGAACTCTCCGGTTGCGAGCAATGCTGTGGGTTTGGCGGATTGTTCGCCGTGAAAATGCCGGAGATTAGCACCGCCATGCTTGGCGATAAGGTGGCGGCGATAGAGGACAATGTAGCAGAGATCGTCGTCACCTGTGATGCAAGCTGCCTGACACAGATCAACGGCGGGCTAAGCCGCAGTGGGAGTACCAAACGGGTTGTCCACCTTGCCGATCTCCTAGCTGGCAAAGGTGTGTGAGCGCCCTTGAACAGGTTGGGATCATGAAATCGCTGCGGGTGATTCTTGCGGTTGCCCTGTTGGTGATCCCAAGCATTGCTTTGCTGGTGGGGGCAGGGCGCGTTACGGCGGGGCGGACAGCCGATAGGGCAACGGCGACGCCAACGTTGTTTATTCCGACCATCTCGCCGCTGATTTTGACGCCGGAGACGCCGGTCCCGCTGAATGTGACGGTGAACGGGCTTTCGGCGGGCTTGTTTGTGATGATGCCTCCGGAGGTAATCCGCAACGTGCGGGTGATCTATGAGCAAGGGCTTGCCGCTGGACGGAATGCGAATGCCTTCACCAAATTAGGCGACAGCACAATTGAATACCCCTACTTCATGACGCGCTTTGACCAGCAGGGTGCGTACAATCTCGGTGATTACGGCTATCTTCAGGCGACGATTGACCAATTTCGTGGATCGTTTGATTACAACAGTGCGGCGGTGCGGCGCGGCTTGCGCACGAGTATGGTCTTTGATCCGGCGTGGTCGGACGCCCGCTACTGTCGTGGCGATGAGGGTGTTTTACCCTGTGAATTGCGGCGGAAAAACCCCATCGTAATCTTCATCCGTATTGGCTCTAACGAGACGGCAACGGCAGAATACATTTTGGGGAACTTTCGGCGCATTGTTGAATACTGCATCCAACAGGGGGTGATCCCCATCATCGGGACGAAGGCAGACCGCCACGAGGGGAGCGACGCCTACAACGATGTGATGCGCCAAGTGGCGAAGGAATACAGCATTCCCCTGTGGGATTTTGATCTCCTGGCAGGGACGATTCCCGGACGCGGCTTGTGGACGGATCGAATTCACCTGACGAACTTCTATGCTTACGATTGGCGGCAGCCGCGTGCCTTTACAACGGGCTACGGCGTCCACGACCTCTCCGCCCTGATCGCGTTGGATGCCGTGTGGCGGGCGGTGCAGCAGTGAACGAGTATCCGGTGGCAGCCCGCCTTGCCCCTCTGGACTTACTTGGACTTAGAAGGAATAGCGCGGTTCGTTTATGATCACCTTCAATCATTATCCGCTTGACGAAGAAAGATAGAAACCAATGGAAACGCAGACGAATGGACACCACAATGGGCATGAGCCAGCCGATCAGCTTATGCTGAATCGCGGCTTGGCACAGATGCTCAAGGGCGGGGTGATTATGGATGTGGTCAACCCTGACCAAGCGAAAATTGCCGAGGATGCCGGCGCCTGCGCGGTGATGGCCCTTGAGCGCGTCCCCGCCGATATTCGCAAAGATGGCGGCGTGGCACGGATGAGCGACCCCTCGATGATCCTCAAAATTATGGAAGCGGTGAGCATCCCCGTCATGGCGAAATGCCGCATTGGGCATTTTGTGGAGGCGCAAATTTTAGAGGCAATCGGCATTGATTACATTGATGAATCAGAGGTGTTGACGCCCGCCGACGAGGAAAACCATGTGAACAAGCATAAATTTCGCGTCCCCTTTGTTTGCGGCTGCCGAAATTTAGGCGAAGGCTTGCGGCGGATTGGCGAAGGTGCGGCAATGCTGCGCACGAAGGGCGAGGCGGGGACAGGCGATGTTGTAGAGGCGGTGCGTCATGCCCGTGCCGTCCTGCGCGAGATTCGCAAGCTGACGGCAATGGATGAGGACGAATTGTTCACCTATGCGAAGGACATTCAAGCCCCCTACGCGCTTGTTTCCGAGGTGGCGAAGGCGGGGCGTTTGCCCGTTGTCAACTTTGCGGCGGGGGGCGTGGCAACGCCGGCAGATGCGGCACTGATGATGCAGTTGGGCGTCGATGGCGTCTTTGTGGGGAGCGGCATTTTCAAGAGCGGCGATCCGGCAAAGCGGGCGAAAGCAATTGTCCAAGCGGTGACACACTACAACGATCCGAAGATTTTGGCAGAGGTCAGCCAAAATTTGGGCGAGCCGATGGTCGGTATTAATGTGTCGGGTATGTCCGAAGGGGAAAAGATCGCTGGACGCGGTTGGTAAGCGCTTGAGGGGGCAACCTCATCCCCCTCAAAACGTGATTCCCCCTTCTCTCACAGGGAAAAGGGGGAATCGCTGTTGGGGAGATTATGCCACCCCAAACCATCGCACTTGTCACCGGCTAGGGCTACTCACGTCGGAATCCACATTCCCAACCAGCGAATACGGAACCCCCCAATCTTACTGGCTATAATTTTCCCCAAAAACCTCCAGCATCAGCGTGCTAATCGTCTCCCGATTCACCGTGAGGATGGAGTATCCGCCTTGCATCAGCGCCCGAATGTATGGACCATCTACTGCCCCCCGATGGAGGTTGGTGAGCGGTATATCTTTGACAAACCAGCCAATACTCAGCAGTTGATCGAAAGGCAGATCGGTGAGGATGCCTTTGCTCACCTCGCCCCACATTTCGGGGATGCGCGGCACGAGGGCAGCTAAGACCTCGGCTTTTGTCGCCCGTTCGCGCAGGGCAAGGATCACTTGCTGTTGGCGGCGGGCGCGGTCAAAATCACTCGTTTGGTGGCGGGTGCGGGCATATTTGAGCGCTAGCACGCCATCCATGTGAATACGTCCGGCGGGGATGTAGAGCGGATCGTAGCCATAGGTGTAGAAATCGGGGAATTCGGGATCATCGATCTCGGTGGGAACATCAATATCAATCCCCCCAATAGCGTCCACAAGGTAGATCACGGACTCAAAGGAAAGGACAACATAATAATCGATCTTGATCCCAAAGTTGTATTCCACCGTCTCTGCCGCCAAGCCGGGTCCATATCCCGGACGGCGAAGTTCGCCCAAAACATAGGCGGTGTTGATCGGGCGCATCTCGGTTTCGCCAGAGAGCGGAATAGGGACATAAATATCACGGGGGATGCTCAACATACTCAGCCGTCCACTGGTCGGGTCAAGGCTGAGGATCATCATCGTATCGGAGCGGAAGCCGCGCCCTTCCTCGCCAGGGCGTTTGTCCAAGCCCATCAACAGGATGGTGAGGCGCTGAGTGCCGTTAAAGGTCTTGATCTCAACGGTTGGCAAAAGCTCCACTGGCACAGCCTGCAAGCCGCCCGGAGTGGGCGTCTCACCGCTGGCGGCGGTGCTGCTGACCCCCCCAGCGCGGTCAGGGGTATTCGTCACCGTCAACAAGAGAAGGGCAATCACGGCAAGAGCGCCAACAACAGCGAGGGCAATGACGCCCCATGTCCATTCGACTTGGGGAAGGTGGCGGTCTTCTTGGCGGCGGCGGAGTCGTTCGCGGGCGCGTCCGCGATGAGGATCGCCGTCGTCTGCTTCTGGGGGCGGCTGGTGAGGGATGGCAGGGTGATACCAATGCGCCGCTCGCTTGGGCGTACCTTCCCCCTTTGGGGGTTCGGTGTGGGGGGTGACATGCCGCCGTCGTGAACTCGCCACGTAAGCTTGTCCTATGGGTGATTGGTCTCAGCCCTCAATCAGAGGGCGAATCCCTTTGTAAACGGTAGTTCCGGCAAAGGTTTTCAGGATGGTTGCCGCCGAACGTCTCGTCTGCTCGGCAATCTCCAATGGCGTTAGTGGAGTGTTTCCGTTGGCGATAAACAGGCGAAAAACAGCATCGACAATGGTCATCCGGTCGGTGATGAAATTGGGATCTTGGGCGGCTTTCGCCAACGCCTGCTGAAGGGCATCCACGCGGCGGACTTCACCCGTGTTTGGATCGATGAAATCAATCTCTGGTTCGTCTTTCAGCGATTCAAACTGGCTGCGCTGTTCGGGGAGCAGTTGGCTGATCAGCGAACTACGTAAGTCCCGCTCGTCGCGCTCCCACCAGGTGTAATCAATGTGAAATTTCGTGTTCAGCGTTGGTTTCAGCCGCTCACTGATGCGTACAGGGTTATCCACGAACCACCTATCCTTCTGAGAGCCGCCAATAAGGTCCACCCACATGGGAAAATTCCGGGCGCGTGGCTAGAGCGGCAAAGATCGGTCCCGGCGGGCAGCGGCGGAGGACATTGACCGCGCTGTAGAGAGTCTTGGCATGAACAGCGTTCTGCGGGTTAAGCCGCCCCAATTCGGGGATCAGGTCGATCATAATCTCCACCAGCTTGCGGCGGCGGGAACGCATTTGCGACCACACCTCGTCCACCCCATCAATGTCCTCTGCGCCCAAAATTAAGAGTTCATCGTAATCTGCACCTATGGAGCGCTTAAAGTTATCAAAACGAAGTTTCCCCTCTTTGGGAATCGCCAGCCGAATGTATTCTGTGCGTGCTTTGTGCGCTTTGAAGTTGATCACAAAACTGAGCGGCTCGTTCGTTTTGCGGATAGACACAGAGCCGCCCACAGGGAGGCGGTTGCGACGGTAAAAGTCGCTTAGCCCGTACAGGTATTTCGCATCACGCAGAACCCAGACAGGAAAGGGTTGATTCGTCTGCCCATCGATCATCGTCAGCAAAATGCGCGGCGATTCTTCGGAGACAGGGAGCAGTTTCGCCAATGCCGCGCTCAAGCCAAGCGATCCCGTCCGGCGGTGAGGGTAGATCAGGTATGAGGTGACATCGGTCACTACCCCCTCTGGGGCGGGGGCGGGCGAATATTCGTCCGTCAGTTCAGCTTCGAGCATCCGCAGTTCATCGGTAAGTGAGGCAGGATTGTACGGCTCTGGCTGGTATTCCAAACGGGGGGGGATGCGGTTCACCTCTGGCGGGGCAAGCCGGCGCAAGAACCAACGGGCGTGTCCCACCGCGCCAACATTATCGAAGCGCTCATCTTGGGCAAGGGCAACGCTGAGCGAAAACTCACGCAGGGCAGCCGGAATATTGGGGGCAATATCAACCTGTTCCAAAATTTCCACCGTTGGCAGAGGCGCTCCGCCGGCAAGATCAATGACCGCCTCGGCAAGGTGCAAATGCCCCACATTGACTTCCGCCAACAGAGAGCGCAAAAACCACGTATTGCTTATGGAGACCGCATCGGCTTCCTCAACCAGACCGGCTTCAATTTCCTCCATAATCGCTTCCCCATAATCCTCAAAAATGGATTCAACAGAGGGTCGGCGCTGGCGGAGGTAGGTTTCGATGCCGTCGTCGTTGTTCAGGCGGTGCGGAGTGGTGATAGCGCTGGCATATTCACGGCGCTTGCCTGATTCAAACTCCACCTCAATGACGGTGAACGGTCCGTGTTCGGGGTTGTTGCCGGCACGCTCAGCAACGACCTTGCCCATGGCAAAGGCTTGGGCAGGAAAAACAAGCTGTTGCCCTACCATATAGGTATGACGGGGCTGAAAGAGTTCTGCCTTTTTAATCTGGTGGCGAAGGGTATCTTCGGCATCCTTTAAGCGATAATCGATCAGGCTGAGGGCAAGTTCGCGGATGGTGAGCGGGGTCTCCCCTTCAAGGAAACGTGAAAATAGGTGATCGAGATCGGCGCGGGTAAGGCGAAAATTATCCCACGTCGTCGGTTGTGCAGAAACTGGCAACGGCGGCTACTCCACGATGCAATTGGTGAACGAAGTTGTCTGAAATCTCTGAAAGTCGTGTAGGCTATTGTACCGACGATAGGTGGGGTCGGCAATTTTTGCGGTTGATCTTCATCGAACACAGGTGTAAAATCCTAACACACATCACTTTTCTACCCAAAACAAACTGAACCAAAACCAGAAAATCCCCCCCATCAAATGAGACAAGGAGTTGACATCATGACCGCAGAACACGACGTCCCCACCCCGGTGGACACGGAACTCTCTGCGCCTGTGGCAGAAGCCGCCCCGGAAGTAACCCGGGAAGCGGTTGTGGAGATGCCACTAGCAACCGCCGCTGAGACAACCACTGAGACGACCACACAGACTGTCGCTGAACCCCTCACTGAAACCACATCTGTTTCTCCCCTTGCCGAATTAAAGACAAAAGCAAAGTTGCAAGGCAAAGTGACGCGCCTTGAACTCTTTGGCGCATTTGTTGATGTCGGGGTGGGTGTCGATGGGTTGGTTCACATTTCCCAGATTCGGGAAGAGCCTGTAAAGAATGTGAACGACGCGCTGACTGTTGGGCAAGAAGTGACGGTATGGGTGCGCAAGGTTGACACAAACGCCGAACGCCTTGACCTAACCATGATCGAAATGCCCGGTTTGTTGTGGAACGAACTTGCCATTGGGCAAACCTACAGCGGCACGGTGGTGCGCTTGGAGAAATTTGGCGCGTTTGTCGATATTGGCGCAGAACGCCCCGGCATGGTGCATGTTTCCGAGCTTGCCAGCGGCTATGTCAGTTCGCCGGAAGAAATCGTCAAAGTAGGCGATACGGTGACGGCAAAGGTGATCAAGCTGAACAAGGGCAAGAAGCAGATCGACCTCAGCCTGAAGGCGTTGGAAGAAAAGATTGAAATGCCCGTTGAAGAAACGCCCTCTGAAAAACCCCTGAGCGCCTTTGAGATTGCCCTGCGCCGTGCTATGGCAAAGACGGACGACGCCTTCCCCGAAGTGGAAAAAGCGTTAGCAAATGTGGCGGCGGGAAGCAAACAAGACAAACGCAAGCGCGAGAACAAGCGCAGCGCCAATGAGAAGCTCCGCCAGCAGCAAGAGGAGATTTTCAAGCGCACCTTAACAACCAGCGGGAAAAAGTAGCAAGGCGCAAGCATTTGCGGAGTATGCCGCGACTTTCACTGCCCGCATCTTTGGCAAGGGGCAGTTTAGCTATCTAGGGCATTGTTCAAGGAGATTGCCCCTTATTGCTTGACATGCCTACTCATCACGCTGTACTTCTGGATTGCGGCAGGCTGTGGTGATCAAGGATAAAACAACTCCGCCCATACTTCTTGTAAGAAGGCTAGTTGCCCTTCAGCCAGAGAGGGTACTGCAATCCTCACCCGCACAGAGATCGCTGCCTCGGTTTTTCCCGCCCATTGGGGCGTTCTTTAAGCACGCCCCTTACCTTGCTCGTTTGCGCCACAGCATACCTACACACATCCAATGCGAAACCGTCGGGCTAAGGCTGACCACCCCTACGCAGCTTAGCAATCCACCCTCGCCCTATTGTCCTCTTTTCGGCAACAAGAGAAGGAACGAATGCCGCCCTGCACCCGGACGCCTCCTGAGGCATCCGGGCAATCCCGCCGCTCTAAGGTGTCTCTTGAGAGGCATTGCTCGGTGCAGCATTGGGTGCATCTTTCCCATGCCCATTGCCGTTGCCCTTCCCATGCCCGTTCCCATTTTCGATGCGCAGTTGGTAAGGGACAGTAGTCACAACGACGTGATCAATGTTCTGCAACCCTAAGCTGAAGATATAGGCACTGTTTTGGTGCAGCACCTGCTCCCATGCGCTATCCATGACGAGGTGTCCCATAATTACATTCACATAGCCATCGGGGTGCTTATTCCGCTCGGCCGTAACATACTCGCGGATCGGTTCAACAAGGTGGCGAAAGGGAGACTCGATGACCACCAACTTATCTAAATCTTCGCCACCAATGCGATCCGCCCACTTTTTCTTCACTATGTCAACGCGATCCTCGCTGAGTGCGATGTGCAGTGCTGTCCAGGGCGTCCCCAGTGAGCGGGCATACTCTACAAGGCGCAGCGTTCCAATGTGAACATCATCAATGAGCAGCACCGTCGAAACAACATGGTGGCTGCGATCCAACTGCCGCCCTTGTGCGGAAAGCTGCTTTGCCACCTCTTTGTAGTGGTTGTGGATACGAAAGAAAACCGCTACTAAAGTGGGGATTAAAAACACGACCAACCACGCCCCAGAGGAAAACTTCGTCACGGCAAAGATGAGCATAACGAAGAACGTACACACGGCGCCTAATCCGCTCACTACAATTTGAATGCGCCAATGAGGATCATACGCTAGGACGCTCGATCTTGTTTTCACCGGTTGCTCTGGGGTGAGGATGCCCCGTTTCATCATGCGTGCAATCTTGCGGTAACGGACGACCATCCCCGATTGTGAGAGGGTAAAACTGAGAAACACCCCAATGGCATAGAGCGGAATGAGGGCGCTGGTCTGGGCGTTTAGAAAGACGACCAGCAAAATTGAGAACAAACCTAAGGTGGCAATCCCAACGGAATAGACCAGCCGCGAGCCGCGAATCGTGAGGTGACGGGGGAGGAAGCCATCTCCGGCAATCAGCGCCGCCAAACGCGGGAAATCGGCATAGCTGGTGTTTGCCGCCATTAACAGGATCAGCGTTGTGCCAAGCAAGGTGGCAAAATACAAAACATGCCCTTGCCCGTAGACCCCCCGCGCCATTTGAGAAATGACGGTTTCTTGATGTGAAGGGAAGGCATGGACAGCATTTGCCAACAAGGTAAACCCAATAAACAGGGTGATCAGGATCGTTGACATGGCAACGAGGGTGGCAGCGGCGTTCTTGCTTTTGGGGTCTTTGAAAGCAGTGATCCCGTTGCTGATCGCCTCAATCCCGGTGAGCGCGGTACACCCAGAGGAAAACGCTCGCAGAATCAAAAACAATGTCAATGGCTCGATCAAAGCGTAATGAACGACTTCCACACAACCGGGGGTTCGTAACCCCTCGGCACAGGGCTGCATCATTCCCAAGTTGCCGCTTGCCGCGCTGATCCCGCCGACGATGAGCATGAGGAATGCCATGCTGACGAAGAAATAAGTGGGGACGGCGAATACCCGCCCGGATTCCTTCACGCCGCGCAGATTCATCAGCGTCATGAGGACGATCACCGCTACCGCAATCTGGACGCGATAGGGCGATAAGGTTGGCACGGCGGAGACAATCTGCGCCACTCCCGCACTGATGCTCACGGCGACAGTCAGAATGTAATCGGTGAGCAGTGCTGCCCCACCCACCTGCGCAGCGGTTTCTCCAAAGTTATCGCGGGCGACAATGTACGCTCCACCACCGTTGGGATATGCCATGATCGTCTGGCGGTAGCTGATCGTCACAATCGCTAGAAGGACGGCGATGCAAATGGCAATGGGAATGGAGACTCCAAAGGAGTTCGCGCCGATTGCCGTCCCCGCGAAGGCGAGGATGACGAGAATTTCCTCGGTGGCGTAGGCGGTGCTGGAGAGCGCATCAGAGGCGAATACTGCCAACCCCACAAAACGGCTGATTGCCTGATGGGGCAGGTCTTTCGTGGCTAAGGGTTTCCCAACGATGGAGCGCCACAGTTTTCCGGCTATGGTGCGCGGTGGCTTCGTAGCAAGGGTGGTCATAGACTTCTTCGATTATCTCCCTTGAGAGACATAAACTTCCCAGACACAGGCAAGACTAATAGCGCTTTATTTATTTTGACATTTCAAATGTATTATTTCTTGATTTTGTCTACAACCACGTCCATTAGCATACCACAAAGGTGCAAGATTGACTAGGCGTTGTGCATAAACCCCCAAAGTTGAGGGGAAATGGCTTCCTAAGTACCACCACATTGAAAAGGCGGGCTGACGTATGATCCCGCCGCTAAAGCAGCGGGCTGAAAACAGCCACCCCTTCGGGGCTTAAAAGGCATATCCGTATGGGCTTTTCCGTCGTCCCCACCCCAAAGGGCTTTTTTGTTTGTACTTAGTAGACCATCAAGAAGGTAATCATAGAGAGAGACAGTCCTCATCCCCCTGCGACCCACCTTCGGTGTGTACCCGCTCTCCCTGTGAGAGAAGGGAGAATCACGTCTTTGAGGGGGCTTCCCCTCACCCCCTCGCCCGCAGAATTTCTCCCCTTTCCCTGTGTACGGGGAAAGGGGGTGGGGGATAGGGGGTCTTTTAGAAATCTTTCTGACGGATGACTAGCCCCATAGAGGTGGTTAGCCTTAGCCCACGCCTTCAGCGGCGGGCGTCCCTACGGGGATGCAGGGGGTGGGGATTTTTCCGAGGTATGGTAGAATCCCCTCCCTATGATCGCCCTCCTCGCCAACCTTGCTCTTTTAGTTGGGGCGCACCTCGTTGCCCTTCAGATTCGTTTGCGGATTCCTTGGGGAAACTCCCTCGGCGCAGAGTATCAAGGCGACCCGCCGCTGATCTATGGGATCGCCCTCGGCACGGCGCTGCTGACTTTCCTCATTACGGCAATGGCGCATCGCTTAGGGACGCATCCGCTGTCCCGTTATCGCCTGACGCTCCTCCCTACCCTCACCTCGTTAGTGCTGATGGCACTCGGCGTGGTCGTCCTGCTGCCAGATGTCTCCCAATTGCAGATGATCTATTTTGGGATAACCGGCGTTGTTTTGGCACTCCTCACCGTCGCCTACCCCAACCGCCTTATGCGCCACAAGCCGCCCGGCGCGTTGTGGGCAAACCTGCGTACTCTCGTCACCAATCGAGCGCTGGTGGGGCTGTGGCTGCGCTACACCATCCAAGCCCGCTACAGCCAGACACTCCTGGGCATTTTGTGGATCATTTTGCTGCCTCTGGCAACCTCGCTTGTTTTGGCGCTGGCGTTCTCCCAAATTTTGCGGGTGGAATTCGGCGTGCCGTTCGTCTCGTTCTTCCTCTCTGGTTTGGTCTTTTGGGGTTTGCTCAGTCAGGGGACGCTGAACGGGCTGACGGCGCTCGTCGCCAAGATGGGCTTGCTAAACCAAGTCCCCCTCCCCCGCGAGATTCCCGTTCTACTGGCACTTGGGGAGGCACTGGTAGACCTGATCTTCACCTTTGGCGCAATGCTCATCGTCAACGCCCTGAATGGGATTTTCCCCAACGCTTACTATGTCTACTTGATCCCGCTGCTCGCTATTTTCATCGCCTTCACTTTAGGGATTATGTGCATCGTTAGCTGCCTGACGGTGATCGTCCGCGATATGCCGCAACTGGTGTCCGTCATCCTGCAATTATTCTTCTACCTGACGCCGATTCTCTATCCGGTGGCAAGCATTCCTGACCATCTCCGCGTACTGGTCTTGATCAACCCCTTGGCGGGGGTCATTCAGGGTGTGCGTGATGTGATCCTCTACGCCCGCCCGCCCGATCCTCTGACGCTCTACTATCCGGCGGTGGTGGCGGCGGCTCTGCTCTACACGGGCTATGCCTTCTTCCTTGCCAACAAAGATCGGGTAACCGACTATGCCTAAACGTGCCGCTGAGTGTGTGCCGATTATCACCATTGATCACGTCTATAAACGCTATGCCCGTCGGGAGTCACGCCCTAGCCTGCGCCACGAGGCGGCAACCGCCCTTCGTCGCCTGCTCAACCGGGGCGGGGAGCGCTTAGAATCCCATTTGTTCTGGGCGCTGGAAGATGTCCATTTCAGCATCCAGCCCGGCGAGTGCGTCGCCATTGTTGGGCGCAACGGTTCGGGCAAGACGACGCTGCTCCGCCTAATCGCCGGAATCATGCCCCCCACACAGGGGACGGTCAGCATACGGGGGCGCTTTGCTGCGCTCTTAGGGTTAGGGGCGGGCTTCCTGCCTGATCTTTCTGGGCGGAAGAATATCTACCTGAATGCCGCTATTCACGGCGTCCCCCCTCGCCAGACCGACGAAATTATCGAGGCGATTATTGAATTTGCTGAGATTCGTCCCTTCATCGATTCACCCGTCAAGCATTATTCCAGTGGGATGATCGCCCGCTTGGGGTTCAGCGTCGCCGTTCACATCTTGCCCGATGTCGTCCTTCTAGATGAAGTCCTAGCGGTGGGTGATGCTGCCTTTCAAGAAAAATGCCTCGCACGGGTGGCGCAGTTGAAGGCAGATGGTCACACGATTTTGTTCGTCTCCCACGCGGCAGAGAGCGTGCGTGCGCTTTGCGAACGGAGCATCTGGCTGCACGAGGGGCGCATCCAGCACGATGGGGCAACCGAGAATGTTCTGAGCGCCTATGAACGGGCGTTACATGGAGGCTGAATGATGGGTACATCCGCTGGGTCATTTGATGTGATTGTCATTGGTTTAGGCGTTGTTGGCTCAGCGGCAGCCTATCAGCTTGCCCGCAGCGGAGTCGGCGTGGTTGGACTGGAGCAGTTCCACCCTAATCACACCTTTGGCAGTTCGCACGGCGAATCGCGGATCATCCGTTATGCCTATGACACGCCCCTATACATCCAATGGGTGCGCGAGGCATATCTGGCGTGGGCAGCCATGGAACAGGATTCCGAGCGGCGGCTACTGCATATCACCGGCGGCTACGATTTCGGCAATGAGTCGATTCCCACGTATGCAGCAACGCGGGCAGCAATGAGTGCCGAAGGCGTCCCCTTCGAGGTCTTGACGGCTGAGGAGGTGGCACGGCGCGTCCCGCAGTTTCGCCCTCCACCAACCATGGAGACCCTCTACCAAGCGGAAACGGGTGTCCTGATCGCCTCGGAGTGCGTCCATGCGCTGGCGAAAATGGCGGCACGACATGGCGCGGCGCTCCATTACGACACACAGGTGACGCGCATCCTCCCCGGCGCCGATCATGTCCGCGTGGAGACGACGGGCGGAGCGTTCGAGGCGGGATCGGTGATCATGGCAGCGGGAGCATGGATGAGCGGATTGTTGCGCGGGCTTGATCTGGCACTCCCTTTTCAGCCCACCCGCGAACAAGTTGTCTATTTTGATACCAGAGCGGGCTACCGGCTTGGCGAACTGCCCGTGTTTATTGGGCATGATGGCTTTTTCTATGGCTTGCCCGATGTGCGCGGAAGCGGGATGAAGGTTGGCGTTCACTGCAACCACGAAGATACCGATCCCGACGCCGTGAAACGGAGCGGCGACCCCGCCTATGCCGAACGGGTGGCGGCGTTCGTCCGGGCATACCTGCCCGCTGTCGATACCTCGGTGAAGGAGATGCGCGTCTGCCTCTACACAATGACGCCCGATTCCCATTTTCTGTTGGATCGTCACCCCGCCTATCCCAACGTGATCCTCGCCTCGCCTTGTTCGGGGCATGGGTTCAAGTTTGGGATTCTGAGTGGTAAAGTTGCCGCGCAGTTGGCGCGGGGGGAAACCCCAACCCTACCAATAGATGCCCTGTCAGTGCGGCGATTTACTCTCTAAACATCTAAACAAAGGAGATGCAGAAATGTCCATCATCACTCACAACCCAGTGGGGCTGTATCCCCAGTACACCTGTTACAACCATGCTGTTGAAATCACGAGCGGCGCACGCCTTCTGATTATCAGTGGACTCAACGGTTATTTAGCGGATGGGCAAACGATGCCCGAAACCTTTGAGGAACAAGGTGAGATCATCTGGCAGTATTTGGGGGCAATTCTTGCCTCGGCAGGGATGACCTACACAAATTTGATCTCGGTCAGAACCTATCTGGCAAGCCCGGAGTACGATGACGCTAATGTCCGGCTGCGGAAAAAGTATTTAGGGACGCACGCCATAACCCTAACTGTCGTCTGTGCGCAGCTTCTTGACCCACGCTGGAAGTTAGAGGTAGAGGCGATGGCGGCAGGGTGAAAAAATTACCCCAAGCAGCCTGAAGCAGCGCAGCACATTACCTTTCAAGCTCCCTAGGGGTGGACAGCCCTAGCCCGCTGCTTTAGCGGCGGGCAACACTCCCCAATATACCGTCCTATTTGGCGTTTGTGTGCATCTCAAAGGTGACGCCCACCGTCGCGCTGATGACGATCTGCCCCGGCGCAAATGTCCCCTCGATTTCGGGGGCAGGATCGCTGCTCACCGATTGAATCACGTTTTGACTTATGTTATTTGTGTTTCCTCTCCCCCACCATGAGCCATAAAAGGACTGCCACCCCGCGCCATACTCTTGAATCGAGGTGGGGCGTCCAATCGTCTGTCCCAATGCCCCGCTAAGCGCTTCTGCCTTCTCCTGCGCCGCTTTGATAGCCAAATCCCGCGCTTGGTCACGGTACTTGCGCAGTTCCGTCGTGCGGAAATCAATCCCATGGACGTAATCCGCGCCGGCGTTAAGCGCTGCTGAGAGCAGCGCATCAAATTTTGAAATATCTTTCAAGGTAAAGACGATGGTCTTTCGGACAAAATAGCCATCGCGGTATTTGACCTCGCCGCTGTTGTAGACGTAGTGCGGTTCAACAGTGATGAAATCAACTTTTACTTGCTCGGCGGCAATGACGAATGTCTCGGCAAGTTTCAGCACCGCTGCCACCCGCGTATCGTTATCTAATGTCGCCAGTTTTAAATCTTTGGCGAAACTCTCTACCCCCAACGTCAGAACAACCTCATCGGGGACAACGCGAATCTCGGCGCTTCCGGTGACGGTAATCACCCCCGGTTCGTCGAATGTTCCCCCTTGTGCAAGGGCTTCCCCCACCCGCGCCGAGGGAAACAGGGAGAGGGCAGCCAGCACCACAAATGCCGCTACAACAAGGAAAATACGCTTGGTAACCATGATTAATCCTCCTGAACAGTCAATAACGAAGGCGGAATGGTTTTCTTGTGAATCGCCGCGGAATCGCTTACAACATTTTTCAAGGAAACTGACCCCCTTATTGGTTGACGCCCCTGATCGTCATGATATACTTACCGATGGGCATGTGGCAGTGATCAAGGGGGAAAGTAATAAACGCCCGTCCTTCTTGTCAGAAGGCTGGTTGCAGTCCAACCAGCGAGGGTACTGCAATGATATGTTCACGAGCAAGGCAATTTTTCCCCATCTCCGTTTAGCCTTTACCTCCCCACTCTCCCCGCAGCGAGCGCGGTGGGCGTTGTGGGCGATGGTCGGCATCTTGCTGTTGGTCACTGCTAGCCGTATTTTGCGCCTTGAGACGCTCAACCTCCAAAAAGATGAGGTATGGACGGTCTGGATCACGCTTGGGACGGTACGTCAAACCCTCGATTGGGTCGGCTATGATTGGCCCCCCGCGCATTTCCTCCTTGTTCATGGCTGGCGCGTCCTGACCGGAATCAGCCCCTTTGCCATGCGCTTCTCAACGATCCTCACGATGCTGCTGTGCGTCGCCCTCGTCTACCGCTTGGGGATGCGGCTCTTTGGGACGCGGGCAGGGGTGTTCACGGCGGGGGCGTTCAGCGCCTTCACCTACATGATCTTGCTCAGCACGGTGGTGCGCGGCTACGTCTTACACCTGACGGTGTGGGTGTGGGCGATGATCCTTGCCTTGCGCTATATGGAAAAGGCGCACCCTTCGCGGCTGCGGGGGGTGTGCCTCGGCGTCGTCATGGCGGGGATGTTTTACGTCCATAACACGGCGATCTTCGGCATGGCAATGATCGGACTCTATACCCTGATCACGAACCGCCGCCCACTGTGGGAATTCATCCGCCGCTGGCTGATCCCCGCCGCAATCACGGCGTTCTTGTGTCTGCCGGAGGCGCTTTCCAAGCTGGATGCCATTCGCCAAAAGCGTGAGATTGTCGAAAAATACATTCCCTATGTACCCCCCGGAGAGCGTTTGGTCAATCACTATTTGGATTATGTTGGTGGGCAGCCCGCCTTATGGATCGCCCTTTTCCTGATCGCCGCCGCGCTGGTTTGGGATCGGTGGGGAGTTCGGCGGCGCATGCTTGCCATGACCGCATGGGTGCTGGCGCCAGTTGCCTTGTTGTGGATTGCGGCGGGGATTGATGGCTTTCAGGCGCGCCACCTTGCGTGGGTTATGGTGGGCTTTGCCTTGTGGATTGGGGCGGGGTTGGCGCTTTTGCCGCGTCCGGCGCTCATCGCCTGTGCCGCCGTGTTTGCCGTTGGGATGTTTGACCGTCTGCCGCTCGATGAGCGTTACGAGACCGTACAGCGCCTCCCCTTCGTTACCATGTTCAGCGAACTGCAAGGACGTCACCGCGATGGGGATGCGCTCTTGCTTGACCTGACCTGTGCTGGCTGCATCCCTATTGACGCCGAGGAATGGGATTACTTCACCCGCGCTTACTTCCCACACGGCGGCTTGACCTTTGTCACAGCGGAGCAGATCGACGCCACCCCAGAGCGCTATCCGCGCCTGTGGCTGGTCACCTTTACCGGAAAAGGGCGTGAGGACTACCGCCTTCGGGCTGAAAACGGACGCGCCCAAGGGGAAACCTTTGGCGATGTGGTGTTCACCTTCACCCGCTACGAAGCCCCGCCCAACCCAGAGGGGATTATGTTTGTGAACGGGATTCGCTTTCACGGGGCAGAACTGCTCAATGATGCTGGACTCCCCCTTGTCTGGCGGGAGGGTGATACGGTGCGGGTGCGCCTGTGGTGGTCAGCCGCCGCCCCGCAAGAGCGCGATTTCAGCATCGGCGTGTATTTCTGGGAGGAAGGCAAGGGCGTCACCGCGCAAGCCGACGGCGCACCCGCGCTGCTCAGTGGCGATCCGGCTACCTCGCGCTGGACGGTGGGGCAATACTATGTAGAAGAACGCCCCCTGACCCTTCCCTATCCCCTGCTCACAGGGAATTATGCAATCATGCTCTCCGTTTACCAGTGGTGGGATGGGGTGCGGGTGACGGCGCCGGGCGTGACGCCGGATACCCTGCTCCCGATTGGGATGATCTATGTCAAATCGTGGTAAGCACATGATTGGCGGGAAGCGCCGGCGGATTGCCATGCTGGTGGCGCTCATGGTGGCGACAGGCTTAGCGTGCAGCGGGCTAAACGATGTCGTTGGGCAGCGCCCTGCCCGTCCAACGCCCACGCCTGAACCTTTTGCCACCGCCACCCCCGGCGGGCGCGTCTCGGTGATGATTGGGACAAACGCCGCCCCCGGACGCCAAACGCCAATCCCATTCGGGGAGATTGTCGCTCCGGCGGCAACAGCAACCGTCTTGGCGGCAACCGTCATCGCGGCGACGGCGGCGGCAAACGCCACCCCAAACCTCCCCTTTTATGTGCCGGATGCTTGCCCAAATCCAGCGTCGCCGCTCCCGCCGGATAAGCCCGTCTCTTTCACCCAGTACCCAGAGGCAATCGGTCAATACCTTTCGGTGGGCGGCTCGCCCGCGTTGTTGGAGGGTGTTTTGCGCAGTTGGGGGTCAATCCGCGAGGGGGCGCTCGTCCAAGCCGATACTGACCTCACCGGGGATGGTATTGCCGAGATCGTGATCGCTCTCTATGACCCGTTGGCGTTTGTGGAAGGGCAGGCATCGCCCGGCGTGCTGCTTGTCTATGGCTGTGCGCAGGGGGGCTATCGGCTGCTGTTCAACACCGTCTATAGCCCAACGGTGATCCTCCCCGAATTAAAGCGCGTGGGCGATATGAACGGCGATGCCCGCGCCGAACTCGTGTTTACCCAAGCCACCTGTACGGCGCTTGGCTGCGACCTGATCGCCAACATCTATTCGTGGAGTGCGACGCTCGGCGTCTTTAAGACGCTGAACACCATTCCCATCAACGCGACGGGGGGCAAAGTCGGCATTGGCGACCCCGACGGGGACGGCGTGTTGGAACTTACCGTCACCTACAATCCGGCGCTGACGGCAAGCTCTGGACCGACGCGGCAGGCGGTGGATTATTGGGATTGGGATGGGAGTGTCTACCGTATGGCAATGACGGCGCTCCCACCGGCTGCCTACCTGATCCACGCCGTCCACGATGCCGATACGCTGTTCACCTTGCAAGCATGGGAAGAAGCCTTAGAAAAGTATGATGCCGTTCGTTTGGGGCGCAATCTTCAAGCATGGAATCTCCCCAACGAGGCGATCATGTTGAAGGCATATGCCACCTATCGAAAAATGTTGATTCAGGCGTTCAACGAGCAGCGCCGGACGGCAACGCTCACCCTAGAGCGGATCAAAACGGAAAATCCCCCCGGCACACCGGGCGAGGGCTACGTTGTGATTGGGCAAGCCTTCATTGATACGCTGAACAAAACGCGGAATGTGGGAAAGGCGTGCGCCGCCGCAGTTGCCGCGCTGCCCGCCCGCCCTGAAACCCTGATCTATTTGAACAGCTATGGCTATGCCAACCGTACCTACAGCCTTGCCGAGATGTGTCCTTTCAAGGAGTAGTCGCCCATCATCCGCATTCCATTTAACGCCCTCACCCCCTAGCCCGCAAGGCTGAGGGGGAAAGCCAGCCCTCTGTAGGGACGCCCCCAGGTGGCATCCCTACAGGGGTGTGGTGGGGAGATAGCAGGCGGGCGACCACGTGGGGTCGCCCCTACAGAGGTAGTCAGTGTTTCTATTGCAGTACCCTCACTGGTTGGGCTGCAACCAGCCTTCTTACAAGAAGGGCGGGCGTCGTTCGTTTACGCTTTAGATCACCACCGCCTAGCCCATTGGTAAGTATATCGTGATAAGCGGGACTGTCAACCACTAAGGGGTCAATCTCCTTGAAAAATGCTGTAGGTGTTACAACGAGGGAATGTGGACGAAATCAATATCGCCATTCTTGGCACAAAATTTATGGGCAAGGCGCACAGCAGCGCATGGCTGAACGCGCCCCGTTTTTTCGATGTTCCCCTTCACCCCGTCTTGAAGGTTGCTTGTGGGCAAGATGGCGACGCCCTTGCCGCTTTTGCTGCGCGGTGGGGCTGGCAAGCGGTGGAAACCGATTGGCGGAAGGTGATTGCCCGCGATGATGTGAATATCGTGGATATTGCCCTCCCAACGCACCTTCATCATGAGGTGGCGGTGGCAGCGGCAAAAGCGGGCAAACACATTTTCTGCGAAAAACCGCTGGCGCTGAACCTTGCCCAAGCGGAGAGCATGTATGAGGCGGCAAAGAGTGCCGGAATCGTCCATTACCTGAATCATAATTATCGCCGCGTCCCCGCCGTTATGTTGGCAAAACAGTTGATTGACGAGGGCAAAATCGGGCGGATTTTTCATTGGCGGGGCTGCTACCTTCAATCGTGGGTGGTCGATCCCAATTTTCCGCTCACATGGCATTTACGCAAAGAAACCGCCGGATCGGGACCACACGGCGATCTGAATTCGCACAGCATCGATCTGGCGCGTTTTTTGGTAGGGGAAATCAGCACCGTAATGGCAATGACCACAAATTTTGTGAAGGAGCGCCCACTCCCCGGCAAGGGGGCGGCAACCTTTAGCGCGGGCAGCGGGGAGACTACCTCGAGGGGCGAGGTGACCGTGGAAGATGCCGCCTTCCTCGTCGTCAAGTTTGCCAATGGTGCGTTGGGATCCTTTGAGGCGACGCGCTTTGCCACTGGACGAAAAAATTACAACGCCTTCGAGATTTACGGGAGCAAGGGAAGTCTGCTGTTCAACCTTGAGCGGATGAACGAACTTCAGTATTTTTCTGCCGACGACCCCGCCTATGCACAGGGTTTCCGTGACATTCTGGCAACAGAGCGCGGTCATGCCTATATGGAGGGGTGGTGGCCCCCCGGTCATATCATCGGCTATGAGCATGAATTCACCCATGCCGTCGTTGACTTTTTGAAGGCGGTGGCGTCCGGCACGGAAATTCGCCCCAATTTTGAGGATGGCGTCGTCGCTACCAAGGTTTTGGAGGCGGCATTGCACTCCGCCGCGACAGGGACGCGCATCACCGTAGACTGAGGGGGCGTCCCTACGAAGGTGCGGGCGGAATGGCGGGTTAGAACGTTACCACAGGCTAGGTTCTGGTGATCGGGTAATTCTTGTAGGGGCGCAATGCTTGCGCCCATCGCCACCCGTGAGCGCCCGCCGCTAAAGCAGCGGGCTGAAAGCAATCACCCCTTCGGGGCTTGGAAGCCCTAACCCCCACTTTGTAAACAGAGACCGGGCCTCTCTCCCCCTTTCCCTGTCTGCGGGAAAAGGCGACTGCTGCGCAGTAACCGGGGCGGATAGGGGTTCTGAACCAAAAACGTCAACACAACCTAGTTGGTCTCTTTTGAGGGTTCCCCTTCTTGGCAGATGGTCCTTTTCTATTTACGGACAAGACCTAAAGGACGGGGCTGAAAGCAAGGAAAGACCGAAACCCTGTTTTTGGTAGCGGCGCATTGTATGCGCTCGTCGCCCCGTGTTTTACCCCCCCGCATCCCCTGTAGGGACACGCTACAGCGCGTCCGCACCGCTACCCTGACGGGAGGAGAGGATGATCTTCATATCCGCCGTGTAGACGCGGCTGGCATCGCGGGGGGCGCCGATCTCCACCCGATCATAGAGGGTGATTCCGGTTTTGATCAGCTGCCACAAAAGCGCCCGAAGCCGCCCTCGCCATGAATGAGGGATCGCCCCATATTCCTCAAAAATCGGCGCGGAAAAGCCCGTCAGACGCGCTAACTGACGCCATGCGGCTGGCGTGAAGCCCGTCTCGTGGGTGAAGTCCCAGTAGCGTGTTGCCCCGCCAAAAGGGGAGAGTCCGTTGGGGGTCACAGCGATGAGCCGACCCGAAGGCGTCAGCGCCCGCCGGATCAGCCCCAAGAGGGTGATGATCTCCGCCTTGTGCAAATGCTCAAAAACGTTCAAGGCGGCGATCAACCCAAAGGGGGGACGCTCCGCCGCGAGGTGATTCACCAAATAGGTAATCAGGTTGCCCTCGCTAAGGTTGGGCAAGCCCATGGTCCGCCCTAAGGCAAGCCCCTCAGCGTTCAAATCAACGCCATAGAGAGTATGATAGCCTCGCCCCCACAGAAAATGAAGGAACTCCCCCGCCCCGCAGCCAAGATCAAGGATGGGGACATTTTTTTCGGAGGGCAGCCACTGCGCCCAGCGTCCGGCATATTGTCGCGCCGCCGCCGCATAGGTGGCGGGATCCGCGGTGGTGGGGAGATCGTTTGTCGTGTGGTAAGCGGTAAAAAAGGCTGCCCGATAATCTGGTGGAAGGCTCGGATCCTTTGGATTCGGTTTGTCGCCCATCGTCGGCACTCGTTTGGGGTGTGAGGGATCAGCCCGCTGAGGCGTGATCATAGAGGCGGTGGTAGAGTGCTTGTAGGTTTGCTCTATGAAGCGCACGCACCTTGCCGCCCAACAGAATCCGGCTTTTACCAAACTTTTCAAGGTCAATGCCATCGAAATATTTCTCAGGGTCTGCCTTACTGTGGGCGATCTCAACATGTTTGCGAACTTCCTCAAGATAGCGCAGATCGCTGCGAATCTTGCCCTCGATCTCGCCACGCAAAACAACCTCACCGTGACCTTGAACAATATTTTCCAAAAGCTGATAGGGAATCGCCCGCAAAGACTCGCGGAAGGCGCTGTAATCACCATCCACGAAAAAGGGAATCGCCATGAGTGTATCCGCCGCAAAGAGGACGCGATCCTCACGCACCAAGACGCAGATCGAATCGGGGCTGTGTCCGGGGGTGTGGGTCAATTGAAAGGATTTATCGCCAATAGTCAGTAAGAATTCACTCTCGTTGAAAACAACTTGGGGGAGGATCACCTCTACCTCTGCCAGTTCGGTGCTTCCCACCCGTGCCTCAGCCAACGCCGCCCGCCCGCGTGTTTCCAGCAGATCGGCACATTTGGCGTGGGCAATAACCGTCGCGTTGGGAAACAAATACGTCCCATAGGTGTGATCAGCGTGGTAATGGGTATTGATCACATAGCGGACTTTTTGGCGAAGGCGTGTTTCGACATACTGCTTAAGTGCCAGCGTTTCTTCGGGAAAAAGAAGGGTATCTATGAGAACGGCGCCATCGGTGGTGAGAACAATGCCAGCGGTAACTTGGGCATACCGTTCGCTGGTGAATACATAAATGTCATCTGCGACGCGCTCACGATGCATAACTCGCCTTATCCCACGACTGCAACGAACGACTACGATCAGACCTCAGCGAATGGGCGCACAGTATAGTGATTAGAACGGCTGCCGTCAAGCAACTTGCCCGCTGCAATCATGATTAATGATAAGGCTGTCTAAACGACATTGCCCAATGCCTAACCCCCGCACCCCGTAGGGTCGCCCCCTGGGGCGTTCACAGCACCGCGCATAGTAAAAATTGTCAAAAAAAACACCTGCCTATGCCCCATCCCCCATTCCCAACCGCCCGACGAGTTGGCTTACATAGCGGTAGCTCTTTTCAACAGCCGCCAGCATGTCTGTCGCGCAGCGATCCAACTCCACAATCAAGGCGGAAACTTGCCTGCCAGCAAGGATCGCGGGAAAATTCATCACCCCATCGCCCACCGCCACCATTGGCTGATCGAGTTCGGTTGAGCCATCCTTGATATGCAGCAGAGCGGTACGATCCCCAAGCGCATCCAACAGGGCAATCACATTTACGCCAGCAGTCTGTACCCAATAGGTATCCACTTCAAAGAGGATTGCCGGATCGAGGCGCTCTTTCATGTGCAACAGGGGCAGCCGCCCATCGGGGAGGGAAAGGCACTCGAAATGGTGGTTGTGGTATGCCAATGTCAGCCCCGCCGCAGCCAACTGCGCATGGCTGCGGTTCAACTGCTCGCAAATGCGCTCTACGCCATCGAGGGTGGTGAAGTGTTCGGCGGGATACCAGGGATGGACAATCGTTTTCGCCCCAAACGCGGCGGCGCTTTCGACAACCTGTGCCAGTTTGCTCGCATCGTCAGGATCAACCGCCGCATGAAGGCTGACCACCTGAATTCCTAACTCCTTGAAAAGGACGGCGGCACGGGCGGGCGATTCGCCGTAGACACCCGCCGTCTCCACAGCGCGGTAGCCATAACTGGCGATGGTGCGGATCGTCCCCTCGAAGTCGGCGCTGAGGCGATCACGGACGGAATAAAGCTGCAAGGCAATGGGGGCGTGCATCGAATCATAACGCATGGCGGGACGTTCCTTAGACTCAGGTGGGCAAGGGAAACAGGCAGAGTATCCCTTGCCTTGTGCGCCCTTGCCACACCAATTTCTAAAAGGGCGGGCGTAGGGGGCGTCCCTACGGGGTGCGACGGATCATCAGTCGTCCCACCGCCCATACAACAATCAAAACCGCCAGTGCCGTGCCACTGAGGATACCCCCCACCTGAAAGGGACGGGACTCATAGCGAAAGAGGACGGTATGCCTGCCAGCGGGGAGCGCCACCGCCCGAAATGCCCCGTTCGCCCGCTGGATAGGTGTGGGGTGATCATCGACCCACGCCGCCCACCCCGGATAATCGGTATCGGCAAGGATCAGCCAGCCCCCGTCGGGGGAGTCGGCGGTGATCGTCAGCGCCAACGGCGTTTCAGTGATGATCGCGGCACTACCATAGCCGACAGGGGGCAACCGATCCTCGGTGGGGTTGCCGCGAGGGACGATCCAAAGGCGCTCCCCGCCAAGTCCGGCGAGGGGTTCTAGTTGCTCGCGCTGTGCTGGATCGTTGAACTGTGCCATGAAGGTTTCGTGCCACGAGGGGCGGAGGGGATCGAAATTGTTGAGCAGGGGGTGGCGATCCAGAAGATTCAGGTTGGGAAGTCCTGCCCCTCGGTAGGCGTCTAGGCTCTCGGCGGCGCTCACGGCGCTGTAATTATCAAGACGTAGGTAGGTATCAAACTGAGTCGCCCTGATGTCCGCTTCAAGCCAAACGCCCCGCCCCTCGCTCGTGTTGGGACGGGGGGAGTAAAAGGCGGCGGCGGTGGTTGGGTTTGCCCCCCAATTTGCCCAGACGAGATCAACGGCAAGCAGCACCAAAACGCCCCACCGCCAGCGCTGCTGCGCCTGCTCCGGCGCAGCGGGGAGGGGCTGCGCCACAAAGACAAGCGAGCCAACGGCAACTGCCGCTCCCAACCCAAACACACCCATCGCAATATCCGCCGCGAAGCCGCTGAGGGCGGCAAGGCTGGCGGCAATCAGGCTGATGAGCGCCATCCCTAGCCCCAAGACGACGCCCAAGCGCCCCCAAAAGCGGACGCGCCGCCCGCCCTTTAAGGGGGCGAGCGCAGCGATCATGACAAGGGCAAAGACGGTTAGCAAAAGCCAGCGGGCAGGTGCTTGAAACAGGCTAAAGGTTGGCACATGGCGATATAAAAAGGGAAACGCGGGGGTGAACTGTCCCAATGCCAAGAGGAACGAGAGCGCGGCGACGCCCCCGAAAAAGAGACGAAGGGCGTCTTTGCCATCTCCCGCCGCCTGTTTAGGACGCCGCCCCCCGCGCCATACCGTTCGCCACATGGTTCGCCAACCAATGACAAGGATGAGCAGCATCGGAAAGACGCCGATATAGGCGGCAACCTCGAAAAATGCCCCGCCGATCTTGTAAACACCTTTCCCGGGATTCCCGTAAAAATCGGGGTAGAGGAGGGTGAATATCTGAAAAGGGGAGAATGAAAAGTTGAGGGCGAATGCCTCGGTGACGCCCTCCGCCCGTTGGGAAAGCCGCTGCAACTCCGCAGTGGGGAGCAGCTGCGCTCCAGCGATGCCCACTGCCAGCGCCACCGCGCCGCCGCAGAGGGTGAGGCGTCGAAGGGGGCGTCGCTCAAGGGGTGTTCGCCAGAGGGCATAACCGCCCGCCAAGAGCAGCCCATAGAACGCCCATTGGGCGTGTCCGGCAAGCAGCATGAATGCCGCGCTGAGCGCCAGCCCACACCATGCGCTGAGGCGGGTTTGCGGCGTTTCCTCGCTGAGGACGCCCTCAACGCAGAGCATCAGCCAGGGCAGCCACGCAGCAACCTCCAGCATGGGGATCGTCCCCAAGCGGGTGATCAGCGCCGTGCTGAGCGGGAAGGCTAACGTGGCTATGCCGCGCCCTAAGGGGGCTGCGCCAAGTCGTCCGGCAAAGCGCCACATCCCAAGCGCCGCCCAAAGGGTATGTCCGATCCCTATCCACCCCATCAGGCGGGGGTCGGGAATGAGCAGATGCAGCCAATGAGGGGGGTAGAGCAAGGCGCTTTGATAGTTTGCCAAGAGCGGCGCCCCCGCCCCATTGTAGGGATTCCACAGGGGCAGGCGTCCGGCGAGGACTTCGCTAAAGCCGAATTCGCGCCAGGGGTAAAATTGGAGGGAGGGTAGCCCCCAATACAGCACCTCACCAAGCAGCAGGCGGTGAAAGAGGACGATCAGGGCGGCGAGAAAGACGCCAACAGTGACGAACCGATCCCGCTTTTCCGATGGTAAGCCGTTCATGATGATGTGTTCCCTGTTCCGCTTCCAGCGAAGGCACAGCCTGCTCTCGTTCCGGCACAATCGTACCCTAGCACCCCCATAGGGGCGACCCCACCATTGAGCATGGGGCTATCGCTCACCTTTGGAGCTTGGAAAGGCAATGCGCCCTAATCTGGGTAAAGCAAGACGGGGTTACTCTCATCACGGATTGCCAAACTAACAAGATGTTCCCCTTCATAAAAGGCTGCCCCTTGTGACAACCCAATGACATAGCCTTCCTCATCGGCACAAATCACCCCCGCCTCACTCGTCAGCGGACGCCCCCAAATATCGGTCAGAACTGCCACTGGATCGCCCACCCGCAGAAACACGCCGGGGCGAATCAGAAAGCGGACGATTCCCGTATGGGGTACATGGATGGCTTGCGTGCGGCGCACGGAGTAATCAAGGGCGAGCGGGGTAATGCCCGTCAGAGTTTCCCGTGCGCCGCCAAGAATACCCATCTGGCGCATCACGTTGCGAGTGCCGGCAGCGGCGGCATCGGCAATAATTGGATCAATCGTCAGATAGCCGCCCATCTCGGCGGTGAAGGCGGGAATTCGCCCCACTTGGAGGGCAGCCCCACTTACCGAGCGATGCAGGCTCTTGCGCAGGTAGGAGCGAGAGGCAAATTCATTGATGGCAGTGAAACCAAAGGCTTGAATAAGGGCTTCAGTTTGATTCCAAAGCGTTTGTGCCGCGCCTTTATCGCTCTCATCGTCTTTGAAATAGTAGACAGGATCACGAAAGACAAAAGGGATCGATTGGATAGAGTAATTGTGAAAGTCGATCAAGGCGGACGCTGTTGCTTTAATCACCTCAAAAAGACGGGCGTAAGCGCCTTCTAAAAGATGAAGCGAGTCTTCATCTTCGGCGGGGGGGGTGTGGCGCGGTTCGGGAAAAAGACGGTTGGGGTCTTGCCGTTTTTGATAATAGGCGTAGCGCTCGCCAACCCGTAAGCCGGCGGGGTTCAAGGTGGGAATAAAGACGACTGCCCCACTGATCTGCTTGGGAAGCTCGGGCGTCAGAAGGCGCTGGATGATCCCCAAGGCGGTGTATTCATCGCCATGAATACCGCCTGTCACCCACAGAATCGGGCCGGGCTGTTCCCCCTGCGCAATGACGACGGGAAACACCTCCGTCCCGCCGCTAGGAAGGTCTAAGGCGCGAAACTCCCCATAAGCATAGCTGCCGGGGGCGCTTTTCGCCGTTCCAATGGTGATTCCCTCTGCGTCAATGAGAGGTCGTAATGCGGTCACTCGATTTTTTCTCCTACTCCACCTGTCTCTGGAAATTATATATAATATATATATAAATAACGGGAAAGGCGAAACGAGGCGACTCCATGACCGAGAGCGGAAATCATGTCCAACTGCGGGAACGGGTGGCAGATGCCATTCGGCGGATGATTGCAGAGGGTCGCCTACGAGGGGGAACATGGATTCGGCAAGACCCTCTAGCACGAGAGCTAGGGACGAGTTTTACACCGGTTCGGGAGGCGCTGAAACAGCTTGAGGCAGAAGGCTTGGTAGAACATATCCCCTATCGTGGGGTGCGGGTCGTCGAGTTCACCATGGAAGATTTACTTGATATTTACACGATGCGAATCGACTTGGAGGGTTTGGCGGCGGCGACAGCGGCGACGCGCATCACGCCAATAGAAATTACCCAATTACGCACACTCCATGAGCAGATGACTGCCCTTTCGGGACGTGAGAGCCTGCCAGAGGTGCGCCAACTGAACCAGCGTTTTCATTTGGGAATTGTCGAAGCTTCTGGACGAAAGTACCTGATCCGCACTATGCGGGCGATTTGGACGTGGTTTCCGACTATGTTGTGGAGTCAGTACCTGCCGATGGAGAGTGATCCGCCAGACCGCGAACAAAAAGACAATGCCGAACATCAAGGCATTCTGGCAGCGCTTGCCCACAACGATCCAGCCAACGCCGAACGGTTGATGAAAGAGCATATTGACCGCAGCCGCCAAACCTTGATGGAGTTTCTCGCCCGTCGTGAGACTGCTTCGTAGCGTAAAAACACGTCAGAGGTTACACCATCGGGCTAGAAATAACCCCCACTGAGCTTGACTATACTTCCCTAGCACTCTCTCCGTACACAGAGAGAGAAGGCATTCACCCCCTTCCCCTACCAGCGAGGAAAGGAGACGGGGGTTAGAGGTTCTTCTAGAAATCTTTGAGGTTAGGAACTAAATAGGATTTGCCGTCACCGCCACCAGTAGATCAACGCAGGCTTGCACATCCCGCACATCCACTGTCTCGCTCGTCGTGTGGACAAAGCGCGAGGGAATCGAGATCGTCCCACTGGGAACACCCCCACCCGTCACCTGAATTGCCGCTGCATCCGTTGAACCAACGGTCAGCACTTCCAATTGATAGGGGATGCCCCCTTCTTCGGCACGGCGAATGAACAAATCACGCACGGAGACGGGGACAATATGCCCCACGTCAAAGACCTTGATTGATGCACCACCACCCATCCGCGCTGATGAGCCGCGCCCTTGCTTAGGCAGGTGTCCACAGCTTGTCACGTCAAGGGCAATGCCCAAATCAGGCATGATCCCAAATGCCCCCACCCGCGCCCCACGAATCCCCACTTCCTCTTGGGTGGTAAAGACGAAGTAAAGTTCATTGGGGACGGTCTTTCCTTTCAACGCCCGCATCGCTTGAATTGCTACAACACAGCCGATGCGGTCATCCAAACTTTTGGCGATCACCCGTGTCCCATTGACATCCATCGTTCGCCAGAGCGTCGCCATGTCCCCAACCTGTACCTGTGGTACGCCCGACCCATCACTGAAATCGATGAAAAATTCAGCGAGGGGAGGGACGGTGATCCGTCCGAAGTTCAAGCCATCGTCCAAGCCGATCACACCGATCATCCCGTTTTCATGACGGACACGGTTTCCGTGCAGGGTGTTCGTCAACAAGCCGCCAACATTCACAAAGCGGGCAAAGCCTTTGCTATCGACATGGCTGATAATCATCCCGATCTCGTCCATATGGGCGGCAACCATAATCTTCTTGCCGCCTTCGCCCGCCCGTCCCATCCGACAGATTAGGTTTCCGGCGGTATCCACCCGCATTTCATCAGCAAGGTCGCTCACATAGCCTTCAATCAATGCCCGCACGCCTTGTTCCCGTCCAGAGGGACCCCACGCTTCGACAAGGCTGCGAATTAAGTTAAGATCAATCGTCATTGGGTTACTCTTTCAAGGACTCGGCGGTCAACGTGCGAAGGGCGGTACGCAAAAGGTGAACAGCAGCGTCCATATCACGGCTGTCGATCAAGCCGTTTGGACTCTGCGGATAGCGAATGGGAATTGCTACGGCCATCGTGGGCGTCCCTGTTGGGCTGTTGGCAACGCTTTGAATCTCACTAAAAGTCGTGTGGGCTGCCTCCGCTTGAACAGCGATCCCGTTTGTGAGCGCCGTTTGGCGAAGGTGTGTTCCCAGTGGGCGGCTAGTGATGATCCAACTCTCTTTTCCCACCAAGATAACGCCCCCCCCAAGCCGCAGACGGGGGGCGTTCTCATCATCCGGCGTGGCGTCTTCCTCGGCGGGAAAATCGTTACATGCCGATCCCCGCAGGATGATCGCTGCATCAGGGCGGTAACGTTGTGTTGCCACCTTTGCCCCCCGTCCATAAACGTGTGCCTGAACGGTGAAAGCGGCGATCAGATCAACGGGCAGTGGCTCACCCGCCAGTAGTTCAAGCAAGATGGCGCATCCGGCACGGCTTTCAAACGCCTTCCCTCGGATCACCGTCTCGCCAAGTTCCGCATAATCGCCCACAAAAGCGATTCGGTCTCCCGCCTTCGCGCTTCCCGATCCCAAATCCACCGTAATTCCATCGGGGTCAGGTGGGCTTCCCTCCCCATGTGTTTTATGAATCGGCACATGCAGGATGACACCCGGTGTTTTCGCACCACTCACAGCAACCCGCTTCGCTGCGGCAAAACGCATGTCATGCCCGCCTATGGGTTTCACATCGCAGAGTCCAGCATCGCAGCTTGTGACCATGAAGCCTGTCTCGTCCATATGAGCGGCGATCATCACCTTTAGCGCTGAGTCGCCCGTCCCTTTTTTCACTGCTGTCAGGTTGCCCAGTGCGTCAATCGTGTAGGAATCGACATGGGGCGTGATCCACTCGCGGATCAAGGTGCGTACTTCCGCCTCGTCCCCACTCACGGCAAGCGCTTCGGAAAGCGCCTTGAGATGCGTTTTTAGGTCGCTCATGAGGGGTTTTCTTCTTTCGCTTTTTCCCAAACGATGGTCGCCATAAACTCAGGCGTTAGCCCGCAGACGAATTCTGCCAGTAAGCGCCCCAAGCGCGTCACATCGGTCAGATGAACAGTTTCAATTGCCGTGTGCATGTTCCGAATGGGGAGGTTTAACAGCGCCGTTGGGACGCCCTCTCCGGCAACCTGTACGTCCCACGCATCCGTTCCGCTGTGCATAGGCAGAGGGTCTACGGGCAGTTCCATCTCTAGGCGCTTTGCCGCCTCTCGGATCGCTTCGTATAGGGCGGGATGAAAGTTTGCCCCCAAGCTGATCGGCACACCCGCACCTAGCTTGAATGCCCCCTCCCCAATGACCCCAGGTTGGGTGGCAAAGGTGACATCAAGGGCAATCCCAATATCCGGTTTTAGATGGGCGGTTTCCACCACCATCGCATTTGCCCCAACTTCCTCCTGAACGGCAGCAACGGCAAGGACATCCCATTCATGCAAGCGGCGCGAAAGGTGATCGAGCATCACAGTGATCGCCGCAAGGCAGGCGCGATCATCCATTGCCTTACCGCTCAAAAGGTTTTCCCCAAGCGAAAATGGCGTCTGTTCAAGGGTGACCAGATCACCAATTCGCACCAGCGCTGCGACGTCCGCCGCCGGTAGCCCCGTGTCGATGTACAGTTCATCAAGGGTGGGAAAACGTTTGCGGGCATCGATGGGGAGCGCCCATGACGGTGGCGCACCGATCACCGCTGGAAGCGTCTGCCGTCCGTGAACGAGGACGGAACTCCCAGGCAGCGTGCTTGGGTCAATACCCCCTAAGGAGACGACCTGTAGAAAACCATCGCGCACCTTGCGGACAAGCATCCCGATCTCATCCATGTGGGCGGTGATCAACACACGGCGACGCGGCGTTTCCGCCGTCTCTGTCTGTGTGCCGCGCCGTAGAGCGGTCAGCGCCCCTAAAGGGCTTATCGTCAGCGAGTCGGCATAAGGTGTCCACGCCTCACGCAATGCCTGGGCGACGGGCATTTCAAATCCCGACGGCGCGTGGAGCGTGATCAGCGTTTTCAAATGCTCAGATACATCAAAAGGCATAAACCCTACTTTCAAAAGACAAAAAACAGGTCTTTAGGAACATTGTACCAACCGGCAATGATTTGCGGGAACATGAAACGAGGGCGGTTTGAAATGGGACGAGAATGGGTGGACGGGGTTTGTCTGGAGGGCGCAGGACTTAAGGTCACCGTGCTGGGGGTGATCCGCTCTATTGGGGCTTAAAACAGAATACAGGTGCGGCAGAGAAAATTCATTTCCCCTCTCCATTGTGGAGAGGGGCGAGGCGTATTTAGGCGTTCTGATTGCCCCTCTCTTTGCCAGAGAGAGTGTTAACGATGGGCGCTGTGATTATTGAACAAATGTCCCAATGGGTCCCTCAGGATCGACAATCCCCATCTGCGCCAAGTCAAAGTAGGGAATCACCACCGTCAACGGACCCACCGCGTGCGGTGCAACCTGATAGTCGTCAAAGTTAATTTGCAGCCCCTCCCCCGTCAGATTCCAACTCCGGTAATTTTCCGCTTTGGGTTCTGCCCCATCGGGAAACACTAAGAAATCCTGTGCCTTGAGATCATTTTGGCAAAACGCAGCTATCTGCTGAAGGTAATCACTCTTGGCGATGAATAGATCACTCAGCGCCAACGCTTTGTCCAGCGTTTGGCTATAGGTGAGGGTACGGCTAAAACTGGAAGGGTGCGCTGCCCCCGCATAGTAGTAGCCAAAAGTGAGTTTGACACTGAGCAGATCAGCCGCCCAATACAGATTCTCCGTTGTCAATTGGAAAAAACTGCCGCTGGAAACATCTGTCAGTGGGATGTTGGTGTCGTTTTCGGCCAGACTCTGGCTAAACGCGCTGAATGATTCCGTGATCAACCCATTGATCGCCGTGTTGAAACCATTCACCCCGTCGCCATCAATCAAATTGGGAAATTCCATCCGAAAACGAGCGCGAGGTGGGGCATCCATCTGGACGGTGATTTTTAAGTAGGTCGGACCCTCGGCATCCGGTGCAGGGATAACAATCTCCGTCGTTACGAACGAGGTTGGATCATCGGCGCGGGCAACAGGGACAACGCCTAAGACACACACCGCGCACAGCAGAACAAGAATCAAAGCAAGCCGTTTCATCAGAAAAAATCCTTTCAACAAACAATCATCACCCAACAGGGCAATCTTCTTGTGGGCAAATCACCCCGACCAATCACGCATATAGAGAAAATCATGCCCAATGCTGCGGCGGCTTAGCTTTGCCACATTCGGCATCGTCCGCTTGAAATGATTCAGCCGTACCCGCCGCCACACCTTCGCCACGAACGCTTGATCATAGCCCTGTTCGGCTATCTCCTCCACGCTGTAACGTCCCTCAACCAGCAAATAGAGAACCTTATCCACTTCAGCATAGGTGTAGCCAAGCTCACCCTCATCGGTTTGCCCTAACCATAAATCCGCCGAGGGGGGTTTCGTCAGAATAGAGGCAGGGATGTTCATCGCCGCGGAAAGCTGCCGAATCTGGGTCTTGTACAAATCCTCAATCGGTTGAAGGGCGGCGGCGCTGTCGCCATAAAGTGTGGTGTAGCCGAGGAGTGCCTCGGTTTTGTTGCTTGTCCCAATGACCAACCCTCGCCATGCAGCGGATTGATCGTAGAGGACGATCATCCGCATCCGCGCCATGATATTGCCCTTCCGCAGCCCGTCCATATCGGAAAAGCGGGCGATCAAGGGATCGACCATAGGCGAAATATCCACTGTGTCAGCAGGCGTCCCCAGTTGGTCAATCAATGTCTGGGCATCGATCAGGCTGCCCTCCGAGGAGGTCTTATAGGGCATCCGTATACACAGGACATTTTCCGCCCCAAGCGCCTCCACCGCCAACGCCGCCGAAAGCGCCGAATCAATTCCCCCTGAAAGCCCGATCACTGCTTTGGAGAATCCCACTTTCCTCACCGCATCGCGGATGAATTCAACAAGCACCTGATGGGCGAGATCGGTGTTGATCGCCAGCATCTCCCCCACATCGGGCTTGACGCTTTTTCCGATAATAACTCTTATCATTTCTTCTATCCCTTTGACGGACACACTCACGCCTAAAGCCTAATCCCATTTGGAACGAAGGGCTAATCTGGCTTCAGGTAGTAGGTCATGTGTTGCAGGTGCATCACCGGATCGATGTACTCCACGTAGGCATCGGACGGCACGACGAGCGTAATCGGCGCGTAATTCAAAATGGCGCGAACCCCCGACTCAATCAATGTATCGCATACCGCTTGAGCGCTTTCGGCAGGGACGGCAAGCATAGCAATCTTGATCTTGTGCCTTCGCACAAACTCCGCCATGCTGTCAATGGGCATCACTTGCCATTCGCTGTTGCCTGTCCCCAGCTTCGTTGGGTCGTTATCAAAGACACCCACAACGCGAAACCCGCGTGCGGCAAAACCCCGATAGTGTGCCAGCGCCCGCCCCAGATCACCTGCCCCAACGATCACCATCCCCCACTCATGATTCACCTGCAAAATCTGTTTTAATTGGGCAATCAGATGGGTGATCTGGTAGCCCGTCCCTTGTTTGCCAAATTCCCCAAAGTGGGAGAGGTCTTTGCGGATTTGTGCTGAGCTAATGCCAAGCCGCTGCCCTAATTCGTGGGACGAGGTAATCTGCTGTCCGGCGCTCTGCATCTGCGTCAGTGCCCGGAGGTAAATCGGCAAGCGCCCGATCACAATATCGGGAATATCAGCAAATTTCGTTGGCGTGGCCATATGCTTTTGCCTTTACCATGTGATGGTTCGTTTCGGGTTGGGGAACGTTTCGTTCGTTAAATGCTGCGCATTGTGCGCGAAAAGTTGTATTTGTGAAACGACGTACATAGTGTACCATGCACAAATGTGCCGATCAAATGGGAGCGGATTTTTCCCCCGCTTTGCGTTATCCTAAGGGATCGGGTTTTAGGTTGGGTTAGACGCTTGAGGGGCAATGCCAAAACGTACAGACATTCACACGATCCTTGTGATCGGTTCAGGTCCGATTGTGATCGGGCAAGGCTGCGAGTTTGACTACAGTGGGGTACAGGCGTGCAAAGCACTCCGGCGCGAAGGCTACCGTGTCATTTTGATCAACAGCAATCCGGCAACGATCATGACCGATCCCGATTTTGCCGATGTCACCTACATTGAACCGCTCACCCCCGATGTTTTACGCCTGATCATCGAACAAGAAAAGCCAGACGCCATCCTCCCCACAATGGGCGGGCAAACGGGGCTAAATCTGGCAATGGCGCTCTTTCGTGATGGAACACTCAATACCTATGGAATCGAGATGATCGGGGCGACGGCGGAAGCGATTGATATTGCCGAAGATCGAGATCGCTTTCGAGGGGCAATAGCGGAAATCGGCTTGAACATGCCCGCCAGCCGCGCTGTGACAAGCGTTGAGGAGGCCTTGGCGTTTGCCGAGGGGGTGGGTTACCCCGTCTTGGTGCGGGCGTCCTTCACCTTAGGCGGGACAGGCAGCGGGATTGCCGAAAACGCCGCAGACCTGCACCGCCTTGCCGATATTGGGCTGGTCGAAAGCCCCATCCACCAAATTTTGGTCGATCAATCTGTCGTCGGCTGGAAGGAATATGAGCTGGAGATCATGCGCGACAGGAAGGATAACTTCGTCGTCGTCTGCTCTATCGAAAACCTTGATGCGATGGGCGTCCACACCGGGGATAGCATCACTGTTGCCCCCATCCAAACCCTCACAGACCGCGAGATGCAGCGCCTGCGCGATATGGCACGGCTGATCATCCGCCGTGTAGGACTGGAGACGGGCGGGGCAAATGTACAGTTCGCCATCAATCCGGCGACGGGTGAGGTCTTGATTGTCGAGATGAACCCCCGTGTGTCGCGCTCCTCGGCGTTGGCAAGCAAAGCGACGGGCTTCCCCATTGCCAAGATTGCCGCGTTGGTTGCCGTTGGCTACACGCTTGATGAGATCACCAACGACATCACCCGCAAGACAAAGGCAAGTTTTGAACCCTCTCTAGATTACGTCGTGGTGAAGATTCCCCGCTGGAACTTTGAAAAGTTTCGGGGGACAGATAACACCCTCGGACCCCAAATGAAAGCAATTGGGGAAGTCATGGCGATTGGACGCACCTTCCCTGAAGCGCTCCAAAAGGCAATCAGCAGTTTAGAGATCGGCGTTTTTGGCTTTGGGGCAAAACCCAACGATGCTGCCTACAACGTTCCTCTTGCCGAGATCGCCACGCCAACGGCGCAGCGCCTTCAACAGGTTGCCCTTATGCTCCGCAATGGGACGGACGAAGCGACCATCAGCCGCTTGACCGGATACGATGCGTGGTTTGTCCAGCAGTTAGCGGCGATTGAAACGGCACGGACGGCCTTGGAATCAGCCGCACGAACGGCGGAATCGCTCATCGCGACGGAATGGCGGCGGTACAAAGAACTCGGCTTTTCAGATCGCTTTTTGGCGGCAGTCCTCAAGACCGATGAACAGACTATCCGCCGTCTGCGCCTGCCCCATGCCGTCGCCAATTTCTACCGCGTCGATACCTGCGCGGCGGAGTTTGAGGCATTCACCCCCTACCTCTACAGCACCTACGAACGCGATTGCGAAGCCGCCCCCACCGAACGCCAGAAGGTGATCATTTTAGGCGGCGGACCAAACCGCATTGGGCAAGGGATTGAGTTCGATTATTGTTGTGTCCATGCCTGCTTCGCCCTGCGCGATCTCGGCTACGAGACGATCATGATTAACTGCAACCCGGAGACGGTCAGCACCGATTACGACACGGCAGATCGGCTCTATTTTGAACCGCTCACCTTCGAGCATGTGATGAACGTCATCGAGAAAGAAAAACCCGTCGGCGTGCTGGTCGGCTTTGGTGGGCAAACCCCGCTGAACATTGCCCGCCAACTGCACGATGCTGGTGTGCCAATCTGGGGAACGCCCATTGAGGCAATCGAACGCGCCGAAGATCGCAACCTGTTCAACACCTTCATGAGCCGCATGGATATTCCGCAGCCGCTTGGCTTTACCGCGCAGAGCAAAGAAGAACTGACCGCCGCCGCCGAACGGATTGGCTACCCCGTCTTGGTGCGCCCCAGTTATGTCCTCGGCGGGCGAGGTATGGCAATCTGTTTTGACCGTCCGGCGTTGGATGCGGTCTTGGCGCAGGATGAGATTGAGTGGGATGGAAAACCCGTCCTCATCGATGAATTCCTTGACGATGCCTTTGAGGTGGATGTAGACGCTCTGTGTGATGGGGAACGCGTCGTCATTGGCGGGATCATGCAGCATATTGAGGAAGCGGGGATTCACTCCGGCGATAGCGCCTGTGTGCTGCCCCCCTACAAAATCAGCTACTACTACCTTGATCAAATCCGCGAATACACCGAGCGGATCGGCTTGGCGTTGGGCGTGCGCGGCTTGTTCAACATTCAGTTGGCAATCAAATCGGATGTCGTTTACGTCCTAGAGGTGAATCCCCGCGCCAGCCGGACGACACCGTTCGTCAGCAAGGCGACGAACATCCCCCTTGCTCGCTATGCGGCGATGATTGCCGCCGGACGGACGCTTGCCGAGATTGGCTTTACCCGTGAGCCGCTCATTGATGGCTTTTTTGTCAAAGAGGCAGTGCTGCCCTTCCGCAAGCTCACCGGCGCCGATGCTCGCTTGGGTCCTGAAATGCGCAGCACGGGCGAGGTGATGGGTCACGCCTCGTCGTTTGGACATGCCTTTGCCAAAGCGCAGATCGCGGCGGATATGACTCTCCCCATCTCAGGCGCAGCGCTGATCACGGTGAACGATTTTGATAAAAGCGCCGCCGCGAAGATCGCCCGCGATCTTCACCGGATGGGCTTCACGATCATTGCCACCAAAGGGACGGCGGCTTACTTCACCCAAGTCGGCTTGCCCGTTGAGTCTGTGGGGAAGGTGAGCGAAGGCTCAACGGCGATCTTGGATATGATCCGCGATGGGCGCATCCACATTGTGATCAACACCTCGTATGGAGGGCAAAGCCACGATGATGGAATCGCCATTCGGAACGCTGCCTACCGTTTCCGCATCCCGATCATCACCACCCTGACGGCGGCACAAGCATCTGTGTTGGGGATCACCGCCCTCCGGCGGAAGCCTCTGCGGGTGCGCAGTTTGCAACAGCACTACGCGGTGAATCGCATCGAGTGACCCCCTGCCAAAGCGCCGGGGTGAGATCAACTACCTCTGCGGGGCTTGAAGGAAAAAGTCGTCCGACCCTTTCCCTTCGCCCACAGGTAAAGGAAGAGGGAGGGGTAGGGATTCTAAATCTAAAGAGGGGTTTGAGGGGGAAGCCCCCTCTCCCTCTCGTTTTGGTATTATACTTTTCCCATGTCGCACAGCAATCGATAGACAGTTCGATTGCCAAAACATTCACAAAAACACTCAGTTTTAGGCATAGAAAAAGGCAAGGATAAACTAAAGTAATGCCTACACATACAATCCTAGCCTCCCCCTCAGACGCCGAACTTTCGGCTGCCGTTGAGGAAAATCTCTATGATCTCTTTCGGGCAATGGCTGTTAACCTACCTGAAGGGCAGCTAGACGAATCAGAGGTGCTTTGTCGTCATTTCAGCGCTCCCACAAATCCCATGTTTAAGGGTGTTTGGGGAACACGCCTCAATGCGGATCAGGCTGACCGCGCCATTGACGAAACGATTGCGTGGTTCAAGGCGCGAAATGCCCCCTTCTTCTTTTGGTGGACAAGCTCCCTAACCACCCCAGGCGATTTGGGTCTGCGTTTGACAGGGCGCGGCTTACTCTCGATGGAAGCGCAGATGGAGGCGCTGGCGCCGGGGATCAAATCGACCAGTTTGGGCGCACCGGGCATGGCTGCCGACCTTCGTCAGATGAACGAAGACGCCCTTACCCAAGTCCCATCAGGGTTTGTCATTGAGGAAGTGCAGGACGAAACCGCCCTGTACGCTTTCAAAAAGGTGTTCCTCGAAAGTTACGAAATACCCGAATGGGCAGGACAAGCATGGGTAGATGCCACCCTCCATATTGGGATCGGGCGCACCCCCTGGCGCATCTTTATTGGCAAGCTAGATGGCAAGCCCGTTGCTTCCAACATCCTCTTTAATGGGGCTGGAGTTGCTGCTGTTTATGGGGTGGGAACCATTGCCGAGGCACGCGGCAAGGGCATTGGCGGGGCGATTACGCTCAAGCCGCTGCTGGAAGCGCGTGCCGAGGGCTACCGTTACGGTGTCTTATTCGCTTCCGAGATGGGCATTCGCACCTACCAACGCATTGGCTTTCGCTTGCTGGAATTCCGCCTAAACCGCTTCTTGTGGCGGAACTCGCCCTAAGCCCGATGCGCCTCTGCCATCGTTCGGTTTGCACCGTTAAGGGAATGATGGATATTTTAACCATAAATCTTAACGGTGTTCACCTAACAGCATAAGGTGATGGTATTCAGGACATGACAGTGACTCCTTTCTCCCTATTGACCCCCTTTGCCCCTTTCACCATTGGGGCTGTTCAGATTCAAATGCCGCTGACGCTTGCCCCCATGGCAGGGCAGACGGCATACCCCCTCCGCGCCCTCTGTCGGGAGATGGGCGACTGCGGCTTGGTCTGTACCGAACTGATCAGTTCGCAGGCAATCCATTACAAAAGCAAAAAAACGAACGACATGCTCGATTGGCATCCCACAGAAAGCCCGTTCGCCGTCCAACTCTACGGGGCTGATCCAGTCATTATGGCAGAGGCGGCACGCTTCGTGGTCGATCTGGGCGCGGACATTGTGGATATCAACATGGGTTGTTGGGTGCCAAAGGTTGCCAAGACGGGCGCAGGTGCGGCGCTCTTGCGTGATGTTTGCACGGCGGCGGCGGTGGTTGAGGCGGTAGTGCGGGCGGTGAATGTCCCCGTCACGGTGAAGGTTCGCGCTGGTTGGGATGACGACACCTTGACCGCCGTCCCTTTTGCGCGAGCAGCGGAACAAGCCGGCGTCAGCGCCATTGCTGTCCATGGGCGGACGGCGCAGCAGGGCTTCAGCGGGCAGGCAAACTGGGGAATTATTGGGGAGGTGAAGGCGGCAGTAGGGATTCCGGTGATTGGGAATGGCGATGTTAAGATACCGGAGGACGCCGCCCGGATGTTCCGCCAGACGGGGTGTGATGCCGTCATGATTGGGCGGGGGGCGCTCGGCAACCCCTGGATATTCCGGCAGATTGCCCATTACATGCGGACGGGCGAACACCTCCCCCCACCAACAGCGCTCGATTTAGCGGCGGCGGCGCTTCGCCATGCGCGGTTGGCGGTGGAAACCTCGCGGATTGGCGAGCAGCGCACCGTCCATGAACTGCGCGGGCAGTTGACAAAATACCACTTAGGGACACCCCATGCCGCCCTCATGCGAGATCGGCTGATGCAGGCGGAGAACATGGCAGATGTTGTAGCGATTTTTGCCCCAGTGTTGGAGGGTGCAGCGGTGTAGGGACAGCGGAGTCTTTTCTAGCTGTCTATTTCGTCTAGTGCGTCGGGGGGACTCTCGATAATGTCGTAGAGTTCCTCAAAACTGCGCGATATATCTCTGGTGGCTATACGAAGGTGTAAGGCGGTTCGGCTCAGGGCGGCGCGATTCGTCAGAAGATGCTCGGCAGCTTTCCACTGCAAGTCTTTTTCCTTCAAACGCTGCTTATCCTCCTCGGAACAAGCCGAAAAAAGCTGGGCATAGCGCCCTTCACCGTCGCGCACGGTTTGGGTCAGTATTGCCAGCAGTTCACGGAGGCGCATGATTTGCTGACGAACTTTTTCAATGGCTTCGTAGTTTTGGTGATCAGTCACGACCCATCCACCCTTTCTGGTGTTTGAATGGACGCTACCGCCGCATGACATCCTCGTACACAGCGACGGTCTCGCGGGCGGTGCGTTCCCAACTGAACGCCGTCGCCCGCGCCAAGCCCGCCGCTCGCAGGCTGGCGTGCAGATCATCTTGAATCATCACGGCGATGATCGCCCCGCCCATTTTTCGGGCATCGTCGGGATCGACTAGATAGGCGCTTTCCCCGACGACCTCTGGGATGGAGGAGGCATTGGCAGCGACGACGGGCGTTCCCGACGCCATTGCCTCTAAGGGTGGCAAGCCAAAGCCTTCGTAACGGCTTGGGAACACAAACACCCGCGCCATACGGTAGACCGCTGGCTTATCCTCCTCTGCTACCGCCCCAATCCAACGCACCCATTGATCCAATCCGGGGCGGGCAGCGATTTCCGCTGGAAGGTCAGGGAAGCGGGCGGATCCCCATTGTGTCGGCGGGCTTCCGGCAAGGATGAGCGGGTACTGATCGCCCGCAGACGGACCCACAAAGGTATAGCCGGCAATTAGCGCACGGACATTTTTCCGAATGTCGTAGCCGCCCAAGTAGAGGGCATAACCTTCTTTAGGGAGGGTGTATTTGACACGAATTGCCTCGTCGCGCTCTGCCCCTAGTTTGGGATGGAACATCTCTCCGGCAGCAAGGGGGATCGCTGTGATCTGCTCAGCGGGGACGCCGATATATGCCATGATTTCCGATTTGGAAAAGGTGGAGTCGGTCAGGATATGTCCGGCACCCTTTGCGCTGGCGCGGACAAGGCTGAAGTAAAACGACCCACTCAGCCCACCACGATAGACGGGGAGGCTGAGCGGGATCACATCATGCACGGTGACGATCAGCCGCGCCGGACTGCTGAGCGGTGCGCCCCAATAGGGGACATGGGCAATATCGGCGCGGAGGCGGCGCACAGCCGCGGGATATGCCCGTTGTTCAAACAGCACCTTCCCTAGCTGCCCGCGCCCTATCTTTAGGGCGACAGTGTTCACCTCAGTGGGGACATCGGCTGAACGCTCCCCCGGTAGGACGAGGCTGAGCCGCAGCGCGGGGTGAAAGCGCCGCAGCGCCGCGACAAGCGCCCGGAGGTATTGCCCGCTTCCAGAGTAGGGCTGATTCCAAAACCAAGCATTAAAGGCGATATGCAAGGGATGCGCTACCAATCCGATTCGGCGTTTTTGAATTCATCTTTGATCACGGTGCGCACGTATGCCCCGTCCGTTGTTGAGATCACTAGATACCATTGCTGCCCGGCAAGGATAGTGTAGACAATGTAATTACCATCCGGCGAGAACTGCGGCTCGTAATTATACAGATCGTTAAAGGTAATGCGCCGCACATTCGATCCATCGCTGTTCATGATGTAAATGTCGGAGCGTCCATCCCGCTTGGAAGAAAAGACAATCTGCGATCCATCCGGGGAATACGATGGCGTTTCGGCATCGCGCATGATCAGTTGCGGCTGTGCATTGGGATCATAAGCGGAGATGGTGTAGATACTCCCCACCCCATCGGGGCGGGCGACGTAAGCAATTGTCTGACCATCGGGCGACCATACGGCAAAGCCAGCGGTGTTCCCTGTCTTTGTCAACTGGCGGTACTCTGTCCCCCCGGCATCAATGATGTTAATCTCGCCAGAGGCTGGGTCATTCCCTAAGGTGAAGGCAATCGCCATCCCATCGGGCGACCACGAGGGCCACCATGCCCCCACACGCCCGGCAAAAACACCGCGTCGTCCTCCGCCATCGGCGTTTGCCATGTAGAGTTCCGCCCGCCCCATCCAACGCATAAAGGCAACCTTTGTATGGTCTGCCGACCACGCCGGCTGTGCCGAGTCGGGTGGTTGAATGCGCGTTAGACCCGTCCCATCGGGGTTGATGGTGAATAAGGCGTTAACGCCCTCCCGATCCGAGGTGAACACGATTTTATCGGTGGGCAAGGGCGGCGGCGCGGTGGGTGTGAAGGTGAGCGTAGGCGTGGGCGTGAAGGTCTCTGTCGGGGTATTCGATGGTGTGAAGGTAGGCGTTGGGGTCAATGTGTTTGTCGGGGTGGGGGTGAAGGTGGGCGTTGCCGTCCAAAGCGTTGCCGTACTTGTCAGGTCAAGGAAGATCACCGCTTGCGCCGTCTGAAAAAGTTCCGTCAGACGGATCACTTGGGCGGTGTCGGTCTGATGCGCCGCCGCTTGGGTAGCAGTTTGCCCACTCTGCGCGGCGAAGGTTTCGTTGGCATGGGCTGCTGCCGTCCCCGTCAGGTTGGGGGTTATCGTCGGTGTTTCGGTGGGCGTAAAGGTGGCGGTGGGAGTCTCCGTCGGCGTGACCGATGATGTGAGGGTGAGTGTTGGAGTCTCGCTAGGGACAAAGGCGGCGGTTGCTGTTTCCCACGCCGCCACCGCCGTTTGTGTTTGCCAGCGGTAAACAGCTTCGATGGCATTGTTATTGTTGTTTATGACGAATAATCCCACCACTGCAATCACGGCAATAGCAGCGACGGCGGCAAGGATCAAAGGCAGCGGTGAACCTCCGCGCTTTGCCACTACCTCGTCATCAGCGGTGGGCATGGCTGGCGCTGGACCGCGCAATGACGTTGCTGCGCCCATTTGCCCTAATGCAGTTTGAGAAAGGTTGCTGGTGATCTGGCGGACCCCTGTTGCCCCTACCGCGCCAAAAGTTTCAAGGATTGCTTCTGTTGTCTCATGGGCAGAGGCATAGCGATCTTCTTTGTGTTTTGCCAGCGCCCGCGTCATAACCTCATTAAGGGCTGGCGGCAGACTCGTATTCAGCGATTGAATCGGGATGGGCGGCTCGTTAACATGCTTGAACATGAAAACGTGCTGTGTGTCGGCGTCAAAAGGCATCCGCCCGGCAAGCAGTTCGTAGATCATGATCCCAAAGGCATATAAATCGGTGCGGGCGTCTACAGGCTGTCCTACCCATTGTTCAGGCGCCATGTAAGCCGCCGTCCCCATCGCCGTTCCGGGTTGGGTAAGCGTCATTGAGGAAACATCGACCAATTTGGCGATTCCGAAATCGGTGAGGAAGGCATTCCCTTGCTCGTCAAGAAGGACATTTGCTGGTTTCAAATCGCGGTGGATCACCCCGCGCATATGGGCGTAATCAAGGGCGTCCCCAATCTGCCGGATCAGACTCAGGGCGCGGGCGGCGGTGAGTTTCTCTTGGCGGAGCAGATCACCGAGGTTGCCGCCGGGCATAAGCTCGGTGACAAGGTAAATCGTATCGCCTTCTTGCCCGTAATCGAACAGCTTGACGATATGCGGGTGGCGCATGGCAGCGACAGTCTCCGCCTCGCGTTTGAAGCGCTGAATCGCCTCTGGGTCATTAGCAAGTTCTGTTTTAATGACCTTGATCGCCACTTCGCGGTTGATGTTCAACTGCTGAGCGCGATAGACGGCTGCCATCCCGCCTTTGCCAAGCAAGCCGACTATCCGATAATTCCCAATCTGCGCTCCGCTCAAATCTGACACGTCCCCGCCTCCGCTCACTTAATCTAAGATGCTGCCTGTGTGTGCCAAGACTATACGCAGAATCAGCGAAAAGGCAAAACCGCCATTGCCCAAAAACAGAAAAATCGGTTAAGGTTTGGGTGGATACCTTGAAGGGTATCTGTGAACTGTCTATGGCAAAGTGAGGCGACCATGCCCCCCAACGATCCAAACGATCCGAATAAGGATAAAAAACCGCGCCCAACCCCACTCTCGCCGCATATTAAAGGGACGGGTGGGCAGATCGAACGAGGCGCACAGGAGCGCGGCGATTCGCCATCACAGCCAACACCGCCGCCCCAACCGACCCAAATTACGCAGCCATCAACGCCGCAGCCACCCGCCCAACCACCACGCCCAGAGGCGGCGGTGACCCAACCGCACCTCCATGTGAATTATCCGCCGCCAGAACAGTACGATCCGAATCGTTACCAACAGCAGCAAATCTCCCCGCGCTATCAAGAATCCTCCGTGCCAAGTCCTTTTGGCGATCCGAACGCGCCCTACCAAAACTACCCGCCAACGCCGGGCTACGGTGGGCAGCCCGCACAGGGGAACGATGTGCCACCTATCCCGCCTGCACGGGGGTGGCTGGATAGTATGCCGCCATGGTTCCCCCGCGACCCCAACATTTTGACCCTACTGGCGGCGGGAGGGGCATTCACCACGCTGTGTGTTGTGGCGGCGTGCGTCGTCTTGTTCATTGCCGGACGCCCTCTTCCCGCTCCGGCAACGCCCACACCAGCAGTTTTTGTGACCCCCACCGATATTGTGCTGATCGTCACCTCCACGCCTGATGCGCTCGTGCCAACAACGAGTGTGAGCGATCCATCGGTCATTGGGACGGTGTTAAACCCCTACGCGAATGCCCAGTTGGAAAATATGAATGGTCTGGCGCTGGATGTCCTTGACCCGCTGAGTGGATCGTACCAGCGAACGGTGACGCTAGTGGCAAACACGCCCGAACTGCTGAAATTTGTGGAGGTGCTGAATATTGCCAACTTCATCATTGCCCGCGATACGGCGTGTCCCGATCACGTTCGGCTTTCGATCAGCCGTCCCGATGGGTCACTGGCAATTTTGGGGCTGTGCCTGAAGCAAGAAGGGGTGATTTTGCGGGGCGATGTACCGGGCTTGCGCGGGAATGATCTGCTGATGGGTCCGCTCTTTATTGATGTTCTCAAGCCCTATTTGCCAACAGTGCTGCGGGGGCTGCTGCCCTAGTTGCCGTGCCGGACATTCCTCCATATACTAATATAGAGTGTGAAGGGGTGGACATGCTGCTGGACGAACTGCGCGAAAAACTGCGCGATCCCGATCAATGGGCGCGGGTTGAAGCCTTGCGAATTTTGGCGATGGTTGAGGAAACCCGCACCCTACGCGATATTGAGCAGGTGTTCAAGAACGATCCTGAACCCGGCGTGCGCCAGATTGCCCAATGGGCGGGGCGTATTGTCTATGCTGCCCTGAAACAGCAAAGCCAAGTGGCAACAACTGCCCCTCGTGAAATGAGCGCGGCAGAAGAAGCCTTCCTCGCCAGCCTTGTGGAAAAAGATCATCGCACCTTTGGCGTGATGCAAGGGCAGCTTTTGGCACAAGAACTCTTGGACGAACTGCGCGGAGGGGCAAGCACACCCCGCCCGGCGCCCCCGCCTGTCTCGCCCGTCCCGACGATCAAAACCGGGCAGACGGGGCTGCTCAGTTCGGGCAAGCCGCGCCGCCCCCCCGTTGCCACGCGGACGAATATGACCCTTTTGGAGCTCTTGGACGCGGGACTTTCAGACGATTTTTTCGAGGGGTTGAACGATGCCTGATCTTGTGGAATTATGGACGGGAAGGCTGAGTGACCCTGAAATAGCGGTGCGTCGTGAGGCAATCCGCCAATTGGAGATGCTTGGCGATCCCGCTGCGTTGGGAAAGCTGGCGGTTTTGTTCGCCCTTGATCCCGATCTGGAGACGCGTCGCTTGGCACAGCTTGCCGGAAAAGCGATTTACCACGCACAGGAAAGACGGATGACAGAAACGCCCGCATCGGAAGAAGAACGCCGCCGCGCTGCGGATATTTTGGCGAAGGCGCAACTGAAGAAAGGAAAATAGCCTCATGGCAACGCGCCGCTTGGTGGAATACCATCTCGAACGGTTGAAGAACAAGAATCCCGATATTCGCAAAGACTCAATTGAGCAGCTTCGTTTATTGGGCGACCCTGCCGCGCTTTCTGCCCTAGAACACGTCTTTCATCATGACGAAGTGTTGGAACTGCGCCTGCTTGCCCAAGAAGCCGGACGCGAAATCTTTTTTAAACAGAATCCCTCGAAAAAGGGGTAGGCATAGGAGGGCGGTATCGAACCGCCCATAGACTATACAATCGGGTTTCTCGTCCTTATGAAAGGGTGTGCAGCGCCCCTTCCCGCAACTCCCATACCTCTCCGGCAAATGCCTCCCGAAAACGACGATCATGAGAGACGGCGATCACCGCGCCGGGGAAGGTACGAAGTGCCGCCTCGAATGATTCCAAGACATCAAAACTGATGTAGTTCGTCGGTTCGTCCACTAGCAGGAGGTTGGCGCGTTCGGCAATGGTGCGGGCGATCTGCACCTTCCGTTTTTGCCCGCTGCTGAGCGCGGCGATCCGCTTGTCGAGATCGGCATAGCGAAACAAGCCAGAGGAGAGCAAGACCGCCTTGTGCTGCTGTTCTGTTCCGAGCAGTCCGGCGCGGTAGGCGTCAAAGAGCGTCAGCGTTGGCGAGAGCGATTCACATTCCTGATCAAGGTAGCCAAGTCGTGTTTGCGGGTGGCGCGTGATGCTCCCTCTATCGGGGGGCATCACCCCCGCCAAGATGCGCAGCAAGGTTGACTTTCCCACCCCGTTTTCACCGATGATCAGAATACGTGCTTGTGTTCCCACGACGAAGGAAACATGGCGCAAGATGCACCGCCCACCAAATGCCTTCTCTACTCCAGAGACGATCAGCGGGAACTGACCAGCAAAAGCGGCGGGATCGAAATCGGCATCAAAGATCAACGGATCGGGCGGTTTGGGGACGGGATCTGCCTCAATCCGCCGCAAGCGTTCCTCCGCGTTGTGGACGCGGCGGGCGATGGTCGATTCGACATTTGCCTTTTTCCCGTTGTAGACCAATTTATCGCCATCTTTCGGGGGGCGGTTGTGGGCAACCTGCCGCGCCTCCACCTTGATTGCATGGCGGAGTTCCTTGATTTGTTCCTCTTGGCGGGCATAGTCCTCAAGCCAGCGGGCGCGTTCCAGCCGTTTTGCCTCAAGGTAGGCGTCATAGTTCCCACTGTAGCGTTTTAGGGCATGGGTGTGTTCATCAATTTCCAAAATGGCGTTCACCGTCTGGTTGAGGAAATGCCGATCATGAGAGACGATCAACATGGCACTGTGGGAGGCAGCCAGATAGCGCTCCAACCATGCCAAACTCAGCGCATCGAGATGATTCGTGGGTTCGTCTAAGAGCAGCATATCGGGCGATCCCAAAAGCAGCATCGCTAGGCGGACACGCGCTTTTTCCCCACCAGAACACGTTTCCACAAGGCGCTGGCGGGGGAGATGGGCAACGCCCAAGCCGCTCAGAACGCGCTCAATGCGGTAGGCAAGGTCATGCCCACCCGCCCATTCGTAAGCCTCTAGACATTCGGCGTAGGAATCAAGAATGGTGCTTAGGGCGGCGGGGCGCAGCGCCATCTCCCCTTCAAGCTGGCGAAGACGCTGCTCTAAGGCGCGGATGGGGGCAATGGCTGCCTCGATCACATCCCCTAGAGTCGCGCCGCCAAAGCCATCCATCGTCTGGGCGAGATAGCCGATCCGCGCCGCACGGGTGAGCGTAATCGCAGCGCTATCCGCCTCAATCTCCCCGATGAGGCACTTCAGGAGGGTTGATTTTCCGACACCGTTTGCGCCGACGAGACCGATGCGCTGCCCTGTGCCAAGCGTTAGCCCGACGGAATCAAGAACGGTGTGAACACCGTAGGATTTTGAGAGATTAGAAACAGTCAACTGCATGGCTGCTGAGTCCTTTCGCGGGTTTGGGAAGGTAGATCAGGTAAAGGAAACTGATCCCCACGAAAGGTGACCTAGCCGTATGCCGAAGGTGGCGCATCGTATGCGTGATGGGTGGGAGGCGCGAAAAGACGCGCCAGATCGTCGGCAAAAGACAGGCAGACCCGTGTGGGGTTAAGCTGTTGTGCCGAGCAATCTCATGAGGGTAATCCTTGACTCTGTGGTTGAGAGGTGCGGGAGATGTTCAAACAGACATCCACCAACACTAAGGGGTATTTTAGGGAAAAGAGCGTGCGCTGTCAACAGGTATCTATGTGAGGGTGGGTGGGAGGCACAGCCTCCCAGAGCGGTCTAACTCACCCTCGCCCCGCACAGCGGCAAGGGGAGAGCAGGCTAGGCAGAGCAGCCATCAGACGAAGTAGCAGCGGCACGCCTCGTCAATGAGGGCGGGGGTCAGTTGGAAGGGCTTCCCTTCATAATCGCACAGAGAACGGACGATCTTCAAAATATCGCGGGGGTGGACAGATTGGAGCGTCCGCTTAGGCTTCCGATACCATTCCTCTACCAAGTGTTTGAACACATCGGTGTTCGGCTCAACCCCCATGCGGCGGCACATCGACTCGAAGATGATGTGGAACATCCGAATATCGGGGCTTTCGATCTGCACCTTCATCTGAATCCGGCGCAAAAACGCCCCGTCCATCAGTTGATTGGGATCAAGGTTGGTGCTGAATACGATCAATTGGCGGAAGGGCATTTGGATGGTCTGCCCCGTCCGCAGTCGAAGGAAGTCAAACCCGGATTCGAGTGGGACGATCCAGCGGTTGAGAAGCTGCTGCGGCTCCATCTGCTGGCGTCCGAAGTCATCAATGAGGAACATGCCGCCGTTTGCTTTTAATTGGAGCGGTCCTTCATAGAACTTGCTCACCTCGTCATAGCGAAGGTCTAGCCCTTCCATCGTCAGTTCGCCGCCGACCATCACCGCCGGGCGATCAAAGAGTCCCCATCGGCGGTCATATTCACCGAGGTTTTCCGCCTGTTCTTTCGTTGGTTCGTAGGGTTTGTGAACAAGGCGATCATAAATGCTGATGATCTGCCCGCCTGCTGTGACCGCATAGGGCAGCCAAATGGGGTCTGTGCCAGCGAGGATGCCGGCGATTGCCTGCGCCACCGTCGTCTTGCCATTGCCCGGCGGACCGTAAAGAAACAGTGACGAACCGCCGTTGAGGGCGGGTCCGATACGGCGGTGAAAGCCATCGGGCAGGATCAGATGGGCAATCGCTTTCTGCACATCATCGGGGGAAATCTTGGCACGGGTGGAGGTTTGCATCAGAATCATCTGATTATAGACTTCCACTGGAACGGGGATCGGTCCGACATATTGGTTGCGATCCAGCGAATCGCGGGCGCGTGCCGCCCCTTCGTCGGTGAGGCGGTAAATGTAACTGGCGCGTCCGAGGTTGCCCGCACGGGCAATTTCCACCTGATGATCCTGCTGCATTTTGAGCATGATCGCATCAACCACCGGAAAACTGATGCGGATCACATCCATGAAGCGCTTGATGCTGACTTCCCCTTCTTGGAACAGCATCCGCATGAGCAGGTCATAGATAATTGTTGGGGGGACGCCGTAATCTTCCAGGGTTTCACGCGGGCGGAGGATGTTCCAGACATCCGCTTCGCCACCACTTTGCCCTTGTGGGGGGCGTGGGGCTGGTTGCCCGGGTTGGGATGACGGTTGGCGTGGGGGTGGGGCGGTTTTTGGTGCGTCCACGTCGCTTCTTATCCTCTGGTTAATTTCTCCGAAAACGCTGAGAAAAGTATAGGCGTTCGGATAATCTTGGGCAAATTCCAAACCTATCGCAGGTGGCTTTTTACGCCCTAATCCGTTTCCCGCAGACGGAGAGGGGGAAAGACGAAGGGCGTTTTTTGCCTTCTAAGTCCCATAGGGGTGCGGGCGGGGGGTATGGCAGCCCCGCCGCATTGCGTTCGTTAGGCTAAGGGCGGGGGGATACGTTCGAGATCAAAGGTATCCGTCACCCGCGCATAGCTTGCCCCGGCAAGACGGGCAATGGGCTTGAGCAGATCGAGGGCAATCCGTCCATTAGCGCTATAGAGATCGTCGCGGAGGTGAATCATCTGCACCTCACCAAAGACCACCGCCCCCCCGCCGGGCTGATCGCTGATCATCACCACCCGCTGCAAACGACATTCAAAGGCAATGGGCGCTTCGGCAACGCGGGGAACGCGGATGGTCTGGCTAGGGAGGGGCGTCACCCCCGCCCAGGCAAACTCGCTCTCCCCGCGTGGGAGTTCGGTGGCGGTGCGATTCATTGCCTCGGCAGTGTCTTCGTTCGTTAGGTTAATGACGAATTCGGGAACATCTTGAACGTTTAAAAGGGTGTCTTTGGGACGCCCACCTTTGATGGCGAACTGTGGGCAGAAGATGAGCGTCATGGGGTCGGTAGACGCCACCGTGAAAAAGGAAAAGGGGGCAAGATTCAACGCCCCCTCGCGGTTCATCGAACTCACCCAGGCAATTGGGCGGGGGACGACGCTCCCGATCAAAACCTTGTAGCGAAGGGTGTTGTCAATCTCAGCCGGATTCACGATCATCGTCAGGAATCCCCCGCCAAGCCGAGGTCGGCAGCACAGGCTTGCATCGCCTTCAAGACGAGCGGCACATGAAAGCCCCAGAGGTCAACGCCCAACTGAGCTGCGCCGTGTTCAATATCCGCCCGTATAACGCCCGCTGCAAAGGTTTTATCTTTCCACTTTTTACGAATCGAATCGACGCCGACATCGGCAATATTCCGTGAGGGACGAACGAGCGTGACCGCCGTGATCAAGCCGGTCAGTTCGTCAACGGCATAGAGCGCCTTATCGCGCAGGGTGATTCGTTCCTCGCCCGTTCGGGAGGCGTGGCTAAGGATGGTACGAATATCATCCTCAGAAACTCCCCGCGCCCGCAGGATGGGCGCTCCGTCCATGGGGTGCTGCTCCAGAGAGGGATGTATCTCCCAATCAAAATCATGGAGCAAGCCGACAAGCCCCCAACTTTCGGCGTCCTCCCCATAATGATCGGCATAGCCGCGCATGGCGGCTTCTACAGAGAGCATGTGTTTTCGCAGACTATCGGAGGCAACGAATTCGCAGACTGTCGCCCAAGCCTCAGCACGGTTCATGGTAGATGTTTGTCCTTTGTTGTTTTCCTACAAACTGGTGGCACGTCGTTGCCCTCATCTCCTAACCCCCTCTCTGTTTATGGGGAAGGGTGGAGTTTCCAAGCCCCGAAGGGGTGGCTGTTTTCAGCCCGCTGCTTTAGCGGCGGGATCACTGGGGTGAACACGCCCTAGATAGCCGGATGCAGCGCCCGCACCTGATAGAGCAACCCATCGGCAAAGCCCCGCGCACGATAGTAGCCCCGTGTGCCAACCGCCGAAATAACGGCAAGGCGTGGGTAGCCCCCTTCGGTGGCGATCTGCGCCGCACGGTCGATCAGGCGCGTCCCTAATCCGGTGTGCTGCGCCCGCCCTTCGCCCGCCTCGCCAATACGCAGCGACTGTCCGTAGACATGGACTTCACGGATGATCGCTGCGTCGGTCAGTTCCTCGGTGAGCGACGCGGTGTGACGGTCTGGCAGCGAGAGACGCAAAAATCCGGCAATGCGCCTATCTGTTGTGATGAACTGGAGAAAGTAATCCCGTCCCATGCTGGTATCATATGCTTGAACGTCAAGACGTAGCTCGTCGGGGGCGACGGGATCTCCCCTGATCTCACGGGCGCGAATATCCGTCCCGCGCTCGCCCCGCGCCGCCATCCGTTCTTCGACAAGCTGGCGTAAATTGGTGCGTTTGTTTCCGGCGACAATATCCGTGCCGGGAATATCGCGGATCACCCGCGTCAGACGGCAGTAGTCGGGCGTGTGGCGAAAGCAGGTCTCCAGCAGGGTGATCAATTCATCCTCGCTGTAGGGACGCCAACGTCCGGCGCGGTAGTGTGTCATCAGTTCGGCGCTCTCGATCAGCGAGCAGGGGTAGAGTTTCAATTCGTCAGGGCGAAAATCGGGATCGGCAAACAGGCGGTGATATTCCCCGGCGTCGGAGGCGGGCGTTGCCCCATAGAGGTTGGGCATCCAGTGGGCATGAATCTTGAAGCCCGCCGCCCGCAAAAGACGCACCGCACGGCGTGTGGCGGCAACCGTATGCCCGCGCTTGTTCAGCCGGAGAATGTCATCGGAGAGGCTTTGAAAGCCGATCTGCACTTTTGTCGCCCCCAAGCGGCGGATGCGGAGGACTTCTTCCACGCTGAGGTGATCGGGGCGCGTCTCAACAACCAGCCCAACGCAGCGCGAAGGGGCATCTTCGTTCGCTCGGTGCGCCGCTGCCAACTCTGACCATGTGGCGTATTCGGTGATCGGCGTTCGGGGGAGGTCGCCCCGCGCCACCGCCTCAGCGCCCTGACGCGAACGATGTATTTCCTCGCGGTAGAGCGCCTGAACAACCTGATTGTAGCTTTCAGTAAGGGTTTCCCCGTGCAGGGTGATGGGGGAGGCGCTTTGCCCGCCAAGCGTCGGCTGAAACTGCGACCCCACCGCCAACGCCGTTCGCACCTCGGCGCTCTGATCAACTCCACGCCCAAAGTCGTTCAGCGCGTCGAAAATACGGCGCACAAACCAAATTTGATAGGTTTCGGGGTAAAACGACCATGTGCCGCCGAGGATGATCACCTCAATTTTCTCGGTAGGGTGGCCCATCCGATCCAACGCCGTCAGGCGGGAGTGAGTTTGGAGGTAAGGGTCAAAGGCGTTTTGCCCCGCCCGCTGAGCGCCCGGCTCATCGGCAAGGTAGCTTTTGGGCATCCGTACATCGTTGGGGCAGAAGATACACTCACCGGGGCAGGGGAAGGGTTTGGTGAGGACGGTCACGGTGGTCACGCCGGACGCTGTGCGGATTGGTTTCAGCCGAAGGCGTTTTAAGACGGCAGAATCAAAGGGCGGTAGGTCGCCCGACGCTGTGAATTCACGATAGGCGCGGACAAGCTCATCGTTGGTGAAGAACACCCTCCGCCCCTCAACCACCTTTAAATGGACGCGCAAAAGCCCTTCAAGGGCGTGGCGCGAGAGGGTGGGAGCAGCGATCACGGCGCGAAGAATCGCCAGCAGGGGGGCGCGGTGTGTGGTTAAATCAAGCGTGGGACGGTAGGGTATCATGCCCTCTATTGTACTACGTCTTGTACGGCGACTCATCCTTAGCGGGGGGCGGTGCGCTTTATGCCCGCCGCCGCAGCAAGGTGCGCATCAACTCTGCGCGGTAACGGCGTTTGGGCATGTAGGTGAGGATGGTATCCTCAAAGCGGACGGGATGGATACCGAACACATTGTAGAGCGTCCCCATCGGCGCAGTGCGGTTTCCGGCGAGGATGTCAAACCATTGGGGCGACCCCGGAAAGGCGGGAAACAAGCGGTGTGTCAGGCGGTTGATCGCCCGGAGCAGATAGGGAGGGATGTTCACAATCGTCCGTCGCGCCCGTGTAACACGCATGATCGTCCGTACCATCTCGTTGTAGGTGACGTATTCGGGCCCCCCAACGGAGAGAAGGGCATCGACCGTATCAAGGTGATCGAGGGAGCGGATGAGGGCTTCGATCAGATCGTCAATGTAGATGGGGTGTAGCAGCCCCTCACCATGCCCCGGCTGAAAATAAAGCAGCGGGTTGGCGCGGAGCAGGCGGGCAATGCCATTGACAAACTGATCGCCTTCGCCAAAGACAACCCCACAGCGAAAAATGGTATAGGCAAGCCCGCTTGTCTTGACCGCTTCCTCAATTTCCCCTTTGATCTTCAACAGGGCAAAGCCTGAGGCGGGCGACGCTCCCAAGTGGCTGAGGACAATCACCCGCCCCACCCGCGCCGAACGCGCGGCAGCGATGATATTCTGCATCCCGCCGAGGTCTACTGTTTTCAGGTCGCGGGGGCGCCCTTCCCAACCCGCGCTGGCGAGATGAAACACGGTATGCACCCCCAGCATGACGCGATGAAGCGCCTCAACATTCTCCAAGGCGCCCGGCACAACGGTTAGCCGCTCTGCGCCCGCCAGCCCTTCAAAGGTGGCGGGGAGGGAGCGACCACCAAGAATCGTTCGCAGGGGGGGAGTGATCACGCGCACCGTATACCCCTCACGGAGCAGCCGCGCCACAAGCCGACGCCCGATAAAACCCGCCCCGCCAGTGACGATAATCATGACGTGCCTTGAACCATCTGAATGAGCAGAGGGTGACGGTGAGAGAGGTATACCATCACCACAATTTTAACAAAGCGGCGATGAACCAGACACCAATGGCAAGGTTGTAGAGCAGCATCGTTGCCCACTGCATTTTTCCGCTGAGATTTGCCGCCTCGCCGCCGCGCATATCGCGTTGGGGGCGAATGATGAGGAACAATGGCAAAGCAGCCAACGGGGCGATCAAGACCCACCAAGGGATCAGTCCGCTGATGAACACCCCGATCAAAATGACGACAGCCGCCCCAACAAAGGCATAGCCCAAAAGGTGTGCGGCGCGTTCCCCAATCAGGATTGCCGTGTTGTGCAAGCCGGCGGCTTTGTCTGCCTCGAAATCGCGGACTTGGTTATACAACTGCCCATAACACGACACAAGGGTCATGGAGAGGACAATCCACCACACCGCGCCGGGTTGATTGTGAAAGGTGAAATAGCCGATCAGGAACACCAAGCCGCTCAACATGAGGGCGTGGGAGACGACATCTGCCACCGGATATGCCTTCAGGCGGATAATCTTCCACGAATAGAGGTGGGCAAGGACAAGATTCAAGCCGCCAGTGAGCAGCACCGGCAGACCCAACAGGGCAAACAAGACGAGAGCAAGCGCTCCACAGGCAAGCGTTGCCAGCCAGCCCTCGCGGGCGCTGATCTCTCCGGCGGCAACGGGATTCCGCGCCGCACGCGCCGGATCAAAGGCATCGTCAGGGGCATCTTCAATATCATTGATCATGAAGGCATAAGCGCCCACCAACAGATTGGCGAGAATGGCAACGATCAATCGCCCATCAATCGCCGTTCCTGTCGCCTTTGTTGCCATAAGCGCCCCGAAGGTCGTCAGGGGAAAGACATAAGGGACAAATTCTGTCCAGCGCGTAAGCCGGAGTAACCCCCGAAGTTTCGAGGCATTGGGTTTCGAGATTGCGTCCACCTGCACAGAGTGTCTCCGTATTGTTCACGGTTTCGCTAACGTATTCCAGTCTATATTATTCGGGAAGAAAAACCCGCGCTGGGGTCATTCGATACGCACAGTCCGGCGCTGGTGAAAAATCTCATAGAGCAAGATGCCTGTCGCCACCGCCAGATTCAGGGAATCGACGCTTCCCACTTGGGGAATTGCCACCATCGCCGTGCAAAGCGCTTGTTGTTCGGTGGTCAACCCTTCCCGTTCGCTGCCCATAAGCAGAATCAAGGGAGCGGGGTAAGCATAGGCGCGGTAGCTGTGCGCGGCATGATCCGCCGCCCCAACAACCTGCCATCCGCCGCCCTGAACCCACGCCGCGAATGACTCAAAGGATGCCCGTGCCACGCGCAGAGCAAAGAGCGCCCCCATGCTGGCGCGGATGGCTGAGGGGTCATAGGGATCAGCGCCACCGTCAAGGAAAATCACCCCCGCCGCGCCCACCGCATCACAGGTGCGGAGGATCGTCCCGATGTTGCCTGGGTCTTGTGCCGCCCGTAGCGCCACCCAAAAAAGGGCATTCTCTGGTTGGATCGCCGTGAGGGGTGTCCATGATTGGCGGACGATGGCAGCAATCCCTTGGGGATTTTCCTTGCCAGAAAAGCTCTCGAAAACAGCCGCCGAAACCTCTGCGATAGGGATGTCTCGTGCCGCTTGGGTGGCGATGAGATCGCGGGCAAAGAGGCTGGTGAGCCGATCCGGGGCAATAATGATTGACTCTAAGATAGCACCGCTTTCGGCAGCAGCAGCGACAAGCCGAATACCCTCCACTAACGATGCGCCCGCCTCGTCGCGCCCTTTGCGGGTGCGTAAGGCGCGAAGGCGTTTGATGAGGGGGTTTGTCGTGCTAGTGATCATGGGACGATACACTTAGGTAGTCTCTGCCACCACGCGAAAGCCGATCCGTTCATAGCGTAAGCGGCTTGGCACCATTGCACGGCTTGGGATGGTCGCATTGAGGGGTTGATCCTCGTATGAGCCGCCGCGAACGACTCGATCACTGACGCCCGTCGTATCCTCATCACTAAAGCCGTTGGTACACCATTCGGCAACATTGCCCACCATGTCAAACGCGCCATAAGGGGAGGCGCTTGTCGGCGGGTAAATCCCCACCGCCGTTGTACGCCCTAAATGATAGCTTCCGCTTTGGCTGGTCACTTCGTCCACATTGGCATAGCCGCTGACGTAATCGCCGCCCCAGGGGTACAAGCGCCCGTCGATGCCCCGCGCTGCCTTCTCCCATTCGCGCTCGTGGGGAAGCCGGATGGTCATGTTCATTTTCACGCTTAGCCAGCGGCAAAAGGCGGCTGCCTCAAACCAATTGATGGACTCACGCGGGTGATTTCCCCATGTATTATGGGCTTTGCCGGGCATTTTTTCCGTCCGCGCCAAGCCCATCCACCAATGTGGCTCGCTAAAACCGTCGGGAGCGTCCAAAAAGGTTTCAAATTGGCTGTACGTAATGGGATAAATGCTGATCCGAAAGGTGGGCAAATGCTCGCGTTTCCGATCTGCGCGGTAGAGAAAAACTCCCTCTGGAACGACTGTCCAAAGGAGATCGGGAAGTCCATCGGGGCGAACACCCACGCCGGGACGCGAATCCCCCAATGTGGCGAGGCGAACGCCAATTTCGGCGCGTTCGGGGGGCGTGCGCCGCATATCAAAAAGGGCATCAATCAGGTGTTGTTGATCCGGCGTTGGCATCCTTTACTCATTTCGGTGTTTTTGGGGCTGCTTTCATCAAAATTGCCCAATCTCCACGCTGAACCACGTCATCACGCTGGTTTATAACGCGCACATCAAGGACGACCAGACCGCCGCCCAAACGCGCCATCGGCTTGCTTTCCTTCACCGTCAGGTCAACATGAATCGTATCGCCAATGAACACGGGGAGGCTTAGCTTCATTCCGAATTCCCGAAAGGCAATAACCGTTCCTTCTAAAATGCCCAGTTGGTATGCCAGCCCGGTTGCCACACTGAAGATCAACGCGCCGTGTGCGACCCGTGCCTTGAAATCGGTGGTTTGGGCATAGTCCGCGTTCGTGTGCATGGGGTTGTAATCCCCAGAGACACCAGCGAAATTCACAAGGTCTGTCTCGGTGATCGTCCGTCCCCGCGTTTGGATCATCAACCCTGGGGTGAATTCCTCAAACCACAGCCCACGAAAGCGGCTTTCTGCATCCGACATACAGCACGTCTCTCCCTTTTAATTTAACCTACACCAACGATGCGGTAGAGCGTTCCGGTAGCAACCTGCGTAGGGTTTCGCCCGTCAAGGTCAACGCGCCAAATGGTATCTTCGCCATCCCCCCCGGTCAGGCTGTAATAAACGCCATCGACACCCCACACCAACCCGGTGATCGTCTGTTGCGGGTCTTCAAAACTCGTCAGTTGCGTCCGTCCGCCACCATCAATCCCCATGCGGTAGACATTGACAACGTTCCCGCTTGTCCCCACCGAGGTGGTAGCGATGAACTTGCCATCGGGCGAGACATCGACCAGAAAATCCGAATCGGTTGTGGGAGTCAAGCGTTTGGGGCTGCCCGTATCGTTCAGCTTGTAAAGATAGACGCCGCTTGCGCCTGTGTCATCAAATTTCAGAGTGACAAAGCCGCTGGAATCGGGCAGCCATTGGCTAAACCCTAAGAACGATTCCGTAGAGATCGATGTGCTTTGGCTGGTTGCCAAATCGAGAACGACGGGCTGCGAGTCTGGACCGCCTATCCCCTCGGCATTGGCATCGCCCACCACATAAAGCAGTAGGCTGCCGTTGGGGGCAAAGGCGAACGAGGCGGCGATTTTCCCCGGCGTTTTCAGGTCGGGAATCAGGCGGCGGGTTTGTTTGCTGGCAACGTCAAAATAGAAGATTGTTTTGCTAGTGGTGCGGTTTGCTCCCCCTGGTGGCGGAAAATCGAAAAAGGCAAACCCCGACGAATCGGCTTTCCAAGTAATGCCCGGACCATAGAAATTTGCCCCTTCGGGAATAGCTGTCACCGTGCCGCCTTGCCCATCGCTGTAATCGACAAGTTCAAGAGTGAAGGTGCTGTTGATAAGGGTTGTCCGCACGCCATAGCGCCCATCAGGAGAGCCTTGCGCCCCGAAGCGATCCTCGCTGAGCGTGACCACCCGTCCATCGGGGAGTTGGGCAAGGGGGCGGCTCAGTTGGGTGAGAATCAGGCTGTTCGTGGGCAAAACTTCGTTCACCATCGCCACTGCCGTTGGCACAGCTGAGGTCACCACGAGCGTCGCCGCCGGATCAATAGTGGGAGGAATCCCTGCACCGGCTGTGGGGGTTGCCGCGCCACCGCCGCCGCACGCCGCTAAAACGAGCGCCATGATTCCTATCAGCGCTGCCACCCCTATCTGTTTACCCGTGTATGTCCTACGCGCCATAACAAAACATCTCCATGCCCATCGATGCTCTGAGGGATACTCATCTCACTATCCTTAGCAAGTATAGCCGATGATCCTGAAAGAGATAGAAAGGCAGCAAGGCTATTCGTGAAAAGACACCGCAACCATAGCTTAAAATCGTAGCTATAGTCTTTATTACTATTTCTAGTGACTTTTATCACAATATTGTGGTAAATTTCACGATGAGCGATGCGTCAAAGAAATGACGAAGAACACCACCAACCACAGGCAGCCGAGGCAGAGGCGAGAACCAGCAAAAGAAGGGGAGAACCATGCAAACACAGCAGACAACTGAGCGAATTGTGATTGTTGGCGGGGGGTTTGGGGGCTTGGAGGTGGCAAAACGTCTCCAACGGGCAAAGGCGGCAATTACCTTGATTGACCGGCGTAATTTCCACCTTTTTCAACCGCTGCTCTATCAGGTGGCGACAGGGGCGCTTTCGCCAGCGAACATCGCCGCCCCGCTGCGTGCTATCCTGAAGAAAAACAAGAATGTGCAGGTCATTTTGGGGGAAGTGACCGATATTGATGCTGCCAACCGCCGCGTGATCCTCACCGATGGGGAAGAAATCCCCTACGATACGCTTGTCTTGGCGGCGGGGGTGCGCCCGCACTATTTTGGGCATGAATCGTGGGAAGCACACGCGCCGGGTCTGAAAACAATTGAAGATGCCACGCGCATTCGTGCCCGTGTTCTTTATGCCTTTGAAGCGGCGGAACGCGAGAGCGACGCGGCAGAGCGGGCAAAATGGCTGACCTTCGTCGTCGTTGGCGGGGGACCGACGGGCGTGGAAATGGCAGGGGCAATCGCCGAGATTGCCCGCCACACGCTGAAAGGGAACTTTCGGACGATTGACCCCGCCACCGCCCGCGTTCTTCTTGCCGAGGGGGGAGAGCGCATCTTGCCGAGCTACCCGCCGGAGCTTTCGGCAACCGCCGCCCGCGCCCTGGAAAAATTGGGAGCGACGCCGCGAGTAGGGACGATGGTCACTGAGGTGACCGCCTCGGCGGTGACGCTGAAAACGGGAGCAGGGGTGGAGATGATCCCCACCCGCAACGTGATTTGGTCAACGGGAATCAAGGCGACGCCTCTTGCCGATGCGCTGCAACGGGCGACAGGCGTAGAGCGTGACCCCGCCGGACGGGTAATTGTCCAGCCCGATCTAACCATAGCAAAGTACCCGAACATCTTCGTAATCGGGGATATGGCGCATTGCAAAGGCAAGGAAGGCAAGCCCTTGCCTGGACTTTGCCCGGTGGCGCAGCAACAGGGGCGCTATGTGGCGGGGGTGATCGCAGCGCGGGCGGCGGGGACATCGGAGGCGAAACCCTTCCATTATTTCGACAAAGGGACGATGGCAACCATCGGGCGGGCGGCGGCGGTGGTTGACTTGCGCGTCATCCACTTCACGGGCTTTCTCGGTTGGCTGGTGTGGCTCTTTGTTCACCTGATGACGCTGGTGCGCTTCCAAAACCGCATCCTCGTCTTTATGCAGTGGGGGTGGAGCTACCTCACGCGGAATCGGGCGGCACGCTTGATCACGGGGGATGTGGGGTTGTCCCCCGAATCGGCGGGGGTACGCCACGAGGGGTAGTCTAGCGGGTGGGTTTAACCCACCCGCGCTAGGGACGCGGACACCCTGTCGGATGCCCTGTGTCGGGCGTCCCTTCTCAGAGTCTTTATCCGCCCGCCGTGAGCGGGTTTAACTGCCCGTTCCGTTTGTTGACCATCTCGGTGCTGGTGTTCACTGCTGCCATGTCTTCTTCGCGCCGGAACTGGCTCATGTAGAGGTCGTAGTAGGCGCTCTTCGCTGCCAAAAGGTCGTTATGTGTGCCGCTTTCGACAATCTCGCCCGCGTTGATCACCAAGACGTTGTTCGCATTGCGGATCGTGCTGAGGCGGTGGGCAATGATAAACGCCGTCCGTCCCGCCAGAAGCTTCTCCAACGCCCGTTGGATGAGCTTTTCGGTACGGGTATCCACGCTGGAGGTTGCCTCATCCAAAATCAGGATGCGCGGGTTCTTCAGGGCGGCGCGGGCGATGCTGATCAATTGCCGCTGCCCCTGACTTAGCCCACCGCCGCGTTCACCCAGAACGGTGTGATATTTTTCGGGTAGGCGCTCGATGAAGGTGTCGGCGCTGACGAGTTTCGCCGCCTCGATCACTTCCTCATCGGTGGCATCCAAGCGCCCATAACGGATGTTGTTCAAGATCGTATCGCTGAACAGAAAGCTGTCTTGCAAGACGATTCCGATTTGGGAACGGAGGCTTTCGCTATCGACATCGCGCACATCAAGCCCATCAATGGTCACCCGCCCGCCCGTTACATCATAGAAACGGGGGATCAGATTGATGATCGTCGTCTTGCCCGCGCCGGTGGGTCCGACAATGGCAATTGATTCGCCGGGCTTGGCGGCAAAGCTCACCCCACGCAAGACGGGTTCGCCTTGTTTGTACTCAGCGGTGACATTCTCAAAGACGACATCGCCCTTGATCTCTGGGATCGGCTTGGCGTTCGGCTTATCGGTGATCTCAGCGGGAGTGTCGATCAGGTTGAAAATCCGTTCCGCACCGGCAATCGCGCTTTGGATGTTCGTCCACAAGATAGCGATTTGCTGGATCGGTTGGTTGAAGCGCTGAACATATTGGACGAAGGCAAAGACCGTCCCTAAGGTGATCGTTGTCGCGCCGAGGAGCGGCTCGTTGCGGAGGACAGACAGCCCACCAACAACAACTACGACGCCGATTGCCACATAGCCAAGCGCCTCTAGGACGGGCGTCAGGGCGGCGGTGAAACTGGCGGCGCGGACGTTTGCATCACGGTTTTGGGCGTTCACCCGCTGGAACTGCGCGATATTCTCGCGTTCGCGGTTGAACGCCTGTGATTCGCGGACGCCGGAGATGCTCTCTTGAAGGTCGGCATTGACGCTGCCCATCACCTCGCGGCTTTTGCGGAAGGCACGCCGTGCCTGCCCCGAAAAATAACTGGTCGCCCAGATCATTAGGGGGACAATTGCCAAACTGAGCAAGGCATAGGGGACGTTCGCGTTGAGCATCTTAATCCCAATCCAAGTCATCAGTAGCAAGCCGCTAAAGACGCTGAGCAGGGCGAAGTTCAAAACCTGCTGAATGGTATCCGTATCGCTGGTGACACGGCTCATGAGATTGCCCGCCTCGTTTTCGGCGTAATAGCCGATAGAGAGTTCGTGCATGTGCTTGAACAGATCGCGGCGGATTCCGGCGAGGGCGTGCTGCCCCGTCCGCGCCATAAGGTAAAAGGCTGCGCCATTCACCACCGAGGCGGCGATGAACAACCCCACCAAGAGCAAGGCAATGCTGCCCAACCCTTGAATTTTGGCGCTGTTGGCTGCATCCTGCTTCTGGGCATCGGGAATGCTGGCATCGGCTTGGACACGGGCATCAATAGCGCGAGAATCCTCGGCGGCATACCAACAAGCCGATGTGCCGCTGCTTTGCGGGCGAACGAACACGTAGCAGTCAATCGCCTGCCCAATCAAATCGGGGGCGGTGACTTGCGTCCACGCCGCAAACACGATCAGCACAACAACGATAATCAGGTTTACCCATTGTTTGCCGATGTACCCCACGAAACGACGGATGGTTGTCCCGACGTTCTTCGGTTTGATCACATCGCGTTCCATGAGACGGCGTGCGCCGTCTAACCCTCCCATCATAGGAGCTACTTACCCTCCCCTTGCGCTAGAGTCGCGGCTTCGAGGGCGGCTTCGTCAACTTCGGCATCGCCCACAAGCTGTGACTGATAAATATCGGCGTAGAGTTCACTGGTTTCCATGAGGTCTTCATGCTTCCCACTGGCGACGACCTTCCCCTTGTCGAGGACGAGGATCAAATCGGCGTTTAGGACGGTGCTGATCCGTTGGGCAATGACAAAGCTCGTCCGCCCTTTCATCAGGTTGTCCAATGCCTTTTGAATTTTGTATTCGGTGACCATATCGACGCTGCTGGTCGAGTCGTCCAGAATGAGCAATCGCGGATTCAAGAGCAAGGCGCGGGCAATAGCGATGCGCTGTTTTTGCCCGCCAGAGAGTGTCGCCCCTCGCTCGCCCACAGGCGTATCATACCCTTCGGGAAAGCCCATGATGAAGTCGTGGGCAGCAGCGGCTTTGGCGGCAGCTGTCACTTCGTCTAAGGTGGCGTTCGGACGCCCAAAGGCGATGTTGTCGCGGATTGTGCCACTGAACAGGTTTGTCTCTTGGAGGACGATCCCGATCTGTTCGCGGAGTGTTTCCAGCACCACATCACGGACATCGTAGCCATCGATCAAGACCTGCCCTTCGGTGGCATCGTAAAAGCGCGGGATCAGGTTGATGATCGTCGTCTTGCCGCTGCCCGTCGCCCCCAGAAGGGCAATAGTCTGCCCCGCTTTTGCCTCAAAACTGACACCGCCTAAGACTGCCTCGCTGCTGCTGAAGTAGCGGAAGGTGACGTTCTTGAAGGTGACATCGCCCTTGATTTGGGGGAGTTCGGAAGCGTTCGGCTTATCGGTGACATCGCTCTTGGCATCCAAAATCTCGAAAATCCGGTCAGCCGAGGCGGACGCCTGCGCCATGAGGGAGATGATGAACCCCAACTGACCAACGGGGAAGAAGATGTAGGCAAGGTACAGGCTGAAACTGAGGTAGCCGCCTATCGTCAGCGTGCCGCTGATGATTTGGATACCGCCAGAGTGAATGATCACCGCCTGCCCGATCTGCGCCAAAAGAAAGACCAACGGGAACAAGAAGGAGAACGTCCGGCTCACTTTCAACTGCTGCCGCATGACGGACTCAACAGAGACGTTGAAGCGCTTTTGCTCGTACTTTTCGCGGGCAAAGGCTTTGACAATCTTGATTCCGGCTAGGTTTTCTTGAAGGATGGTGTTCAGGTTCGAGATGCGCATCTGAACTTGGACAAAGAGCGGTGTGCTGACCGCGCCAAAAATCCCAAACAGGACAAAGGCGACAGGCAGAATCCACAGGATGGAGAGCGTCAGCCGCCAGTTTGTCACAAAAAGGATGATCAGCGTGGCCACCAGCAGCAGAATCGACTGAGCGGCGAGGACAAGCCCCTGGGCAATGAACAAGCGCACCTTTTCCACGTCGTCGGTGGCGCGGATCATCAACTGCCCCGTTTGGTTGCGGTCATAGTAGCTGAAGGAGAGCGTTTGAATCTTGCTGAAGATTTCGTTTCGCAAGTCAAAGGCAATGCCTTGCGAGGTGCGCTCTCCCATGAAGGACTGAATAAAGGAGAAGATACCGCGCACAGCGGCAAAAATAACAACGATCAGCGCGGCGGTGATCAAGAAATTCGGCGCGTTGGCGGCGTCCAATTTTAATTGATCAATCGTGGTACCGGCGGCGTTGGCAGCAATTCCCTGCGCCAGTGAGGGCAACCCCAAAATGGTGTTTGCCGTGCTGCCCCGTGTGATGGTATCGGTCATGTTCTGGACAAGCTGCGGCACAACAAGCTGAGCAAGAGTAGCAACCACCAATGCTCCATAGGCATAAAACGCGATGCGGCGCTGCCGCCCTAAATAGGCAATTGCCCGCCGGAGTCCGCCCTTCCCCTTAGGGCGCTTCCCGCGTGCGCCACGCGAGGGCATCCCTGCCATAGACCCTTGCATAATAGCCCTACTCTCCTGTGTTTTCCGTCGTTGGTTTATCCGCCTCTAGGCGGGTTTTCAGGGGGTGATTTTGTTGGAAATTATGATAGAACTCGCCCGAATCGCTGTGTTCGGACATGTGCTGTGAAAACTCATCCAAAAGGCTGATGAAGATGCGGCATTTCTCTCCACCCATCGCCTGAATCGTTTTCACTAGCGCATTGTTTGTGTACATATCATGGACAATACGGATTAGCTTGCGTCCCTTATCTGTCAAAGAAACCAATACGCGGCGGCGGTCTTGGGGGTCGCGCTCGCGGCTGATGTAACCGTTTTTCGCTAAACCATCCAAGACGGGGATGAGCGTTGCCGAAGTCAGCAGCATGTTCCGGCTAATCTCGTTCACGGCGCAGTGTTGGTAATGCTCCAACATTCCGATCACGCCGATCCCTAAGCCGCTGACGGGGACGCGGTATTCTTCTAGGCGGCTGTCCATGTCTCGCCCCATCATCTTCAGACTAATGACCATCAACAAGCGTACATCTAACGCTATGGCGCGTAGTTCCTCCTCAGTCATGAATATCCTTTCGCAGGCAAATGATTTGAATGCAAATGATACGGATACGAATAAATTTTGGCAAGAGGGAAGTTTTGAGAGGTTAGGCAGTTCTCCTCATTTCGAGGGCTGAGGGGGCGACACCACGTCATAGACGATAGCGACAGCCCTCCCATCCCCCTGCCCCCTTCTCTCCCACATCGTGGGAGAGAAGGGGGATTATTGTGTGGGGGGCGTCCCCCCACACCCCCAGAGTGGGTCGTGTGAGAGGGTTACCCATCAGAGTCTCAATTTCCCTTTTGCCCGCATGAGGGCGGAGCAGGTACACGCCGAAGGCGGGTCGTAGGGGGGAATGAGGGTAAACGCTGCTGTCGCCCCCTCAGCCCACTGCGCAAGGTCAGGGCTGTGCATAAGGTTAAGGGAAGCGGATGGGAACATTTTGGGAGCGTCCTTCGTCTCAGGACTTGTACTACAATGATTTTAGGTCACCGTGCAGGAGACGAAACGAGGACAGGACATGCACCCCTTTTTCCGTAAATTAATCCTTGTAGTGATTGTGGTTGGATTGATACTCCCCGCCACGCTCACCGCCCGCAGCGAGGGCGAAACGAACGCCCCGCGCATCATCAATACCTACCCCGCCCGCCGCGAGGTGGTTGGTCCTGACGCCACGATTGAAATCACCTTCGATCAGGTGATGGACAAACGGAGCGTCGAAGCCGCCTTTTATACGATCCCTACCCTTGAGGGAGCGCTGACGTGGAAAGATGATTCCACCCTCCAATTCGATCCGACTGGCGCACTCCAACGCGGTGCTGAATACACCGTGCGCATCGACGCCGCCGCACAATCAGCAGCGGGCGTGGCGCTTGGGGATACGGCAGCCTTCACCTTTCAGGTTGCCCCTAACCTCAGCGTGAGTCAGGTGATTCCCTCCCCAAAAGCCACCGAAGTAGAAGCCGAGGCGACAATCACCGTCGTTTTTGACCGTCCGGTAGTCCCCCTAGTGACGACGGGCGATCAGAAAAACCTTCCCCAACCGCTGACCTTTTCTCCGGCGGTGACGGGCAAGGGAGAATGGCTTGGCACGGCAATCTACACCTTCACCCCTGATCCAGCCTTTGCCGGTGGCACAGAATACACCGTCACCGTCAGCGGCGATCTGAAGGATGTGGACGGCAGCCCGATGACGGAAGGCTATTCGTGGACCTTCCGCACGGTGCGCCCGCAAATCCTTAGCATATATCCCTACGGCGGGGAGATAGTGGCTCTGGATCGTGAGATTCAGGTGAGCTTTAACCAGCCGATGAACCGCGACAGCGTGCGATCCGCCTTCACCCTTCGCAACGCCCAAACGGGGGTTGATGTTGCCGGGGCGCTCCGCTTTGAATCGAACGACAGCGTGATCGTGTTCAAGCCAAGTTCGCTACTTAGTCTTGAAACACCCTACCAAATCACGGTAACAGGGGTGGCAAAAAGCGCCAGCGGCGAAGCGACGCTGACGAACCCACGCACCGAAAACTTCAGCACCTACCCCTACCCAAAGGTGCGCGATGTGAGTCCCCGCCCCTTTGATCAGGTCTATCCCGGCAGCGGCGCGGCGATTTACTTCAACACGCCGATGGATCGCGAGAGTTTCGCCGGCAAGATCACCATTGATCCCCCAACCGAGTTCACCCTCTCGCCAAGCTATGACTCGCTCTACATCAACTTTGCTGCTGCTGCGTCAACGCGCTATACAATCACCCTTGCCCCTGGCGCGAAAGACCTTTACGGCAACACGATCAACGAGTCATTCATCTTTGGCTTCACCACCCAAGATTACCTTCCCTATATGCGCCTTGCCCTGCGCGATCAGATCAACCTGACCAGCGCCTATAAGTCACTGACGCGCATCCTGACCTCATCGGTGAATGTCGATCAGATTGATCTGAAGTTGGCAATGCTCACGCCCGCTGAATTGGTTGCCATAGGCGATAGCTATCGCGGCGTCAACCTTTCCAACTACACGCCGCCGCGCCTCACCCGCCAATGGACGTTCAAGACGGGGACAGAGAAGAACAAACCCGCCTCCTACAGCATCCCCCTTGCCGAAAACGAGGACGCTCTGCCAGCGGGTATCTACTACCTTGAAGCGAATTCGCCCCAGTTTGCCCGCTTCTTGCAGAGTCCCATCCAGCAGCCATCGAAGACGATCCTTGTGGTGGCGACGGCGAACCTCGTGACGAAGATGGATGTCTACGGCAACACCACGACATTCGTTACCGATCTAAAGACGGGGCTGCCGCTGCCGAATGTGACCGTTCAGCTTTACTACAATGCTGGTGGACAGGTTGCTGGCACGGGGACGACGGACGAAACGGGTATTGCCCGGATAAAAGCCCCCACCACGCCCAATGACTACCGTTTCTATTGGGTTGTTGCAACGGGCGGGGATGTCTTTAGTATCTCGAACACGGGGTGGTCGGGCGATGCCGAGGCATGGAATTTTGAGCAGCCGGCAGATTACAGCCTGCGCAAGAGCAATATCTACCTGTATACCGACCAGCCAATCTACCGTCCGGGGCGTCCTGTTTACTACCGGGGTATTGTGCGTGGGCAAGACGATGTGACGTATACCGTTCCGGCGGGGGAAAAGATCACGCTCACCATCAATGACCCGAACGGAAACGAGGTGAACCGCAAGGACGTTATCCTCAACGAGTATGGCGCGTTCAGTGGGCAGTTTGACCTCCTTCCGCAAGGGGAAGCGCCGCTTGGCTACTACAGCATTCAGGTTTACTGGAAAGGCAACGAATACGGCTATCTCTCCTTCCAAGTGGCAGAGTTCCGCCCGCCGGAATTTTTGGTGACAGCGGCGGCGGATAAGACAGAATACGTTGCCGGAGAGACAATCAAAGTCACCGTTGATGCCAAGTTCCTCTTTGGCGGGGCGGTGTCCGGCGGAGCGCTAACCTGGAACGCGATTGCCAACAGCACGTTCTTCGGCTACCGAGGGCGCGGGCTGTTCGACTTTGGCGATCCGTATGGACGCGGTTGGGTTTACCAACGCAATGTGGGCAGCGGCTCAGGGACATTGGACGGTAATGGGCAGTTTGTGATCGAACTCCCCGCCGATCTTGCCGGGGATACCGCCGCGCAGAGCTTCACGATTGAGGCGAATGCCTACGACGTGAGTGGGCAAACCGTCTCTGGACGAACCACCGTGACCGTCCACCCGGCGCTGCTTTACCTCGGTATCCAGCCCAAAAAGTACCTCGGAGAGGCGGGATCGCCCTTTGAGATGACGATCACCAGTGTTGGTTGGCAAAGTGAACCCTTCCCCAACCAACCGATTACAGTGACCATCAGCGAACGGCGCTGGACACAAGACCCCAAAACACTGAGTTGGAAGCAAGAGATCATCCCCGTCAGCGAGACAGCGCTCACGACGGATGGAGAGGGCAAGGTTGATTACACCTTTACCCCTGCTAATGCCGGCGTCTTTGAAATCGCCGTGACCAGCCGCGATGCCCGTGAGCGTCTTGCCAAGACGACGATCAGTGTCTGGGTGTCGGGACCGAATCCGATTGCGACCGATGAGAATGATAAGAAAATCACCCTGATCGCGGATCGCAAAAGCGAGTACAAACCCGGCGAAACGGCTGAAATCCTGATTCCCTCACCTTTTGCGGGCAAGGTCACCGCGCTCGTGACCGTAGAACGGCTCACTATCCGCCGCAGTGAGGTGATTCAATTTGAGGGGAGCTATACCTACAAGCTGACACTTGATGAGAGCGACGCGCCAAATATCTTTGTAGCGGTCACGCTGATCAAAGGCAGCGGCGATGATCCCACTGGCGTCCCCGCCATTCGGTTTGGGCTAACCAACCTGAAGGTGGAAGTTCAAAAGCAGTTAAATATCACCCTCACGCCGAGTGTGGCACAGGCAGCCCCGCGTGATGAGGTGAGTTTTGATGTGCTGGTGACTACCTTGAACGGCGAGCCAACGGCGGCGGAAGTCGGCTTGAGCCTCTCCGATGTGGCGACGCTCTCCGTTGGGCTGCCAAACAGCGCCCCAATCTTCGAGAATTTCTGGTACACGCGCGCTCTCGGCATCACGACGAGCCATGCCCTGACGATCCTGATCGATGGAATCAACCTCAAAACCGAACTGGAAGATTTTCGCGCCGCGAGAGAGGTAAATCTTGCCGGCACAGCCTCACCTATGTTAGAGATGGCGGGTGGGGGCGGGGCAGCCGATGGTATTGCCCAACCAGCGCCCGGAGCGCCCGGACGGGATGAGAGCGAGAAGGGACGAGTTGGCGAATCAGATGCTGCCAGCGCCACCCCGCGTACTGATTTTGTCGATACACCGCTGTGGGTTGCCTCGCTGATCGTCGGTGCGGATGGGCGCGGCAGCGTCTCGGTGACGCTCCCCGATAACCTGACGACATGGCGCTTGGATGCTCGTGCCATTTCGCTAGAGAGCGCTGTTGGTGACGCTCAGGTAGAAATCATCAGCACAAAACCCCTTCTCGTCCGCCCCGCCACCCCGCGCTTCTTTACGGTGGGGGATGAGACGGAACTGGCGATGGTCGTCAACAACAACACCGGCGAAGAACGCACCATTCAGGTGAATCTCTTGGCAGCGGGGGTCACCCTTCGTGCCGCCGCCGACCAAACAATCACCATCCCCGCCAATGGACGCGCCCGCGTCTTATGGCTGGCGACGGTGAACGATGTGGCAAATGTTGATCTGACCTTCAGCGCCGTCAGCGGTGAATTCAGCGATGCCAGCAAGCCGGCTGTGGGCATTGGCGCAGAGCGGCTGCTGCCTGTATTCAAATATGAAGCGCCAGACTATGTGGCGACGGCGGGCGTCTTGCGCACCCCCGGCGAACGGACAGAAGGTATTCTGCTGCCGCCAACGGAGCTTGCCCCTAGCGGAATGCTGACAGTGAAGGTGAATCCCTCCCTTGCGGCGACCACCCTTGACGGGCTGGACTACCTAAAATACTACCCGTACTACTGTGTGGAGCAGACCGTCTCACGCTTCCTGCCGAACATCATCACCTACCGGGCGCTGCAAAAGGTGGGCTTAGATACCCCTGAACTGCGGGCGAATCTGGAAACAGCGGTTTTGGCGGCGTTGGCGCGGCTGAAGCAAGAGCAAAAAGGCGATGGCGGTTGGGGGTGGTATCCCTTAGAAGAAAGCAACCCGCTGACTACAGCTTACGCCCTGCTTGGGCTGCTGGAAGCACGCGATGCTGATTTCGCCGTTGAGCCAGAGATGATCGCCCGTGCGGTGGGGTTCTTGCTCTCGAAAGCAGAGTATGCGACGGACAAAACGGCAACATGGCAGATGAATCGTCAAGCGTTCATGCAGTATGTCCTTGCGCGGGCAAAGAATGCGAATATAGGCGTTCTGGATACGCTTTTGGCACGTCGTGAACGGATGAGCCTTGATGCACGGGCATACCTTGCCCTTGCCTATGCTACGCTAAACCGGACAGACGCGGCGGCAACCCTGCTCAGCGACCTGCAAACAGCGGCGATTGCCTCCGCGACGGGGATTCATTGGGAGGAGGAGAGCCGTGACTACTGGAACTGGGGCAGCAACACGCGGACGACGGCGTTGGCGCTCTTGGCGCTGGTGAAACTGACGCCGGAGAGCGATCTTGTGCCGAATGTTGTCCGTTGGCTGATGGTGGCGCGGCGCGGCGACGCTTGGGAAAGCACCCAAGAGACGGCGTGGGCGGTCATGGCGCTGGTCGATTACATGGTTGCCAGCGGGGAACTGAAGGCAGATTATACCTACACGGTGAATCTGAATGGGACGGAGATCGGCGCAGGTGTGGGCAATGCCGATACGCTGCGGGAGACGAAAACACTCACCGTAAATGTTGCCGAGATGCTGCGCGATCAGGTGAATCGCCTCACCTTTGACCACGCGGCGGGCGATGGGTCGCTCTACTACACCGCCGCCCTGAAGGTGAATCAGCCAGTGGAGGCGATCAAGCCGACGAATCGGGGCTTGTCGTTCACGCGGGCGTACTACCTCAACGGCGAACGGGTGACCGAGGCAAAGGTTGGCGAAACAATCAAGGTGGTCTTGGAGATCACCGCCTCTCAAGACCTCTACTACGTCGTGATCAATGATCCGATTCCAGCGGGGACCGAAGGGGTGGATCGCAACCTGCAAACGACCTCTCAGATTGGGGAACGCCCTGAACTGAGCCGGAGCGATGTGGAATTCTATGGATGGGGGTGGTGGTACTTCAGCAGCACGCAGATTCGGACGGAAAAGGTCGTCCTTTCCGCGCAGTATCTGCCGCGTGGGAACTACCGCTTCGTCTATGAGATTCAAGCGACAACACCCGGCACCTACCGCGTGATCCCGCCAAATGGGAATGAGTTCTACTTCCCAGAGGTCTTTGGGCGCGGCGCGGGGAGTACATTCACTGTTCACGGGGAGTAAATAATCAGGAAGAATTGATTGGGGTCTTGACCCGGTGCCAACGCACCGGGCTGAGATCAAGGAAAGACAAACACTGGGTCAGCGCCGGCGCGTTCGTGCCGGCGCTGCGTTGTCTCGATTCTCTATCGAAAAGGGCAGCGTGAGGGGGCGACAGCGGCGTTTACTCTCATTCCCCTACGACCCGCCTTCGGCATGTACTTGCTCCGCCCTCATGTGGGCAAAGGGGGAATCGAGACTCTGAAGGGTAACTCTCTCACCCGACCCACTCTGGGGGTGTGGGGGACACCCCCCCACAAAACAATCCCCCTTCTCTCCCACAATGTGGGAGAGAAGGGGATGCGGGCAACGGCATAACGCCTATTCGGGGCGGAAAACCGAGGATCAATAGACGGGCTGGGATTTGTCGATTTCCCGCGCCCACGCATTGATCCCGCCAAGCAAGTTGACGAGATTCGTATAGCCCAAGTCTTGGAGCATAACAATCACATCACGGCTGCGGACACCCGTCTTGCATTGGACGACAACCTCCACATCCTTCGGGATTTCGGCGGCACGCGCCACCACCTGCCCCTTTGGAATCTTCACCGCACCAGAGATCGCGCTGATCTCCCACTCGTGCGGTTCGCGGACATCCAGCACAACAAGGTTCGTTCCCGCGTCGATCCGCGCTTTCAAATCATTCACGGTGATCCCGCGCACATGCTTTTGGGCATTTGTCTCGCGGTAATCGCTGCGGTCATGGGCAGGCGACCCGCAAAATGCCTCGTAGTCAATCAACTGAGTGACCGTTGGATGGTCGCCGCAGACAGGGCATTTGGGGTTCTTCCGAATCTTGATTTCCTCAAAAGACATGCTCAGTGCATCGTAGAGCAGCATCCGCCCAATCATCGGCGTTCCAATGCCCAAGATCAGCTTGATCGCCTCCGTTGCTTGGAGCGTTCCCACCGTGCCGGGGAGGATGCCGAGGACGCCGCCTTCTGCACAGCTAGGGACAAGTCCGGGTGGGGGGGGTTCGGGGAACATGCAGCGGTAGCAGGGTCCCTCTTTGGCATAGAAAACGCTCAACTGCCCCTCAAACCGGAAAATGCTCCCATACACGTTGGGTTTGCCGAGGATCACGCAGGCGTCGTTGACAAGGTAGCGGGTGGGGAAATTATCCGTCCCGTCAATGATCACGTCGTAATCTTTGAGGATATCCAGCGCATTTTCACTGGTCAGCGGCGTGTTGTGCTTTTCGATCACAATGTAGGGGTTGATGTCCGAGAGCTTCGCTGCCGCGCTATCGAGCTTTGTCTTTCCCACGTCGCTGGTGTAGTGGATCACTTGGCGTTGAAGGTTGGTCTCGTCAACAACATCGTAATCGACCAAACCCAAACGCCCAATCCCCGCCGCCGTCAGATAGAGCGCTAACGGGCTACCTAGCCCACCCGTCCCAATGAGCAGGATACTCGCTGCTTTCAATTTGCGCTGCCCCTGAATGCCCACTTCAGGCATAATGAGATGGCGGCTGTAGCGCCGGATTTCATCGTGAGAAAGACTCACCTCGTCTGCCGAGATTCGTTCGACCACGCTCATAAACACTCCTTCATGGTATCGAGAGCTTACCGGCAATTGTAGCGGGCAAACACGGTTATGTTAAGACGCGCTGAGATTGGGAAGTTTTACAAAACGGTGGATCAAGCAGCGTTCCGGCTATACTCTACACGGTAGCGTTAATGGGACATGAGGTAAAAAATTCTATGGCAAACGTACCATCGGTCATTTTTAGAAAATACGATATTCGCGGCAACATCACGGGCGAAACCCCCCTTCTAACACCTACTATTGCCACCCTTGTGGGCAAAGGGTATGGGACATTCATGCAGCGCACCCACGGAACGGATCGCGTGTTCGTCGGGCGCGATAACCGCCATTCGTCGGGTCCGCTGCAAGCCGCCCTGATTGACGGTCTGCGCAGCACAGGGTTAAACGTCACCGATATTGGCGAGGTGATGACCCCCTCTGTTTACTTTGCCTCTGCTCTGTATGGGGCAAAGGGCGGGGGAATTCAGATCACGGGAAGCCATCTCTCGCTGGAATACAACGGGATCAAAATGGCGCAAGATCGCTTTGCCCTCTTCGGCGATCACATTCAGGCGATCCGTGAACTCATTGAAAAGGACGATTTCCTCAGCGGAACAGGCGACCTGCATTATGATCCCAATTTGGTGCAGCGGCATATGGACACCATCAAAGGCAAAGTGAGGATGGGCGGGCGAAAACTGCGCATCGTCCTTGATGCGGGGAACGCGCTCAGCGGCGTTTATATGCAGCCCGTTTACGAGGCGTTGGGGGTAGAAGTCGTTTGCCTTTACTGCGAACCGGACGGGACGTTCCCCAACCACCTGCCCAACCCCGAAGACCCAGAGACGACAAAGGAACTGGAACGCACCGTGCGCGAGACGAAGGCTGATCTCGGCGTTGGCTTTGATGGGGATGCTGATCGCTGCGGCATTGTCGATGAACACGGGCATCACATCGCAGCGGATCGCTTGGTGGCGCTGCTGGCACGCGATCTGCTCAAGCGCCGTCCGGGGGCGACGATCATCTACGATGTGAAGGCAAGCCAAGCGCTGGAGGATGAAATCCGCCGCAATGGGGGCGTCCCCCTCATGTGGAAAACGGGACACAGCCTGATGAAGGCGAAAATGGCGGAGGTTGGTTCGCCGCTTGGGGGGGAGGTCAGCGGGCACATCTTCATCGGGGAAGATTATTACGGCTTTGACGATGCCCCCCTCGTTTCGTTGAAGGTCTTAGAGATTTTCAGCCACCTTGAAACCTCGGTGAGCGAAACCTTCAAAGAGATACCCACCCTTCCCGCCACGCCAGAGATCATTCTGAGCGCCCTCGACGCCATGAAGTTCAAGGCAATTGACGAGATGACGATCAAGTTCCGCCAGAAGTACACTGTTGTTGATCTCGATGGGGCGCGGGTGCAGTTCCCCGATGGATTCGGCTTGGTGCGTGCCAGCAACACCCAACCGGCAATCACGCTCCGTTTTGAGGGACGCACGAACGAAAAGCTCGTTGAATACATGCGCTACTTCGATACCTATCTGGCTGAATACCCAGAGGTAGATCGCGGCAAACTCCATCAACAAATCAAGGCATTTGGGGGGTAACGGCGTCAGGCTTTATTGGGGAGCGTTCATGGATGCTCCCTTACACCTTCCCTCCGTTTACCCTTCCCTCTGGTTGCGTACCCCCTAAACTGCCCTACAATTCTTCCTTAGGTACAGCAGCACCCGGAGGTTTTCCTCATGGTTCAACTTGGCATCAACCTTAACCCTAACGCCCCCAGTGGGCAGCCTGACGATGCAAAAACTCTGCAAGGCACAACATGGGCGCGGTATGTCTTTCGGGCAGACGCCGAACGGCGCTCTCTTGAAGAATCCCTCCCCGTTTACGAGGCATTGATCAAACGCTACAACGCCGTTGGCGTGCGCAGCCTGATCATCGTCAATCAGGAGACATTTTGGGGCAATGCCCCCTGGGATAACGGCGATTGGACAACCTATGCTCGCAACTTCTCTGCCGCTGTGGGAAAAATCGCCGCCCGTTACAAGGGGTTGAATGTTGCCTATGAAATTTGGAACGAGGGCGATATTCGTGGCGGGTCATCCGTTTTCGTTCCGGTGGCAGAATTTGCCCGTGTTCTGACCATGACCAGCCGCGAGATCAAAGCCCATGATCCAAGCGCGACAGTAGTCTTTGGCGGGTTGGCGGCGGCGGCGGGAGATGCCGTTGCCTATGTCAAGGGCGTGCGGGAGGCATCTGGCGGAAAACTTCCTGTAGATGCAGTCGGTGTTCACCCCTACGGGCAGTGGTCGCCAAATTTCAGCACAAAACCAGAGTGGGGCGGCTGGTTCGGGCGGTTGGACGATCACCTAAACACCGTGGTGCGTGGGATTCCCGATGCTCCCATTTGGCTGACCGAGATTGGCGTCTCTGAACACGTCCCCTTTCCAGAAGACCAATTTGGGATGGTCACCACCTATATGCGCGGCGCGTTTGATCTGCTTCAAGCGCGGTTTGCCACACGGATTCCGGTGATGATCTGGTTTGCCTGGGGCGATATCATGCGCAACGCCGGAATCGTGGACGGTGCGAATCGCCCCAAACAGGTTATTTTTGACACCTTTTTTAAGATTGCCAAAGACGCCCTGAAATCCGAAGAAAAAAAAGACGAGGCGCTATTGACCCCCTACGATGGGATGATTGGCGTTGTTTACATCGATGGGCGCACGGTTAAAGAAACGACGATTGAGGCGATCCTCGCCCGCTTGGTCGATTCCAAGATTGGGGCGATCTTCGTCAAAACGAACAACGGCGCAGCATGGCAGGGTGTCAATGATTCGTCGGGAAAAGACGATCTGCGCATCGATGGGCTGGACGATGTACAGCGCTGGATTGCCAAGTGCGACGAGGCGGGCATTGAGTTTCATGCGTGGAGTGTCGTGCGCGGGGTGAACCCCGATGTAGAGATCAAGCTGATTGCTGATGTGTGTAACCTCCCCGGCGTGAAGTCGTTCATCCTGGATGTGGAGGTTGGCGCGTCCTACTACCTCGGCGGGGCGACGGTGGCGCAGATCATGGGCGACCAACTTCGGCTGCGCATCCCTGATGGTTTTCATTTGGCGCTGTGCCTTGATGCACGGGGCAACCACCCCCGCGATATTTCCATCTCGCGCTGGCTGCCCAATATCGATAGCCTTCACCCAATGGTCTACCATCAGGTCTTTGGGATCACCCCCGAACAGGCGGTGGTTGATGCGCTGACAGCCCTTGAACCCTTTGGTTTGCCTGTGATCCCGATGTTGCAGGCATATGACCTGACCGACGCCAACGAGATCAAGCGGGCGGGCGAACACGCCCTGAACAAAGCGCCAACACGGAATAAGGCGTTAGGCATCTCCATCTACCCCTATGGACGGATGGGCGAGAAAGAGCTTGCGGCGGTCAACGCAATCACCGTCCCAACGCTCCGCACCCGCCAGAAAAAGGGAATCACCCCGACGCCTGCCGACTTCACCAATCAGGACATGATCAACGCTTTTGCCGCTGCCGCCAAAGCCTTTGGTGAACCGCAGAACTTCTGGACATGGGTCACCAGCGCAAACTTGGCGCACATGGCGAATGACCGGACGCGCCCCTACAGCGGCTTGGCGGTGGATAACCTGCCGGGCTTGTCCCTCGATCAAAAAAGCCTGATCAAGCGGGCGCTGGCAGGCGAATCGTTGGAGGGGCTGACCCCTGTTCAGGAACGAGATCGCTATTTGGGGAAGGTGACCAACCAACAGGTGATCAACGCCTTTTTCGAGGCAGCCCGAAGCGCGGGCAATCGCGATGATTTCTTCCTTTGGATACAGCAATCGGGCTTGGCAGCCATTGCCGATAACCGTCAGGGGACGTACAGCAACCCGCCCATCTCCACACTGGCGAACCTGAAGGAAGAATGGCGGACGACGATCATCAACCTGCTCATTGCTGAGGCAGAGCGCAACCCAGTGACAGGCGACACAAAGCGTCTGAATGTTCCTTATGTCTCGCAGATTGACGAGCGCGGCTTGGGGAATAACGACTGCGGGCAAGCCTCCGTCCTCATGCTGCTGAAATACTACGGTATGGCGGGCAGCCTGACGGTGAAAGACCTACATAACCAAACGCCGGGAAAGACCTCGGCGGAACAGCTTGTGGCGTTGGCAAAACGGAACGCCCTAGCGACACTCAAGGTGGATCGGACACTCCCCAATGTGGATACCTTCCGCGCTATTTTGGACAATGGGCGTCCGATTATCTTGCTGGTCGATTACAAAAAACTCATGTTCCCTGTCCATCTTGCCAGCGGCGTTGATCAAGGTTTGCATTGGTTCGTCCTCATTGGCTACACCAAGACGGGCTTCATCGTCCATGATCCACTCTGGGCGAAAATAGCGCGGAATGGCAAAGGTGGCGCCGATCTCGACATCACGCGGGAGACCCTGCGCGGGGCGTTGGGGCTGATCGCCGGGAAGATCAACACGGTGTATTAACCAGTGATGCCATTGTAAACGGCATGACCCCGGCGCCGCCCTCCGCATCCCGTAGGGGCGACCACACAGGGTCGCCCTGATAAACCACAGGGCGCAATAGGATTAGGGATACGCCTTGATGCGTATCCCCGTATCCTCATCTACCCCCATGCCGGATGTTCTGTTTCGGGGACAGGTTGGGCATTTTTCCACTCATTCAGGCGCAGCCATGTTTCCAAGCTCATCAGCGGCGGGTAAAGCGCCCGTACTGCGGCAATATCCGCCTCGTAGCCCTTCTCCTTGAACCAGCGCAGGATGATCAGCATCTCTGGATCAGGCGGGCGGAAGGCAACGGGACGCAGCACCGTCAGCGGTAGGTTCAGACTGCGGGCATGTTCCTCAATGCGCCACTTCGACTCGAAATGGGGAATCATTGTCAAATCCACCAAATGCCTACCGGATAGGTTGACATAGCCGCTACTCTATGTCACAATGTCCCCTGTTGCGAATAATGTAAGGCAAGCACGCAGTTAAGCGCATGGCACATCACGTTGTTTCTGTTGAGAAAAAAGGGAAAAAAGGCTGCACGCCACCGCGATTGTGTGGAGGGTAACGCCCTGCGTCTTGCAAACGAGTGAAAAAGCAAGAACGCCCCCCCAGACAATCTGGGGGGGCGTTTTTTGTTGCCTGTGCCGCGTGGGGGCAACAAAAAACCCCACCTAAAAATAATGTTTCAAGTGGGGTTTATGGGATGCTCCGTACGGGATTCGAACCCGTGTCTTAGCCTTGAGAGGGCTACGTCCTAGGCCCCTAGACGAACAGAGCGAATGGGGAACAGAATACCAGTTTTTCAGGGATACGTCAAGTCTGAGCGAAGCGAAAAGGAACAGGACTCTATGGCAGAAACACTTGTGATCAAGGTGGGAGGCGGGTTGGGCGTTGATGTCGAAAGCGTCTGCGCCGACATTGCCGCCCTTGTTCAAGAGGGGCATCGTGTCGTCGTGGTGCATGGCACAAGCGCGGCGGTGGATACGCTTTCTGGGCGGGTGGGCGTTCCGGCGCGGACACTCCAAAGCCCCTCTGGGCATGTCAGCCGCTACACGGATGCCGCCACGCTGGAAGTCTACATGATGGCGGCGGTGGGGCAGGTGAATCCCGCGATTGTGGGGCGTTTGCAAACGCTCGGCGTGAATGCCCTCGGGTTGAACGGCTTGGATGGACGCTTGCTTGGCGCTCAACGTAAGGATGCGGTGCGGGCAATTGACCCAGAGACGGGGCGGCAGCGCATCGTCCGGGATGATTACACCGGGCGCGTCGAAACGGTCAATGGTGCGCTGCTGACGATGCTTCTTGATGCTGGCTATACCCCTATTGTTGCGCCGCTGGCGATGGGTGCGGAGTGCGAACCGCTGAATGTTGATGGGGATCGGGCGGCGGCACAGGTTGCCGGAGTGCTGCGGGCGGATACCCTTGTCATTTTGACAAACGTCGTCGGCTTGATGGCGAAGTTTCCCGATGAAGCCAGCCTTATTCGTCATATTCCCGCCTCTGGGGTGGAACGCGCCATTGAGATCGCCGGGGGACGGATGAAGAAGAAGGTACTCGCCGCACAAGAAGCATTGCATACGGGTGTTCGGCGGATTGTTTTGGCGGATTCGCGCCGTATGTCGCCCATCCGTGCGGCGCTGGCGGGCGAAGGGACGGTGATCAACCGTGACTGACCAAACACTGCCAACCACCCGCCAACAAGAAGATCAGCACACCAGCGGCGTTTACCCCAAGCGCCCGCTGACCGTCGTTCGCGGCGAGGGAGCATACCTGTGGGACGACGAAGGACGGCGCTACATTGATTGTGTTGGAGGGCAGGGTTCGGCAAACCTCGGTCATGCCCATCCGGCAATCGTCGCCGCCATCAGCGAACAGGCGGCAACCCTTCTTAGCTGCCCAGAAATTTTCTACAACGACACTCGCGCCCGCTATTTAGAGGCGCTTACCGCCGCCGCCGGAATGTCCCGCGCCTTCCTTTGCAACAGCGGTACAGAAGCGGTAGAGGCAGCGATCAAGTTTGCCAAGCTCGCCACTGGACGAAAGGGAATCGTCGCCACAAAGCGCGGCTTTCACGGGCGGACGATGGGCGCATTAGCGGCGACATGGGAGCCAAAGTACCGCGAACCCTTTGAACCAGGCGTGCCGGGGTACACCCACATCGCCTATAACGATCTGGCGGCGGCAGAGGTGGCGATCAGCGAGGCGACGGCAGGGGTCATCATCGAAATTGTGCAGGGCGAGGGCGGCGTGCGTCCGGGGGACGCGGCATTTTTACAAGGGGTACAGCGCCTTTGCCATGAGCGCGGCGCGATGTTCATTGTCGATGAGGTGCAAACCGGATTCGGGCGGACGGGGACACTCTTTGCCCACACCCAATATGCCCTTCAACCAGACCTGATGCCCATTGCCAAGAGCATGGCGGGCGGCTTGCCGATGGGGGCATGTCTGATTGGGGCGCGGGTGGGGACATTGGAGGCAATGACGCACGGTTCAACCTTTGGCGGGAATCCGCTGGCGTGTGCAGCGGGGATAGCCGCCTTAGAAGTGATCCAGCGGGAGGATTTGGCGGGGCGGGCGGCGGCGCTTGGCGGCTGGCTGTTAGAGCGCCTAGCTGATTTGCCAACGAAATTTCCCGATCAGGTGCGGGAGGTACGCGGACTCGGGTTGCTGGTTGGGATCGAACTGCGGGGAAAGGTCACTCCCCTTCTGAAGGCACTGCAAGATCAGGGCGTTTTGGCGCTCCCCGCTGGTGCAACTGTTTTGCGCTTGCTGCCGCCGTTAGTCATCCAACAAAGCGATTTGGAAACCGTCGCCAGCGCGATTGAGACGGTCTTAGCAGGTGCAGTAGGATAGCTTGTGAGAGCTATCCGAGTCGCCCAAAGACTCTCCAAAGAGTAGGCGTGCCAAAGAATGTATGGTTTGATCTGACCAATCATAGGCAAAGCAATCTACGGGCAAGGGGGAGTACACATACCCCCCTACAAAAAATTGCCCATATGGTGAACACATCTGTACCTTAACGATAACCCGATCATGAAGGATGGAATGGTATGTCTCTTGAACAGTTTGCCATCATTGAATCAACCCTGCGCGAGGGGGAACAGTTCTCCGGCGCAAACTTCACCACCGCCCAAAAGGTTCAGATTGCCGAGCAGTTAGATCGCTTTGGGGTGGAATTCCTCGAACTTTCCTCGCCCGTGTCTTCGCCACAAAACGACGCAGATGTGCGGACGATTGTCCGTCTAGGGTTGAAGGCACGCATCCTGACGCACATCCGCTGCAATAAAGAGGACGCCCTTCGCGCCCTTGAGACAGGCGTTCACGGGCTGGATATTGTCATTGGTACATCGCCCGCGCTGCGCAAGTACAGTCACGGCAAGACTATTGACGAGATCATCGACATCGCCCGCGAGGTGCTTAGCTTCGTCCGCAGCCAAGCTCCTAATATCATCCTTCGCTTCAGCACAGAAGATTCTTTCCGCAGCAGCGAAGCAGATTTGCTGCGCGTCTACCTTGCCGTCGCTGGCTTGGGGGTTGTGAATCGGTTGGGGGTGGCGGATACAGTGGGCATTGCCACCCCAACACAGGTAGGCAGTTTGGTCGCCCTGCTGCGCCGTCTGACCCATCTTGATGTGGAATTTCATGGGCATAACGACTCTGGCTGTGCCATTGCCAACGCCTATGCCGCCCTTGAGGGTGGGGCAACGCACATTGATACGACGGTTTTGGGAATCGGAGAGCGCAACGGGATCACCCCACTTGGAGGATTGATCGCCCGTTTGTATATGTTGGATCGCCAGCGCCTTTGTGCGAAATACCAACTGGAAATGCTCAATGACCTCGATCACCTCATCGCCGAGATGGTGGGAGTTCATGTGCCGTTTAACAATTACATCACAGGTTCGGCGGCGTTTACCCACAAGGCGGGGATTCATACGAAGGCTGTTTTAGCCGCCCCAGAGACTTATGAAAGCCTGAATCCCGATGATTTTGGCTTGCGCCGCACAGTGCAAATTGGGCATCGGCTCATGGGTTGGAATGCTGTACGTAGCAGAGCAACAGAATTAGGCTTATCATTAACGGATGATCAGATCAAGCGGGCGACACTTCATATGAAAACGCTCGCCGATCAGCGCCCTTTGGATGCGGAGCAGGTCGATCATTTGCTCCAACATTGGGAACGCATAGAGGCAGAGGCGCAACCTGTAGGGTAGGAACACACCTATGTCGGATTTTGAGGCATATAAACAGTGGATTCTCGCCGCTGATCCGCGTGCGCTGGTCAGCCAACTGGACGATGAAGTTCGCGCCCAGTTGGTTTCCAGCCAAAACTTGATCAACATCTTGGTCATGATGCAGAACCCATCGCCCAAGATGCAAGCGCGGATTGAGAGCGGGGAATTGAACGCCACCCAGATGCTTGAACAAATCACCGGTCACATTGAGCAGGCGTTCACCATATTAGATTTTTTCAAAAAGACGTTAGAAGGGGAATAGGGATGTACCGAAGGGTACATCCCTATTCATGCGTTGTTATGTAGGACGCCTTACACATAGAAAGCGTAGACCTGACCAGAACTCATGAGACAGACCTTTGCCGAGAAAGCATTGGCGCGGGCAGCCGGACTTTCCTCCGTCACAGCGGGGCAGATTGTAGACGCCCGCCCCGATGTGATCCTCAGCCATGACAACACCGCCCCCATTTACGAGACCTTCAAAAAGTTGGGCATCACACGGGTGAAACACCCTGACAAACTGGCGATCACGCTTGATCATGCCGTCCCCGCGCCAACGACGAAACACGCCCAAAACCATGCTGAGATTCGCCAGTTTGTCAAGGATCAGGGGGTCACCACCTTTTTTGAGGCGGGGCGTGGCATTTGCCATCAGGTCTTGAGCGAGGAAGGGGTTGTCCTCCCCGGCGAATTGATCCTCGGTTCAGATAGCCATACCCCCCATTTTGGCTGGTTGGGGGCGTTGGGGGCGGGGATCGGGCGTTCGGAAGTGGCGGCGCTCTGGGCGACGGGTGAGCTTTGGCTGCGCGTCCCGGAATCGATGAAGGTGACCGTCAGCGGAACATGGCAACCGGGTGTGACGGCAAAAGATTTCTGCCTAAAACTGATCGGTGATTTGGGCGTCGATGGCGGAATCTACATGTCGATTGAGTTTCACGGCGCGGCGATCTCAGCGCTCTCGCTGGACAGCCGTGCGGTGATCCCAAACATGATGGCAGAGTTTGGGGCAAAGACGGCATATATCCCCCCCGACAAGGCTGTTTTCGCGTATCTGGCGGGGCGGGCGCGGCGCTCTTATACCCCACTTTACCCCGATCCTGATGCGACCTATGCCGCCGAACATCATTATGACGTCACAACACTTGAGCCGATGATCGCCTGCCCCGACAGCCCCGACAACGTAAAACCCCTTTCGGAAGTTGCCGGAACGCTGATCCAACAAGCCTTCATCGGGACGTGTACGAATGGGCGGATTGAAGATATGGCGGCAGCGGCGGACGTTCTGCGGGGGCGGAAAGTAGCAGCGGGGACGCGCCTTCTGGTCATTCCGGCGTCCAGCCGCGTCTTGGCAGAAGCCATCCAGCGCGGCTATGTGCAGACCTTCATCGAGGCGGGGGCAATGATCGGGGTGCCAGGGTGCGGTCCCTGCATGGGCAACCACATGGGTGTTCCCGCCCCGAATGAGGTGACGATCAGCAGCGCGAATCGCAACTTCAAGGGGCGTATGGGGACGGCATCCGCGCCGCTCTACCTCTCGAATCCTGCGGTAGTTGCCGCCAGCGCCGTGCGTGGGGTGATCACCGACCCAAAGACGCTCTGAGGTTTTTCGCCCCAACCGGTGTACAATGGGCGGTGAGCAAAGCCTTGCCTAACAAATCACCTGCTGGAGCGCCTAAAACCATGAAGCGATGGGCTAGTATCCTTCTCGGACTCGCCATCAGCGCCGCCACGCTTGCCCTCGCCCTCGGCGGGCAAGATTTCTCTCAGATTGGCGGTGAGCTACGCCGCGCCAATTACTTTTGGGTGCTACCTTGCGCTGTGTTTGTCTTTGTGGGGTTGGTCTTTCGCGGCTTTCGGTGGCGAGTGCTGCTGAATGACCGGACGAATCTCACCCACAGCTTTCATATCATGAACGTCGGCTACTTCTTTAATGCATGGCTGCCACTGCGCTTGGGAGAAGTGGCGCGGACGTTTCTCGTCACGCGGCTAACACCGCCCATTTCGATGTTTACAGCGCTCTCTAGCGTTGTTGTGGAGCGTCTGATCGACCTCGGTACGGTGGTTGTCCTCGTGATCCTCGCTATTGTCATTGCGCCCGTCTCGCCAGACATCCAACGCGGGGCGCTTATCTCGGCGGTGATTGCCGCTATCGGAATCGGTGTTTTGCTCCTCTTTGCGCGGCGGCGTGACCTTGCCCACCGTGTGGTGAATCTTGCCCTTCGCCTGCTGCCCTTCTTGGAACGGCTTGGCGTGCGGAAAATTCTCGATAACGTTTTGGACGGAATCGCGCCGGTAAGCTCGCCCAGACTGATGGGGCGGGCGCTTGGATGGTCGTCGCTTGGGTGGGCAATGTCCGTCGTCGCTGGCTTCATCCTCATGTACACCCTCTATGACGAACCGCATTGGGAGGCGGCGCTGCTTATGATTGCCGCTGCCTCCATCGCCATTGCTTTGCCCGCCGTGCCGGGGAGTGTCGGTCCCTTCGAGGCGGCAATCATCCTCGGCTTAAACGCGGGGGGGATGGTGAACGCCGCAAACCCTCAGACCAGCGCCTTCGCCTTCGCCGTGATCTTGCACATCGTCACGGTGGCGATGTATGCCATCCTCGGCTGGATTGGTTTATTATCCGAAAAGATTTCCTTTGGGGAAGTCATCCGCTCTGCCCGCCGCGCATCTGCGGCGAAGCAAGAAGCGGATAATCTTCCCCCCACTGAAACGGTAGACAATGCCTGAGTCCCAACCCAACGAACCGCAACAACCAAAGCGCCGCTTGCGCATTTTAATCAGTATTTTGTACTACGTCCCGCACTACACGGGGTATACCATCCACGTCCGCGATGTGGCGGAGGCACTGGCAGCGCGGGGGCATGAAGTTACCGTCCTGTGCGCCCGTCACTCCCTTGACCTCCCCCGTGACGAGACGATCAACGGCGTGCGTATTGTGCGTTTATGGGCGCCCATTCGCTTGAGTCGGGGGATGATCATGCCCCTTTACCCGCTGGCGCTGCTCGCCTTCATGCGCAAGGTTGATCTCATCTTTGCCAACAGCCCTGCTCTAGAGCCGTTCTTGAACGCGATCATCTCGCGCTTGGTTCGGAAACCTCTAGTGATCACCCACCATGGCGATTTGATTTTGCCGCCCGGGATCAAAAACCGCCTTATTCAAGGGCTGACCTTCACCCTCTTTAAGGTCGCTGCACGGCGGGCGGCACGCCTGATTGGGTACAGCCGCGATTACGCCGATCACAGCTACTACCTAACCCCCTTCAAAGACAAAGTGGCAGTGAATTACCCGCCCATCCATATGCCCCCACCCGACCCCGAACGCGCTGACGAACTGCGTGCTGACTGGCAGCGCGATGGCGGCATTCTGATCGGGTATTGTGGGCGCTTTGTCCAAGAAAAGCGCCCCGACGTGTTAATTCGCTCCCTAGACGTGATTCTGAAAACACATCCCAATGCGCGGATTGTCTTTGCCGGACAATACAACATTCCCTATGAGGACACATGGCAGGTTTACCAACCGCTGATCGAAACCTACCGCGATCACCTCATCTTTCTCGGGATCATCACCAGCCGCGAGGCATTAGCGAATTTCTATGCGGCGCTCGATGTCTTTGTCCTGCCCAGTGATACGGAGTGTTTCGCCCTTGTACAGGTGGAGGCGATGCTGTGCGGAGCGCCCGTCGTCATGACCGATACCCCCGGTGGGCGCGTGCCGGTGACAGTGACAGGGATGGGAAAAATTGTCCCACGTGGCGACCACCAGACAATGGGCAGGGCGGTGATCGACATTGTGGCAAATCGGGCGGCTTATGTGAAGCCCCGCCATGAAATTGAGCGCATCTTCAACTTTGAGGAAACAATCGCCACCTATGAACGCCACTTCCGCGAAGCGGTAGAGGGCTAAGACAACATACCTGTGTGTTCCACCCCCTCACGAAAAGTAAAGGGGGTGAGCCATTTACCCACGCGATTTTCATGGTATAGTGGTGATATGATCAGTCAACCACCCACCTCTTCCCCCGACCCGGAAGAAACCGAACTTCGCTCCCTCATGCTGATGATCTTCTCGGTGGTTTCCTCGATCTTGGTCGTTGGGGTGATTATCGTCCTCGTCATTCTCGTGGGGAGGCAATTTCTTGATTCAGCACGTCGCCCTACAAACGCTACAATCCCGTATAATGTAAACAACCGAAATGTGCCATTGGGGACAACACTCGGCACAATTTTCCCCACAAAGGTGGGGGAGTTCACCCGAACGAACATGGGTGGGACGCTCCAGAATTTTCAGGTTATTTACCAGTACGGTGAGGCGCGGGTGACAGTCAGTGGGTCGCAATCGGTGACAGTGGTGGCGGCACAGGCGCAGGTGAAACGTATTGGAGATCGGGAGGGTAGGGGCAACGGCGGGCAATTCATTGATGAGGCACGCCCCTATTACAGCTTCGATTTTCGCTATGATGCGACAGTCGCCCGAATTGCCTACAGCCGTGATCGTTGGTATTTTGAGATACGTGCAGCAACGCGGGAAGCACTTGATCTGTTTATGAATGGTTTCCCTTACTAACTCTGAAGATAGGTAGTATTGCCATGCCCGCCAAAGTGATGTGGTACGATCCCGACAAAATCATCCTTTATGTGGTCAGTGCGCCGGTGACGGTGGACGACCTTGAGGAAGCGTCCGAGGAAATTTGGGCGCTGGCGGGGGGAATTCCCGATCTGATCGACATTATTTTCGATTACAGCCAAACCACTGGGGAACTTCCACGTGGGGGGATGCGTATTGTGAAGGAAGGGAGTTTCAAACTGCCCAACCTAGAGCGTGTCGCCCTTGTTGGCGATGATTCGATGATTGAGATGATGTTTGCCACCATCGCCCAAGAAACCTACCGTCCCGATCCAACGATTCACCCGACAATCGATGACGCCGCCGCACACTTGCGGCGCTTGGCAGAACAAGACCGGGCATAACATCAGGCACGCTTGGGAAAATACAACCCTACCTCCGCTGCACCCAAATGAAACGCCCCTCGTCCTAACCAACAAAGGATTGCAAAGACCCAGTGATTGTTGAACGCCCCGGCTTGCTCACCCGCTATGAAGCACTTCGTCAAAAGACCGTTGAGGGGATGACCGCCTTTGTCGATACATTAGGAAAGGTGGACGGACTGCCTCCCGACCAGCTTGAGCAGGCACGGGACGCCCTCTTTCATGCCGATCATCCCTACCTTGCTGTGTTTCTGGGCGCGTTCAACACCGGAAAATCCAGCCTGATCAATGCCCTAATCGGGGAAAATGTCCTCAGCGTCGGGGCGACACCGACCACAGATCGTATCGCTATTCTGCGGCATGGCAGCACCGCTCAGACGATGGGCGGCAGCGATATTCAGACGATCTTTCACCCCACCCCTCTCTTAGAGCGTGTCAGCCTTGTGGATACCCCCGGACTCGATTCCGTCTTCAAAGGGCATGATGCCATTACCGGCAAGTTCCTCCACCGCGCCGATCTGGTCTTTCATGTCATGTTGGCAACGCAGGCAATGTCGGCAAGCAATCGCGAATACCTTGAATCGCTGCGTGATTATGGCAAGCGAGTGATCGTCGTGATCAACCAGATTGACCTTGTGGACGAAGGCGAACGGGGAACATTACAGAGCTTTGTCACAGAGCAAGTGCGGGCTGCCTTTGGCGTACAGCCTCAGGTATGGTTGGTCTCCTCGCGCTTAGCGAGCGAGGCGCAAAAGAGCGCCCCGCGTGATTCCCGCCTCTGGGAACAGAGCGGATTCAGCCAGTTTGAAACCTATCTGAATCGCGCCCTAAGCGATGTGGAACGGGCGCGGCAAAAGCTGGAGACACCCCTTCAAATCGCCCGCAATGTGATGAGCGCCGCTAATATCCGCATCCGTGAACAGCAAGACGCCCTTGCCGAATACCGACGCTCGGCGGCAAATGTTCGTGGGCAGATTGACGCCGCTCAAAAGGAACAAGACACCACCGTGCGGGAGGTTGTCACCGCCCTTGAAACGGCATTTGACGAAACGGCACTACGCGGCAAAGCGCTTCTGCGCGAAACTTTCCAGTGGTCAAAGGTGTTTCCCTTGCTTTTCAGCGGGTTGGGGCAGGTGATTCGCTTTCCGCGCTTGTTTCGGCGGCGAAGTGTCGTCGTCAGCCGGATGCTTCCGGCGGCAGAACGGGCGCGGGTGATCGAACCACTGACGACGATCCCCCCGCTTGTGGAGCGCGTCCCGCCGCGTCTGGAAGGGCGCGATGTGAAAGATACTGATGATCTCGTCCTCTATGCGCAGCGGGAGTTAGAACGCCTTCCCGGTGCGCTGCGCGGGAAGGTCATTGGCGATCTCACCCCCCCTGCCCGTTATGATCGGACGCTGTGGGATAAAGCGCGGGATGATCTTTCAGGAACACTTGAAAAAGCGCAGCAGATGGAGACCGACACCCTTGATGGGCAGATTCGCATGACAGCGGGGACGCTGGTCGTCTATCTCTTGAGCATTCTAATCATGGGTTGTTTGCTGCTGACGCTGCTCAGTGTGGCGAATCAGGGAAATTCGGCGGGGTTGTTGATCGTTGCCATGTTCGCCGCCATGCTTGGCGGAATCGCCGCCCTCCCCTTGCGCGGGTGGCTGATGGCAAATGCCTATGGACGGCGCTTAGAGGCGTTAAAACGAGAATACAGCGAGCGCTTTATGAGCGCGGCACGAGAACAGATCAGCTATGGACGGCAATTGCGCGGGGACGCCGTAGCACCCTTTTTGCGAATGGTCGAAACCTACCTCTCGCAAGCGGATACGATCAAAGCGGAGCTTGCCGCCCATACACAGCAGCTCACCGAATTGGAAAAATCTGTCAGCGACTTGAAGGGGTGATGCCCCACCTTTCGTAGACTGGCTAGGGCGTTCCCCAGAAGGCTATCGCCCCTCGTTCTTCGCCTCTGCTTCCAACTGCTCGACCAGTCTACTATCTCGCTGAAGCTGCCGCGCCCGCAGAATGAGCGAGGCGATATAACCGCTCAGGATCACCGCGGCGAGAACATACCCTAAAATCATATAGCCAAGCGTATCAGGTGTTTTCATCAGTCATTGTCCTTAGATTCGTGTGATTTAGGTTACTTGATTCAGCGGCGGGAAAAGGCGAATGTTGACATGATCGCCGCGCAGACGGGTGTAGCCTTCCTCGTCATAAACGCCGTCTTCGTGGGCAAGCGAGAACAGGTAATCGGCTGCCAGTTTTTGGCGGTTTTCCTTTGTGGGCGTTCCTTGTCCCGTTAGAATCAGGGTGGCGAAATCTGCCAACGAATAGGCACTCGCCTCGTTTATCCCTCGGTAAAGCAGCTTGCAAATCCGATCTCCGCGCACATTCACATAGGCAAAGGCAGGCTCCCCCGCGCTGGTGAGGCTTTCCAGATAGCCAATGATAAAGCATTTATGGGTGGAAAAGCGTTCCCGAAAGTTGAAATGCAGGTCGTCCTCCGCACAGCGGCGCTTTTGCTGCCCGCCCACCAGACGATCCGAGGTGTCTTCTGGCTCATCGGTGTCCCCCTCGTAAAAGGCAAGGGCGTAATCGGGAACGGCAAATCCCATCTTGGAAAAGCCGAGCGGCGCACAACGATCACTGAGGCTGGCATACTTGTACGCCAGTTCTTTGTAGGTTTCCCGATCCTCTACTCCAAAAATAGCGACAACCCCCACGACGAAGCGGCGGATTTCCCCTTGCAGTATCAGGTTTTCGGGTTTACCAGCTTGTGGCACGGTCATTTACACTCCCCCTAGCGTCAGGAAATACACCCCATGCCGTCCGGTGGCAACCAGTGGATAGCTGCCCACTTGGTTTGTCGTCATGGGCAACCACAAGACATTTGAGAGCGCCTCGTCAAGGTAGACCGCCGTCACCAGTTCGCCTGTGGGAAAGCTCCATACCCGCAGCGCCCCGGCATCTTCCAACGAGGCGAGGTAGTTTCCATCGGGGCTGACAGCTAACCGGTGAACCCGCGATTTGTGCCGGGTGTTCAGCCTCCCAATCTCCCGCAGGCGACGGAAATCTTCCATATTCCACAGGTAAAGGGTGTATTCGTTTTTGCTCTCTACTTGGACGGCTGTCACCGCAAGGCGCCCATCGGGGGCAAAGGCACAGGCGGAAACTTGCGCCAAGCGATCCACATCAGAATGGTTGAATTCGCGGTTCAGGTGCGGGCGTGGCGTGTTCAGTGAGTCCAGATCAAAGAGGCGGGCGGTGGCATCCGACCACGCCGTAAGAAGCTGCGGCTTGCCATCTACTGTATAGCGCAGCGCAGCATCGCTGACGAAGGCGGCGGGGTTCGTCACATAACATGACCCTATCTTCCCCAGATCGGCGTTGAGGAGGTAAACCGTTTTGTCATCCCCAATACCAATAAGCACATCCGATCCGCTCTCAGTTTTGGTAAGGATCGCTCGGTTCACCGACCACGAATTGGCGGCGAGTGTGCTTTGCCGCAGAGGGGCATCGGGAACGCGCACATCCCACATGTGCATCGTTTTATCGTTGCAAAAGGTGTACAGCCGCTCGCCGCTGCTGCTGAGAAGGGACTCGATAACCGGCGTGTTATGGGGAGCAATACCTACGACCTGCCATATCCCATCCTCCTCCTCGGCTTTCCAAAGCCGCGCTGTGCGATCCAGCGCTCCGGTAGCGATGAGCGGTACATTTCCTCTCACCCCCAATGGAGCAGCGCTCAACCCCCACACCCGCGCCTCGTGCATTTGGGCGTTTGCCTGCCCAATCTGAGCCATATCCCAAACTTTCACCGTTGTATCAAGGCTGCCTGTCACCAGCCGATTTCCGCCATCGTTCGTCGTAATGCTCCAGAGTTCGCCCGTGTGTCCGGCAAGCTCGCGGACGTGTTCCAAAGTGCCGCTTTCGCTGATGTGCCACACTTGGACGGCTGCCCCAAAGGGGTTAAAGAGATAGCGCCCATCGTGACTAAAAACACAGCGGAAAACGCTGCGTCCCTCGTTGGTGACAACCCGTGAAACCTCTTTTGTGTCGAGGATGCGCCTTTCGGCAACGCTCCCCAAAGTGATCTTGCCTTCCGATGTACCGAAGGCAAAGTAACGTTCGTCGGCGCTAAGGGCGCATCCCCACGCCTCACCATCGCTCATTGCAAGGCGTTCCTGATGAATCACCGTCAGTGTTTCGCGGTCATAGAGAAACACCTGATTGCGTTTCGTGGTCAGGATCAACCGCCCATCGGGATGGCTGCTCATAGCGGCGTCAGCGTGACCCTCCACCCGCCCAATGACTTTTGGCGGGCTGCTCTGAATGTCATAGATAAACAGATTTTCGGTGCGGTCATCGGTGACGAGCAGCAACGTTCCATCCGCCGAAAAATGAACGCTGACGGGGCGTAATTCATCTTCTTCAAAAACGGCTTCGCCCGTCTCCCGATCCCAGACACGCAGCCCGTCAAAAAGTCCAGCGCTGGCAAGGTAACGCCCATCGGGGGTGAAGGCACAGTCGGCAATCAACCCTTTATGCCCGTCAAAGGCGCGGAGCTTTGCCCCAGTGTCCACCTCCCAAAGAATCACCTCACCCTTATCCGAGCCGCCAACTACCTGCCGCCCATCGGGGCTAATGGCGCTGGCGCGGACGCCCTCGGTATAGCCAACAAGCCCGCGAATTTGGACGGCGGCGATCTGTGGCACTGCCTGTGTTGCCCGCAGGTGCGTTGCCATATCGCCAAGAACGCGCTCCCGCAGCGCGGGGAAAATGTCTCCGGCACTGATCGATAGCGTTTGAAGGACAGTGCGGGCGTCATCGGCGCGATCTAAGACGTGCGCCATACGGGCAAACCAACCCCGCAAGTGGGCAAGCTGAGTGCGATCAGGCTCAGAATGAATCACCTCGGAATCATTCAGCAAATCCCGCAGTTCTGCCTCCACCACAGAGGCGCGGCGGGTGGAGACGACTCGTGCGGCAAGGTACGCAAAATCCGTCCGGGCAAAGAGTGTGTGATCGCGGCGCAAGGCAGCGATGGATGGATCATGGCGGACGATGGATTCGTAGAGCAAACGATCCACATAGAGATCGCCTTCCGTATCGCGCTCAACAAGTTCGAGTTCCAGAAGGCGGCGAAGGCGATCCTTTTCTCCTGTGCGGGTGAGCAACCGCTCTATGACCGCTGGCGGCACATCCGCCCCGGCGGGAAACAAGGTAAAGAGTATCAGGGCTTGGTAGGCTGGCACACCCATTGTCTTTTGGAGATGGCGGTAAAGGTGATCCCGCTTTTGCCCGTCAGAAAGCCCGACGAATTCTTTGCCAAGCGCATCGACCAACGCTTTTTGGGCGGCGGGAAGGGTGCGCCCGCCAATAGGATCAAAACGGTAGAGATTCACCGCCTTTTGCGCCAGACGGATCACACCCGGATCACGCCCTAGCACATCCGCCAACCCACCGACTCGCCCTTTGCTGCCCTTTCCTGAATCCAAATTCAGAATATCGGCACTGTATTGCGATTGGGCAATCTCTGTCATGGGGGACTGGGCATCGGGTGTCGCCCCCTCTGCTGAGGGTGTCTCACCCCGAAAGAGACTTTCCACATCTGCCCAATCGGAAAAGACCATCTCAACCACTGAGGTTGTTTCGGCGGGCAAGACGCCGCGCTCGCGGGTGGTCACAAGGATAGTATAGTGGGCGTCTTCCCGAAGGTAGGTGTTCAGCAGCGTACCGGGTAGCGCCACATCGTCCAAGATGATCAAGAGCTTTTCGTCGGTCACAAGCTGCGCCGGATTAAGGGGGGAGTCGCCCCCCTCTACGATCCGCTCAATACGCTCAAAAAGGGTGCGGACATCACAATGCCGCGCCAAACGCCACACCAATTGGGATTTCCCCAGGTTGTCATCGCCCACAATACCCACGACGCGCTCACGGATGGTCGGTTTGTTCACCGCCTCGTGCAGTTTTCCGAGCGCCATTGGCAAATAGAAAGATTCATAAACACGATCTGGCATGGGCAGGTGATCTACCGGCGCAAGGGCGAGGCGCGTTCCAAGCGCCGCCAAAACCTCGGCAAAAACCCCTTGATTATCCAATGAGGCTAAGGAAAGCGTCAGCAGAGGGCGGCAGTTCGCTTCCAATAAGCGCCGCGCTGCGCTAATCAGGGGTGGCTCGTTTTCCCCCTCGAATATTCCCTCCACAACCAGCACTGCGTAAGGGCTGGCAGGCAGAGCCTCAACGCCAACGGAATCAAACCCATCAGAAGGCAAGGCACATTCACCCGTCCTCTCATCCAGTGGAAGAATGACGAGATCAAGGCGTGTTCCGTCCGCATCGGTTAGGGGCGTTGTGTAGAGCAGCCGCAGCAGTTCCTCAAAGACCAGCCATGCCCTTTCCCCGGCTTGCACATCACTGGCGGAGCGCAGTCCAGCGGGGTAAAAAATAACCACTGCCTCACGGGGAATATCCGACTTCACCGGGGCAACAAAGCTATCGTGAGAGAGTTCGTAAATGTCGCGCTCGCCGCGCTTTTCATCGGTAAGCAAGCCGGCATCCTTGAGGACAGCATAGGCGTTTTTGTTCGCATCGCTGGTCGCCTCATACATGATCCGTGCCTCGCCCGCCAAAAACCGCTCGCGAATCAGGCGACGAAGGCTTTCTGTGCTGTAGCAAAATGCCTCCGCCAGCCCTTCCCCCTCTTGCCCAGCACCCAAGCCCCCAGACACATTGCGCACCACTCCCAGCGCAATGGCATCTTCATAAATTTCGCGAAGTGTATCGCGAATGGGGTACGCGCTGAGGACATCCTCGCTGATCGTCATCTGCTGGTAGGTGCGCAATTTGTCCCACAGTTTGTAAAGGCGTAACTGAACAAGGATCGGTTTGGCGTACTGCGCCTCATAGCCAAATTCGTGGGTGGGACTGCTCTCTGTCATCAGTTCTGTTTTGAGCGCCTCCACAACGTCAGCGTTGGAGAAGGTGAACCCCGTCGCTTCCATTGGGCGGCGAATAACCTCAATCACCTGATCTTTGTCTAATGGTTGGATCATGATCCGCGTCTCAACCATCCCTTCAAGCGGGCTGGTCGCCTCGCGGTTATCGACAAAATAGCCGAGGTAATCCGTCCGCAGCGCCAACAAAATACGCAAATAGCGATCTGCCACCAGCGCCGCCTGAATTTGCTCAAAGAAGGGGCGGCGGTCTGCCCATCGTTCCTTGTGTAGGCTGAAAATTTCCTCGGCTTGGTCAATAATCACGACGCGGGGTTTCTTCGTGCCGTAACTTGTCTCGTTGTAAAGGCGGTTGGTGGCAAGGTAGTCCGCCAAAGACATCTCACGAAGTGTCGCCTCGCTCAGCATGGTATCCCCCCACCCGCCGCGCTGCCAATAGCGGATCACGCTCTGGCTAAATACATTCCCCAATGCCCCTTCTCCTAATGGAAGTGGGTCGTTCACCCGCGCTTTGGGGAGAACTTGAAGGTTTTCCTTCCTCAAGCGGGGGATTAAACTGGCGTTGATCAGGGAGGTTTTGCCCGCGCCAGAGACGGCATGCAGAATCACTAGCGCGTTGGCGACAATCAGCCGGTATATATCATCGGTTTCCGTTTCCCGCCCATAGAAATGGGGATGGGCTTCGTGGTACGGTCTGCCGGGGTAAGGGTTAGTGAAGGTCACGTCAGTTAGCCTCCGGTGGCGGCGGTACGGGCGGTATAGGCGTCGATCACGCTTTTTAAGAAGGCTTGCGGGTCTGCCCAAAAAACACGAATCCCTAACGCACCATAGTATTGAATGATGTAATCGCGGTGGCGGGGGGAATAATCTTCAAAATCTGGCTCAACGGCGTAACACCATGTCTCTACGGCAGTACTGCCCCCCCCGTCGCTGGTCAGTATCTCGCGGAACAACGAGTGACCTACCCCGCCGGGAAACAGGCTTTTCAAGACAAATTTAAAACTCCAATCGAACAAGCCATGCCCTAAAAACAAGAGTGGTACATTTTGGATGCGTTCCTGAATGGCGGTGGGAAAGTCTTTTGTGTCACTGCGTAGGTAATGGATGTAATCCATCTCGGTGACGACCATGGAGCGCGGCACGTCTTTGTTTCCATTTAGGTAGAGAACGAACGGTTCTTTTTCATCGTCTGCGCCAGATTCGATGTGCGAAAGTTGATCCACTTTGGCAAGTGTCGTGTTCGTCTTATCCAACTGCCGATAGAACTCCTCATAGGCTTTGCTGGACTTTTTGAACCAGCTGACCAGCGAGCGACGCGGCGTTTTCCGCCGTTTTTTCAATTCAGAGTAGAGCAAATCGTCATATTCCGTCGTCACATAGCCATGAAAAGGAAGCTGCGCCAACAAACGCAGGGGGTGATCAACGGCTAACACGCTTTCCCGATTATCGCGGTACTTATCTTCTTCCTCTTGGATAATCGTTGTGATGTTTTCCTTGAGGGTGGCATCGCCTTTCAAGCGCTTTACCCAGTGGGAAATCCCCGGCAGGTTGCGGAGCGGGTTTTCCAACGAGGGTAAATCGTGATAGGCAAACAAATGCGCTGCCAACTTATCACGGGTATAGCGGTAGTGGTTTGTCTCTGGATAATCGTACAGTCCCGCCCCAACAATGGGAATCAACCGCCCGCGCAGCATATCCGCGATCAGCGTGTCCATATCCGCTTGGGGAATATCCGGCGGGCGTTGCCGGCGGACAGCCACACCTGCTGCCATCCCACTCGGCGTTTCAAGAAGTGCCGAGGGCTGCTCTCGTTCGGGGGAGGGCTGGCTGGTGAGCAAATGGGCAAGACGGGCGCCCAATTCCCCGCGCCAGAGGGTAAGTACCTCCCCGCGCAGCCCGTCTGGGCGGCGGAGGTAACGATCTCCGACACGGGCGATCAAGTTTGGGAGGTCTTTGGGCGTCCCACTTAGAATAACCAAGAGGTGCTTCACGCTGTTCACCCGACTCAGAAGGGCAAGTGTCGCCTCAAGTCCGGCGTCACTCCCTCCGAAGAATTCGACATCCAGCAGCACTGCCGCATACGTTCCCGCATCATCGATCATCCGGGCGGCAAGTGCCATCACCGCATCGCTATCTGTGCCGAGATCACGGGCTTCTTTGAAGCTGTAACGGAGGGAGGCTGGAAGCGCCTGATGATCCCCTCGTAATGCTGTGCCGCCGAGGAATAAAACACTATTCATGAGGTGCATTCGCCCATTGATTGGCTGAGGTCGTTCCACCCCCATTCTAGCCTATGGAAAACGGACTTGGCAAATAGGGACAGGGAGGCGGTTGTCCTAGATGGGTTTTCTATGCGTTTTCCACATTTGCGCCAAACAAGACGAGGAAAGCGCTTTTCATATGCCGTTTTGCCTCCCCTGCGGTACACTGTTCCCCGCATAATATCCCATCCCAAATGATAGGCACACAAGCCAAGATAGTGTACAGCCCATGCCCTTGCTCACTAGCCTAGATAACAGCCGCCTAAATTACACTGCCGCCACGTGGACGCTCACCCAAGCCCACGAAGGGCGCACCATTCTTCTTGTGCAAGGCGACCCCTCAGGACTCCAATGTGACGCGGACTTTGCCCGCGCACGACGCCTACCCTCAGCGCTTTCTCCAGATGGGGTGCAGATGGTCGTCACGGGGTACGCGGCGGAAGATAATACATGGCATGTGGGCATCATCCTGACGCCGCCGCTGGCGGCTGAGCGCGGCGGGCGTTGGTGTGGCTTAGCTGTGTGGGCAGCGGCGGATTCGGCGGCGGCACGCGATGCCGGAGAAAGCCTTGCCGGAATCTTGCAGCGCCCCTTTCGCTATGTCCCCCCCCAACCAACTGTCCCAGATGTGGCGGACGAAGACGAACCTGACGAGGACGACCAACCAGCGCGGGAAGCCCCGCCCCCGCCCCCCTTGCTCCCGCTCCCCATCGACCTCAGCGGTGAATATGTCCTTGCGCTTGATCCGCCCCAAACCTTGATTCTACGCCGTCCCTCGGCGTGGCGACGCGGGGGGATCATACGGACGGTTGTCCTCGCCTTGCTTGTGCCAGTGTTTGCTTATCTTTCCCTCGGCGCGGTGACGAGTATCTTTGCCCCCGTGCAACCAGAGTGGTTACCCTATGTGGGCGTCCTGATTACCCTTATTTTGGTCGTCTTAGCCGTGCGACAAGGGGCGGAGGTTTTCCGCGATGTGCATGTCTCTGTCGATGGACGGGCGGGGCTGCTGCGGCGGCAAACACGGGGACGGCGTATCTTGGCTCAATCGCCCTTTGAAGGGATTGATTACCTACTTCTCAGCCAGACGATCAACCGACGACAGAACACCGACGATGAACGGGGGAGTGGGGCGCTTCGGTTTTCGGCAGAAGTGTGGCTTCATGCCTATTCGTCGCGCCGAGGGTTCATCCCCTTGTGTCAGGTCAGCGATAGCCCGGGTCTCATGGCTCACGCCGCCGCCGAACGGGAAGATCGCCGCATCCTTGATCTACGCGAGATCGCCACGCCCGCCCATCACGCCGCTGCTCACCTTGCGGCGTTGATGAATGTCCCCGTTTATCTCGAAACGCGCTAATCGGAAAGAACAGCCACACATGGCGGGCGCACCTATCCGATGCGCCCTACAAAACCAGCGCCACAGCAGCGCTTAGACGGTTTTCCCCGTAAACCGATAGCCAATCCCATACTCGTTCTGAATATAGGTTGGGGTGCGCGGATCGGGTTCGATCTTCCGCCGCAGGTGTGAGACGTAAATGCGCGGATAGTGATGCTCCGAACTGTATTCGTAGCCCCATACTTGCTCTAGAATTTGTTGAAAGGTGAGGACTTGCCCCTTGTGCTTGACAAAGGTGGCAATCAGCTTGAACTCCGTTGGCGTCAGACGAATTTCTTCACCTCCCACCCAAATCCGGCGGGCGTTCACATCTACCGTCAGGTAATCATCGGCATAGATTACTGGGGTAGTTTCGTCTTCATCCGTTCGCTGCGCCCGCCGCAAAAGCGCCCGCACACGGGCATGAAATTCAATATGCCGAATCGGTTTGATCATGTATTCGTCCGCACCGAGATTCAGCCCCCGTGCGATCTCCTCCTCCGAAACGGCATGAGCGGTAATCATCAAGACCGGCACATTCGAAAGTTCGCGGATGCGCTGGCAGACCGTCAACCCGTCCATCCCGGGCAGCGCCACATCCAACACAACAAGATTGGGGCGGTATTCGTGAAAGGCACGCAGCCCTTCCAAGCCGTTGTTGGAGGTCTTGGTTTCATAGCCGTGCTGCTCTAATTCCATTTGGAGCAGACGATTCATTTCGGGGTCATCTTCAACAAGTAACACTTTGAGCGCCATAGTCACCCCATCTGAAATGCAGATTTTCGGTACACTAGATGAAAGAGAAACGTTTTTACGTCCGCGCATTGTAACACTGGGTTCGCCTTTCCCGAACAAGAGGTTCTTCATGAAGGTCATTTTTCGTTTGGTCATTATTCTGATCGTGATCCTTGCCATCCTCGTTGGGGCGGTGGGCGGGCTTGCCCTCTCCCTTGTGCGGAAACCACTTCCCCAAACAGAGGGGACAATTGCCCTCGCCGGACTCAACGGGGAGGTAACCATCCGCCGGGATTCCTACGGGGTTGCCCATATTTACGCGGCAAGCCTTGCTGATCTCATTTTTGCCCAGGGGTTTGTTCACGCCCAAGAACGCTGGTGGCAGATGGAATTCCAGCGCCATATTGGGATGGGGCGCATCGGTGAACTGGTGGGGGATGTGCCGCGTGTTCGCGCCAATGATATCTTCATCCGAACGGTGGGCTGGAATCGCGCTGCTCAGGCGGATGCTGATGCCGCTTCGCCAGAAACCCGCGCCTTCCTTGAATCCTACAGCGCTGGCGTAAATGCCTACATTGCGGGCAAGACGGGCGGCGAACTGGGCGTTGAATATTCGCTGCTTGGCGTGACGGGTGTAACGATCCCCATTGAGCCATGGCAGCCCGTCCATACCTTTGCCTGGGCAAAGGTGCTGGCGTGGCAGTTGAGCAATGGCTACGACCTTGAACGCGATATGATCACCCTTCGTAAGACCTTTGGCGCAGACACAGATACCTACCTGAACGACCTCATGCCCCCTTATCCGGGGGAGGTGTTCCCCTACACCGTAGAACCGAGCGATTTTTCTGGGGGCATCCTCTCCGCCGCATCCTTACGCCCGCCAACGGGGATTGACTATAGCCATGTTGCCACGACAATGATCGGGGATATGGACGCTCTGAATACCTTGCTCCCACATGGGGCAAGCAACAGTTGGGTGGTTGCCGGATCGCGCACCACGACGGGGAAACCTCTCTTGGCAAATGATCCCCACTTGGGGCAGCAATCGCCCGCCCTCTTTTACCAGATTGGCTTACACTGCACGCCTGTAACGGCGGCATGTCCTCTTGATGTGACGGGCTTTTCGCTCCCGGGTGCGCCTTTCATCCTCATTGGGCGGAATGCACGGATCGCCTGGGGGCTGACGACGCCCCCCGTCGATAACGAAGACCTCTACATCATCACCCCCGACCCCGCCGATCCAACGAAGTATATCCTCGATGGTGAATCCATCCCCTTCACCATGATCACCGAGACAATTCGCTTTGGTGATGGCACAGCCCCGCTCGATGTTCCAGTCAAGATCACCCGTTGGGGACCGCTTGTCACCAGCGATAAAGATAGTGAGGGCAATCCGCAGCAGCCAATGGCATTGCGCTGGACGGGCATTGAAGGGACAACCGACCTGATCGGCAGCAGCTATAAGCTGAACATTGCCGCGAACTTTGACGAATTCCGCGAGGCATTGAAAACGTGGAATACGCCCTCCCAAAACTTCGTCTATGCTGATGTCGATGGCAATATTGGCTATCAACTCCCCGGCAAGGTGCCGATTCGAGGGGCGGGACACAGTGGGCTGTTTCCTGTCGATGGCTCGGTGACGACCTATGATTGGAAGGGCTTCCTCCCCTACGACCTGATGCCCCGCCTCTACAACCCCGAACGCGGCTACATTCTGACGGCGAATCAAGCGATCACGCCGCCTGAATACGCGGCGATGCTGGCGGGGCGGCTGGATGGCGAATATGGGGAGGGGGCAACCTACCTCAGCAACCAAGACCCCGCCTATGGATTCCGCGCCGGGCGTATCCGCGATCTGATTCTGGCGACGGAACAGCATAGCGTCGATACGTTCAAGGCGATGCAGGCAGATACCTTTTCCTACCCCGCCTCAAAACTTCTTCTGATGGGGCTTGGCTATGATTATGGCGACACCATTCCGGCGGCGTTTTTGGCGTGGCTGCGAGGCTGGAATTACACCCTGACCGCCGAGAGCGGGCAAGCGGTCTTTTCTGAGACGTTTTGGAATCTCACCGTTCAGAAACTCTGGCGAGATGAATTAGGGCAGGGGTATGGTTTGGGATCGCGGGGGGTATGGGCAACGATCCTCCAACTTGGGCAACCTGACTCGCGCTGGTGGGACGATGTAACGACACCAGCGATAAAGGAAACCCGTGACGATATTCTAAAAGCGGCGTTCCTTGAGGCATACCAAACTGTCACAAAGCACAAGGGGGTGAACTATGAAACATGGCGGTGGGGCGATGTTCATCGGGTAACCTTCCTCGCCAACCCGCTTGGTGTCAGCGGGATCGCGCCTATTGAGTCGCTGGTGAACAGTGGCCCCATCGGCGTAGGAGGTGGGAGCGCCACCATCAACCGCCAAGATTACCTCTACGATGCGGCGACCTTCACCTTTGAGGTCGATCATGTCAGTGTTCTGCGGCTGATTGTCGATTTCAACGATCTAGAGGCGAGTTGGTGGAGTCACGCGCCGGGGCAGAGCGGACATCCCGCCAGCGGGAATTACCGCGATCAACTGGAGATGTGGGCGCGGGTTGGCTATCTGCCAATGGTGACCATCCCAGAGAAGATGGGCGAGGTGAAGGTGTTAAACCTGAGACCAACCGTTCTTTCGCGCTGAAGAGAGGAAGTAGGCTGAAGATACAAAGACAGATGCTCTGTGTAGGGCGTCTGTCTTGATGGATAGGGCAGCTTAATCCAGCACACAGGGGTCGCCGCTAAATTGATTGCTGGCAGGGGTGTACTGCATCACCTCGATAGCAATCCCCGAAGGGTCGTTCAGCCATGCTTGCCATGCCTTGTCTGCGCCAAAGGTCTTATCGCTAATTTGCCAGCCCTTCCCGCGCACAGCGGCGATCAGCGCGTCGATATCCGCCACTTCTAGGCAAAAATGCCGCAGCAAGGGGCGTTCGTTGGGCAGATCGCCGCCATCATGGAACACCTCAATGAACGTAGTCTCCCCCACCGCCAGATAAAACCCGCAGAGAACACCGTTTTTCACGAAATCAAAGGCTTTTGTCATGCCGAGAATGTCGCAGTAAAACCGTTCTGTCGCGGCGAGATCAGCCGTGACAATGTTGATATGGGCAAGGCGGGTGATCATGGGGGAAATCCTTTGCGTGAGGGGAGCGCTAACAACTGGAGGGTTGTAAACGGTTAAAATGGTTACAACAACGGGACGCCGTTTGTGGCGTCCCGCAATGAGCAGCGTCGGGTTAGCTCTTGCCCGCGTCGTAGCCGGGACCGCCACGCGCTTTATCGAAGAAGTGATAGTTCGGGTCAATATCCGCCGTGAGATCAACCACCTCACCGCCGGCTGCCTTGTAGCGCTCCCCACCAAAGGGAATACGCTCCTGATCGGCTGCCATTTCGTAGCCTTGTGGCACATCATCTTCGGGGAAGATCGCCTCGAAGGGGCATTCAGGGACGCACGCGCCGCAGTCAATGCACGTTGCCGGATCAATGAAATACCAGGGCCATTCGTTTTCTGGCAGACCGGGGATGATACATTCAACGGGGCAAACTTCCACACACGCGCCGTCGCGCAGACACAAACTGGTGATAATATGAGTCATTGAATTGCACTCCTCAGATAGGTCTGTCCTTGATCATGATCACACTCTAACACCCCCCCCTTGAAAAGACTGTGACTTTAGTCCCACTTTTGGGGTCATCGCTAAAAGCACTTGTATGCCTTTAGACCTTACGCAGTTGTCCTCATCCCCCTGCGACCCGCCTTCGGCGTGTTCCCGCTTCTCCCAGTGGGAGAAGCGGGAATCCATTTTTTGAGGGGGGTTCCCCCTCAAATGTCCCCTTTCAATGAATACGGGGTAAACACGTTCAACTGCGTAAGTCCTATGGGCGGTTGCATTTTTTTGTTCGCCCACTTTGGTTTACAATCTCCCCTATGGATTGCACCCCGCTATGTGATGGGATTTCCACCTTATGACTCTTTCTGAATCGCTCGCGGGCGACATGCGCGAACGAAATGTCCCGCTGGATAGCCCGCGTCTCGGTGGTGAGACGGACTATATTAGCACGCTTGCTCGCCTGCTAAACGGGTTATTCATGGTGCGTGATTGGCAAAACATCTCTCGCATCGTTCGCGGGCAGCCCGTGAATGCCGTTCTCTTTCGGGGGACGTTGCTCGGTGATGCGGAACAGGTCTACCCTCAGATGACAGAGCGCTTTAAAACGGCGGGCTATACGCCGCTTTTGGAGCGGCGCAACGGGGTGGATATGTGTATTGCCTTACAAGGGACGATTGCCGCCGCGCCGGTGATGACCCGCCCCTGGGTGCATGGGCTGCTGCTGCTGATCACCATCCTTACGACGACCATCAGCGGGGCAGGCTTCATGGGTTACTTTCCCAATGTCGTTCTGCGCGAATTACAACGCGGGAATTGGACCTACATCGGCAAAACACTAGCGGCGGGCTTTCCCTTTGCCTTCACCTTGCTTCTCATTTTAGGCGTTCACGAGATGGGGCATTACCTCGCCGCACGACGGCATGGGGTCATTGTGACACTGCCCTACTTTATTCCCTTCCCTTTCATCGGGATTTTGGGGACGCTCGGTGCGGTGATCTTCATCCGCAGCCCGCTGACGAACCGCAAGGCGCTCTTTGATGTGGGCATTGCCGGTCCGCTTGCCGGGTTTGTGGTAGCGCTCATTGCCTTCATCATTGGCTTACTTAGTGAGCAAGCCATGAGCCGCAATATGCTCTTTCTAAACCTCTTTGGCACAGAGCGCATCGGTATGCCGATCTTGCTGAACGTTGTGCAAGATATTTTTCGCCCCGATATGGTCGATCTGGCGCGACATGTTGTGCGGCAGCCCATAGCATTGGCGGCGTGGTTTGGGATGCTCCTCACCGTCCTCAATCTACTTCCGATTGGGCAGTTGGATGGCGGGCATATCATGTACACCCTCTTTGGGCGGGCGTCGTGGACAATTGCCCTCCTCGCCTTTGGGTCGATGCTCGTGTTGGGTATGACCACTTTCCCCAGTCTGATCTTCTTCGCGTTCTTAGTCCTGCTGACAGGGCTACGCCACCCTCCGCCAGGGAACGACATTACCCCTCTGAACCCCACACGACGGGCGATTGGCTATGCGACAATTGCTCTCTTTTTCCTGATCGGAACGCTCACCCCGTTCCCTTTGTAAAGGCACGCGCAGTACCTATTTCAAAAAAACAATTTTCCTACCCCCTCAGCAACGGCTGAGGGGGAATTCAGATCACCTGACTGATTTTTCCGCCCAGAACGCCGATCAGGACCATATGACGGTGGGTGAAGCGGATGGGGTTTGTCTCATCGGCGGGGTCGAATTCGGGGGCGTGCCATGCGGCAACCTCTGGCGGCGCTTGGCGAAGCATCACTTTGAGGCGAATTACTGTATCGGGATCGTTGTTTTGCATCTGCGTCCACCAGCCGAGGTCGAACACGACACCGATCACCTCGCTGAGGGTCACCGTATAGCCTACCCCTCGCAAGAAGGACTCCCACTCTGGTTGGCTGTACTGCCAGGCATGGCTTGGATCGCGGAGGGTTTCAAAAGCGTTGCAGTAGTTAGCCGGAAGGGGGTCGGCAGGCCCAATCTGATCGACAATGCCGATTACACCGCCCGCTTTGGTGATCCGCGCACATTCACGGACAAAGCCCGGCACATCGGTGAAATGATGCGCCGCAAAGCGACAGGTAACCACATCAACGGCGGCGGGGGAAAAGGGTAGCCGTACCGCGTCTAAATTGAGATAGTCTGCGCTGACGCCCGCTTGGGCAAGGTTGCCCTGTGCGGCGTGTAACATAGGGAGCGTGAGATCAGCGGCAATGACCGCCGCTCCCGCCTTCGCCATCCCCAAAGCAACATGCCCACCACCAGTAGCAATATCGAGAGCATGTTTGCCCGGCGCGGGCTGAACACCTTCCAGAAGGCGATCCAACGTGTAGCCCATGCTGTGGACAGGGCTGCCGACATAGTTGGCTGCCAGAGCGCCAAAGCGTTCTTGGGAAAGCGTGCGGGGGTCAGATGCGTGAGTCATCGATTGTGCCTTTGGAGAAGAACTCCCCTTCGCCATCCTTTGGGAAAGGGGAGCATGTCATCGTCTAGCGAGCGCTATAACTGGTTGAGCGCGTTTAGATAGGTATCCAACGCTGCTTGAAGATCACCGAGGCGCATATGGGTATCCCCTAAGAGGCGGAACACCTTCGGCTCTTTGGGGTTTTGCTGCGCAATTGTGCGCAGGTCGGCGCGGACATCTTCCAAACTCTCGGCATGATCAACAAGCGCCTGATATTTCTCCAACGCCGGGGCGATCTGTCCTGTACCAGCGAGTTCCCGTGCTTCGCTGAGGACAAAAGGTGTGATTGCCGGAATACGCCGTTCCGGTGGCGGCGGCGGCTGGACAGGGCGCGGCGGTTCAGGTGTGCGCGTCACAATTGGGGCAGCAGTGGGCGCTGGTGGGGGCTGTACAGGCAGGGGCGATTCAACCCGTTCGGGGGTAAGCGCTGCTGCCAACTCGGCTGCCATATCGTCCGTCATGTCGAAGGATTTTAGCGCCTCGAAATCGGGTTCGGGGGTCGGCGCAGCGGGACGGGCGACAGGGGCATCATCCAGCCCGCTTGCCATTTGCGTCAGCCACGCTGGAATACCTGCTTCGTCAGGAACGGCAGGGAGGACATCCTCTTGGGGTGGGACTTCCAACCACGAGGGCATTTCGCCCGCTGCGATGGGAGGAACGTCGCGGGGACGTTCTTGATCTACACGCAGCATTGCCTCCCGATACCAATCGGGAACTTCTTCCTCCATCCCCATACGGCGGCGTTCTTCATCATCAAACGCCTCTGCCCACGAGTCGATCTCATCGGGCGAACCGGGTTGCGTGAGGCGTGCCAGTTCGACATCGGAAATGGGTGTGCTTTCGATGGTGAGACGCGGTGTTTCCTCAACAGGCGGGGCGGTATCTCCCAACGCCGCCATCAGGTCGGTCAGGCTGCCTTCCTCGGCAATCGGCTCGGTCAGCCAACTGGGGAAGTCTGTCCCAATAGTGGGCAGTGCGACATCATCGGACAGGGCAGTGACACTCGGCAAGGCAGCATCAGTCTCGGTAACGCTGATATTTCCCGCCAACCATGAAGGAATCTCGCCGGGGACAGCCGGGGAGTCATCGCCGGGAATAGGCATGTTCTCGAAATCTTCGCGGATTTCTTCTAAGCGCTGCGTCTGCCGTTCTAGCCATTTCAAGACTTCTGCCGGATCATCGGACATACCACCTTCCATAGAGATAGTTGGTTCGGCGGGGGGCATCTCCACAGGGGTGAATCGGGGCGTGTAATCTGGCTCTACAGCGGCGGTGGGCAGCACAGGGGCATCATCGCCTTCGGAAACGGATTGCAGCCAACTCAGGACAGAATCGGCATCCATAAGGGCGGTATCGGAGGGAGGCGCAGCCTCTGTCTCTAAGGAGGACTCGAACCCGCCAGCACCGCTGGTGAGGCTCTCCAACCACTGGAGCGTATCCGACCCGGCAAGGGCATCGCCCATGGTCACTGCCTCTGTCGATTCAGCGGCAACATCAGACCCAAAATCAAGATCGGGCATGGGCGCGAAGTCGGGCATTGTCCCACCGCTGTCGCCTGTGGCGTCCATGCCCTCTAAGGGGGAGGCAAGCCCGCTCAAAAGAGCGTCAAGGTCAAAGGTCAGATCGGCGGCTGGTGCTGCTTCTGGTACTGCATCCATCGCCATCATCGGCTCAGGGGTAAGCGGCTCAGGCTGTGAGGGGGTTTCGATGGGTGCGGGTTCGGGTGGAGGACGGCGGAATTCTTGGGCAACGACATTCATCGTCACCAGTTCATCAGCATTTGCCCCCTGTTGTGCCGCCAAGCGCTCCAACCACTGCATGGGGTCTTCGCCGCCGAGAAGATCGGTCAGTTCGGCGTCAGCGGTGATCCCCGTTGTGCCGCCGCTGCTCGTACTCGCCATTGGTTCGGGCGTGAGGCTGGCAGCGGGCATAATCGGTTCGGGTTCCATGGGCGTGAGGGGTGGCTCGCTGTGTGTAGGCTCTGGGGTGAGCGGCGCTTCTTGCGTCCCACGCATGGTCACCAGTTCATCGGTGTTCGCCCCCTGATTGGCGGCAAGGCGCTCCAACCACTTCATGGGGTCTTCCCCGCCGAGGAGGTCGGTGAGTTCGGCGTCAGCGGTGATCCCTGTTGTGCCACCGCTCCCTATACTCGCCCTGGGTTCGGGTGTGAGGCTGGCGGCGGGTGTGATGGGTTCTGGCGCGGCAGGGGGCGGAACAAGAACATCCCCTTGAACATCACTTGGCGCAGGAATATCCGTCTTCATCGTGACGAGTTCATTCATCGCTGCGCCCTGATTGGCGGCGAGACGCTCCAACCATTTCATAGGGTCTTCCCCGCCGAGGAGGTCATCCAATTCGGCGTCGGAGGTGATCCCCGTTGTGCCGCCCGTGCTGCTGCCCATTGGGGCGGCGGTTGGTTCGGGGGTCAGGTCGGCGGCGGGTATGACGGTTTCCGCCTCTGGGGGCAAATCCATTGTCCCACCGGTGACGAGTTCGGCGGGGTCTGCCCCCTGCCGCCGCGCCAGACTTTCCAACCATGCCATCGGGTCAGCGCCCCCAAGCGGATCATCGGCAACGGCGGGTTCGGAGAAATCGGCGGGCGTAAAGTTCAAGGAATCAACGGCGCTACCAAAAATATCCCGAAGGCTTGCTTCACCGAGGTCTTCCAGTTTTTCGCCTTCTTCGGGAGGGAGTTCCATCATCCCGCCGGTGACCAGTTCGGCGGGGTCTGCGCCCTGCCGTTTGGCAAGCGATTCCAGCCATGACATTGGGTCTGCCCCGTCGAGCATGGCGCTGAGATCATCATCCGTCCCAATTCCCCCAATGGGCGAGGTGGTAGCGCTTGAGGCAACAGGGGTGATTGGGATGGTGTCGTCGGCATTTTCAGGCGGAAGGTCGAGCGTCCCGCCGGTGACGAGTTCGGCGGGGTCTGCCCCTTGCCGCCGCGCCAAACTCTCCAACCATGCCATGGGATCAACGCCACCGAGGGGATCGTCATCCGGCTTGTTGGCATCACTGCCATTGGGTGGTGGGGTCATTCGTACCTCTAATGTCTGTGCGCCATCTGCCCGCGTCTGAGACTATGAACACCTAAAAGCGACCAAAAAAAATTCCTAAACCCTATTGTAGCGCACTTCTAGGAAGTACACCGAACTTGCCCTTCACATGGTGGGTCTTAGTCAGGCTCAGGGCAAGTACTCTATACGGAGGTCTCTGCACCTCACTTCTTTTTACGTTTCCATGCAGGCAGTTTCGTGAAGGTAAAGTCACTGCCGTCCCCTTCTGTTCCACCTTCGTTGGCTGGCGGCGGTTGGTTTGTCTCAGCGCCAGTAGGGGCGGCAAAGGGATCAGCGCTTGCCTCGAAGGTTTCCAAGCTGCCAAAATCGAGCGCCTCTAAACCAGAGAGTGAATCACCCGCTGCGCCGGGCAGGAAATCAGGCTCACCGCCAATCCGCGCCTGTTGCAACCAATCGGGCATCCCCTCCGCCGGGGCAATCTCTGTCTCGGCATCCTGTGTTCTGTAAGCATCCAGCGCTTCCGATAGATCAACGGGTTGAGAGGCATCTGCTGAGTCGCTGGTTGTTCCGGTGAAACCACCCTCGCCAAAGAGTGACCCCAAATCAAAGGAGGACTCCGCAACGGACTCCATGGCAATAGACGCTGGTGAAGGCGCGGTATCTAGGGTGTCCTGAACTGCTTCGCCAAAATCAGTCAGCCACGAGGGTTGATCGCCGCTGAGGAGTGCCGCATCGGAAGCGATCAATTCGCCGGTATCAAGCGGCTGGTTCACGCGCTCAGATGTGGCTTGAATCAGGTTTTCAAACTGCGCCTCTGCGCCAGCACGCCAATCCTCGCCATCTGTGTCTGTCGCAGCGGCAGGCTCACCAAAGAGATCGCCCGTCAGCCACGAGGGGCTTGCCTCATTCGATTCCTGAGGCGGGCTGAGCGGTGTCGTGATCATGGTCGGGAGGGCTGCCGTCACCTTGCGTTTGTACAGCGGAAGTTCACTGTCATCCCGGGTTGGTTCAGCCGGCGTTTCGGGAGGGGTGATTGTCAGACCGCCGCCCAAGTCCAGCGAGTCTCCGAAATCGGCGGGAGTTTCGTTCAGGGGCGTTCCCAAGACGGGCGTTGGTTGTCCGCCTTCTCCCCCTTGCGCTTTCGCCAACCAATCTATCTCCATAGGCGGAGTGATCGCGGCAGATTGAGCATCATCAGGAGGGCTAAAGGCGGGCAAATTCGCTTCAAACAGGATGGCAAATTCATCAAGATCGGTACTGGTAGACGCGGCAGGCGCGGCAGCGGGCATTGATTGCAGCCAATCGGCTTGGGGTTGGGCAGCAGGAGTAGTGTTCAGCCAATCCAATCCGGCAGAGGGTGGGGCTTCGGCAGGCGGCGGCGTGGTGATCCCAAATTCACGTTCCAACGTCAGGGCAGCGAGCGGGTCGCCAGAGGGAGCGGTGTTTTCCGTTTGCAACCATGCCAGCACGTCTGCTTCAGAGGCTTCGCGCCGTTCCTCAGATGATTCTTCAGCGGGGGAATCACTAAGCAGGAAGTTGAGCGCCTCCTCCGGCGAGTCAAAATCAACACCAAGAGCCGCCGCCGGAGCGCTTTCGGCGGCGGCTTCGTCCCCTTCTTCTCCCAAGAGCGGCGCCGAAGGTACTTCGCCCGTCGCTTGGAACTGCTGAAACCACGCCATTGGATCGGGCGCGGCATCGGGCGGGGCTATATCGGGAGCAAAGCCTTCCAAAATGGATAAGTCAATGTCCAGCCTTTCGCTTCCCACTTCCAGCAGGGACTCCGCCTCAAAATTAAGCTCAGGGGAACGTTCCAGCATGGGGGGCGTCGTTGGTAAGGGCGGTAAATCGGCAGCCAGCCAGTCTAGATCATCGGGTGCGGTAGCAGCGGGAAGCACCACCGATGTACTAAGGCTGGTGGCATCATCACCCAACCAATCTCGCGCCAGGGCGTCTGCGGTTAGCAGCGTATCATCCTCGGTGCTTTCCGCCGAGGAGAGCGCTGACGTAGGGGTGTCGGGTAAATCCAAGCCACCGCTGAGCCAATCAAACGCTAAGTCGCCCTCGGCAGCAGGGGCGGTTTCGCCTTTGTCGGAGAGAGTCTCAGAGAGGCTGAGGGTGTCAAGCGCTGTGCCGAGTTCGGTGAAATCGTTGGAGGGCGTCTCGCTGCTGAGCCAATCAGGGGCGAGATCAGCATTAAAATCGAACTCCCCACTAAGTTCAGGGGCGGATGGGGCGGGCATGGCAGGCAGTTCAAGGCTTTGGAAGCTGAAGTCTAGGGCAAGTTCGTCCTCTGGCATATCCCCTTCACGCTCGAAGGTCATTGGCGCGTCAAGGGCGGACTCGGCGGACTGAACATCAAATGTGGCTAAGGCATCAGCCGCATTTGGGAACAATTCGGCACTAGGGGAGGGCTGTTCCCCAAGTAGCCAGCCAACATCCAAGCCATCAGGTTCTTCAGCGGCAATGGGTTGAGCAGACCGCGGCAGCGTATCGGGATCGATGAGTTGCCCAGTTTGCAGCCATGCCAACGAATCAAGGGCGGGTTCGTCTTCTTCCGCTGCGGTGAGCGGTGCGGAGGTGGCATCAGGATCGGTGAGTTGTCCAGTTTGCAGCCATGCCAACGAATCAAGGGCGGGTTCGTCTTCTTCCGCTGCGGTGAGCGATGTGGAGGTGGCATCAGGATCGGTGAGTTGCCCAGTTTGCAGCCATGCCAACGGATCAACGGCGGGAACGTCCTCGCTGGCGTCATCGTCTGCCAACCACGCTGCGCCGCCTAAATCAGCGGTGCTAGGGGCGGCATCAAGGGTGAGATTGGGAAAGCCATTGTCATCGTCTGCCAGCCATGCCGCGCCGCCTAGATCGGCGGTGCTAGGCGCAGCATCAAAAGACAAATTAGGCAAATCGTCATCTTCGTCTAGCCAGGTCGCCCCGCCGGAGAGCGGTAGAGGGGGTGTTCCCATCCCTGTATCCTCGGCAATGTCTTTAAACCAATCCGGCGCTTCGCCAGAGGCAGCCTCTTCGGTAGGGGTGTTGAACATATCGGTGATACCCGTGCGCTTGCGGAGCGACCCTGTACCAAGCGGGTCTTTCGTCCCAACGGGCATCGTAAATGTCCCACTGGCATCGGTGTTAAAGGGGGTATTTCCGCCAATGCCAGTGCTTGGCGAGAATAATTCCGGTGCCTCGAACACCTCGCCAATGCTGGACACCCAATCGGGGACATCGGTTGCCATTTGGGCAGCGGCACGGGCATCCCAGACAAGGCGGGGCAGGCTAAAAGCGTTTTCCGGTGGGGACGCGCCCTCCCCGTGAACAGCCTCCCAAGCCGCGAAGGGATCAAGTCGCTCCAGACGAGAGACAAACGGTGCGGCGTCAGAGGGGCGTCCTAGCCTGATCCAATAGGCGGCAAAGATTTTATTTCCCTCTAGGCAGTCGGGATTCGTTTCTAAAAGACGGAGCGCCGTCTCGCCCGCACCAACCATATCGCCACTCACCCACTGTGCTTGCGCCAAGAGGACGCCCAAATCTGCACGTTGGGGCGACTCGTTATAGGCACTGATCAGTTCGGCTATGGCGTTTGTGTACATCCCGCCGCGCAGATAAAGGCGTGCCAGCGCCCCCCGTGTGAGCGGGATTGATTCGGGAAGGTCGCCATCCCGTGAGGCAAGAAGTGCCCGCAGTTCCTCCCGAAAGGTGTCGTTATGGGGTTCTTGATCAAGCGTCCGCGCCATATACCAGAGGGCGGCGTTTGGATCGCGGTGTTCGTTGGCGCGGCTCATCCCAAACGTCCCGATCAGGTCGTCTGGGATAGCGCCGAGGACGCGCTGAAAAACCTCTACAGCCTCGTCGTTGCGCCCCCGTGCAAGAAGTGCCTGCCCTAAGATACGGTAGGTCTCTACATTTTTGGGGAAGTGCTGCAAAATATGGCGGCAGTGACCGATCACTTCCTCCAGCGCTTCTTGTTCAAGAAGGCTGTTCAATTCGCCAAGATAGGCACGAAGGTTTGTCGTCGCCATCGTTTCCCCACCGCTTCACTAATCGGATGGTTATCGCATATTGCGTGGGGGGCATTATGGCGCAGGCGCCGGATTTGCGCAACCATCATTGGGATAGGGTCAGGAGAGGATAGGGAAAACCTGCGAACAAGATGTAGGCTGTCACAAAACGCATCGCCGCCTCGTCATTCTTTTCTAGAGACACCATTCACGTTGTTCAGGGGAGAAATGACCATGCAGCAGGTAACTATTCTAGGCGGGGGCTACGCGGGGATTCTTGCTGCGCTTCGCTTACAGCGCAAGGCAGAAGTCACACTGATCAGCCGCGAGGCAACCTTTGGCGAGCGGGTTCGTTTTCATGAGATGGCGGCGGGCGAGAGGCGCACCTACCCTATTGCCGCATTTCTGCGGGGGACGGGTGTGCGTTTCCTTCAGGCAGGTGTGACGGGCATTGACCCCAACGCCCAGCGGCTGACAACGACGGAGGGGATGTTTTCCTATGAGACGCTGATCTATGCCTTAGGGAGCAGCACAGATCGAAATAGCGTGCCGGGGGTGCGCCAGTATGCCTACACCTTAGATAGCGATCACCTTGGACGGCTGAATACAGCCCTTCGGCAAGGAGGATCTTTGGTGATCTGTGGCGGCGGGTTGACGGGGATTGAGGCGGCGGCGGAATTTGCCGAGGCGTTTCCAGCGATCAACGTTACCCTGCTGACTCGCGGCGTCGTTGGCGAAGGACTTTCCGAAAAGGGACGCGCCTACCTACGCGCTGTGTTCCAGCGGTTGGGAATCACCCTCCGCGAGCATACAGGCGTAACCCGCGTGACAGCCGATGAGGTGCTGACTGAGGAGGGGAGAATCGGTTATGATCATCTTCTGTGGGCGGGGGCGTTCACCGTCCCAACGCTGGCACGGGAGGCGGGTATTGCTGTGAATGAGCGTGGGCAAGTGCGCGTTGATTCAACACTGCGCTCAATCTCCCACCGCGCCATTTTTGCCGTTGGCGATAGCGCCGCGCTGGACGGCATTCGAATGGGCTGTGTCACGGCGATGCCGATGGGAGCGCACGCTGCCTCAAATATCTTACGAAGGATGGGCAATGAACGTCCCTTCCGCTTTGCCTATCCGGGACAGAACATCAGCCTCGGGCGGCGAGCGGGCTTGATCCAACTGACGCGGGCGGATGATACCCCTCGTGAGCGGATTCTCACCGGACGGGTGGCTGCGCTGATTAAAGAGGCGGTGTGCCGTTTCACGACTGCAGCGCTGCGGGTGGAACGCCGCTTTCCCGGAGCGTACCAATGGCTGCGGGCGACGCTGCCTTCTGCGCAGCCCGAACCGACAGAAGAACCAACAGAACTGACATGGAGTCCAGTATGAGTGATGCCCCAGACGCCCGAACCGATGCGTTCGAGCGACAGCGCCGCCGCTTGTTTGGGATTGCCTACCGGATGCTGAGCAGTGTCATGGAGGCGGAGGATATTGTCCAAGAGGCGTACCTCCGCTACCAAACTGCCTCCCTAGAGGCAATTCGTGAGCCGGATGCCTATCTGACGCGCATCGTCACGAATTTGTGCTTGGATCGGTTGAAATCGGCAGCGGCGCAGCGCGAGGTTTATGTAGGGGAGTGGCTGCCCGAACCGCTTCCCACCCCCGATGACCTTACCGAGAGTGAATCTGAGACAATCTCGATGGCATTTTTGCTCATCCTTGAACGGTTATCTCCGGTGGAACGGGCAGTATTCCTTCTCCATGAGGTGTTCGATTACAGCTACGCCGAGATCGCCGTGTTTGTGGGGAAAGATGAGGTAGCGTGCCGTCAAGTGCTGCACCGCGCAAAGGCACACGTCATGGCGCAGCGTCCCCGCTACCATGCCGCCCCGGACGCCCATCAAGCGATCTTGACGAAGTTTGTCACGGCGGTGACGCTGGGCGATATGGATGGCTTGCTGGCACTGCTGGCAGAGGACGCGGTGGGATACTCGGATGGCGGGGGGAAAGTCCACGCCTCACCAAAACCCATTGTGGGGGCGGCGATCGTTGCCCGTTTGCTGGTGAGTTCGCGGCGGCTTATTTCGCCAGAGACAACGCTTGAGGTGCGGACGATCAATGGCACAGCGGCATTGATCTTGCGGGTAGGGGGCGCTGCCCAATCGGTGATCTCTTTAGAGACAGATGGGGCGAAAATTCAGGTGGTGCGCATCGTCTTGAATCTTGACAAATTGCGCCACCTGTAGAACCTGTATCCCCCTTTGCCCCATGGACAAAGGGGGATACAGGTGTGAGGGTTAGCGTTTGAGAACGGTTTTGACCAGCCCGCCGATTTCTGTTGGGTTAAGAGCGACAGAAACGCCGGCTTCGGTAAGCGCTTCCATCTTCGCCTTCGCCGTCCCCTTTCCACCAGAGACAATCGCCCCGGCGTGACCCATCTTTTTGCCGGCGGGGGCGGTAACTCCGGCGATATAGGCAACGACAGGCTTGGTGACATTCGCCTTGATGAAGGCTGCCGCTTCTTCCTCTGCCGATCCGCCGATTTCCCCGATCATGACGATTGCCTCGGTTTCGGAGTCGGCTTGAAAGGCGCTTAGGACATCGATGAAACTCATCCCCGGCACCGGATCGCCGCCAATGCCAACGCAGGTTGTCTGCCCAATACCAGCTTGTGTTAGCTCGTAGAGCGCTTGGTAGGCAAGCGTCCCCGAACGGCTGACGATCCCGACGGGACCGCCGGGTTTGCTCACTTCGGTGGGGTTAAAGCCGATATTGCACTTGCCCGGGCTGAGGATGCCAGCGCAGTTTGGACCCAAGAGGCGGGAGTTGGGGTAGGTGTGTTTGAGTTCGTTATAGAGCATTGCCTGATCATGGGCGGGGATATGCTCTGTCACGCAAACGATGAACGGGATTCCTGCTTCTGCCGCTTCTAAGACAGACGCCTTTGCTGCAAACGCGGGGACGATGACGAACGAGGCATTCGCGCCGTCCATTTGAACAGCCTCGCGGACGGTGGCGCGAATCGGAATACCCTCCACATCTGTACCAGCTTTTTTGGGGTTTGTTCCGGCGACAACTTTTGTCCCATAGGCTTTGTTGCGCAAGCCATAGAAGCGCCCCTGACTGCCGGTTAGCCCTTGCACAACAACGCGGGTGGTTTCATTGACGAAAATAGCCATGATTCTATCTATTCCTTCTTAGCTCTTTGCCGCCAATTCGACAGCGCGTTTTGCCGCGCTCAGCATGTCCGGCATCATGATCAAGCGATCAGACTCGTTTTGTTTCAAGATTTCGCGTCCCTGTTGGGCGTTCGTGCCGTCCAACCGGGCAATGATCGGCGCACGAAGGGTGACCTGTCCCATCGCTTCGATGATTCCCCGCGCTACTTCATCGCAGCGGGTGATCCCGCCGAAAATATTGATGAAGATCGCCTGCACCTTCGGATCGGTGTTGATCACATTGAGAGCGTTCACCATGACCTGGGCGTTCGCCCCACCGCCAATATCGAGAAAGTTCGCCGGCTTGCCGCCCACCTGATTGACAATATCGACGGTACTCATTGCCAGCCCCGCACCGTTGGCGATGATCCCCACTGTCCCATCCAGCCCAACGTATTGAAGGTCTTTTTCTTTCGCCAGCTTTTCGCGTTCGTCAAGCTGTTCCAAGCCTCGGTATTCGTCCCATTCGGGGTGACGTTCCGCCGCGCTGTCATCGAGCGAAACCTTTGCATCAAGGGCGTGAACCTTGCCAGCGGGGGTGAGGATCAGGGGATTGATCTCAACAAGATCGGCGTCGCCTTTGGTATAACAGGTGTAGAGTTTGAGTAGAATATCCACCGCGCCGTCGTGCGCTTCGGCGTCTAAGTGAGCCGCCTCTACCCAAGCGCGGCACGTCTCTGGGGTCAAACCGATCACCGGATCAACATAAATGCGGGCAATGGCAGCGGGGTCTTCGGCGGCAACTTGTTCAATGTCTATACCGCCCTTTGCCGAGAGCATTCCCAAATATTTCTTCGCGCTGCGATCCAACGTAAAAGAGGCGTAATACTCTTTTTTAATGTCGGATGCTTTCTCGATCCATACACGGCGGACGATATGCCCTTTAATATCCATGTTCAAGATATTTGTGGCATGGGTGCGTGTTTCCTCGGCATTGTTCGCCAGTTTGATGCCACCAGCTTTGCCGCGCCCGCCTACTTGTACTTGTGCCTTCACTACAACGGGATAGCCCAATGATTCCGCCGCGCTAACGGCATCTTCTATGGTATCGGCGGCTTTGCCGGGCGAGACGGGAATCCCGTATTTGGCGAAATACTGTTTCCCTTGATATTCAAATAAATCCACGAAAGGTCTCCTTGCTGTGCGATCTTGCTCTACCCCGCGCTTCGCTGAGACGACAGGGGCGGGGCGACCTATCCAGTCGTCCCAACGATTCTAGGTGATGTGGGTGTAGGGATGTTTGTCCCCGCATGATTTTAACTGATTTTTCTACTGCATGGGTGAGCAATGGCGGAAACGTGGCGCTCATACCTCCATAATCAGACGAGGCGTCATTGCCAAGTAATCGGCGGCGACAAGGGCATAGTGAACCCCCTCAAACTCGCCCTGAACAGCGATCTCCCATTCTTTGTCATGGTGGAGATGCCCATAGAGGAAATACGTCGGTTTGTAGTGGCTGATTAACTCGGTATATCCAGTGCGTTGCCCATCGGAGGTGAGCGGCGGGTAGTGCGACATAGCGATCAACGGTTGGTTGGGCTGGCGCAATGCCTCTGCTGCTTTGAACGCGGACTCTAAGCGGAGCAGTTCCCGCGTATAGCGATCTTTTTTCTCGTCTTTGCGGTAGTAGGGATCATTAGGGGCAAGATGACCCATCGCCCCACAGAGGACGACCCCACCGATGATCAAAGCATCACCTTCTAAGAGGTGAAACCCCAACGGCTCAGCGGCGTGCCGTGCTTTTGCCCCGCTATCCCACCAATGATCATGGTTGCCCCGCACAAGGACTTTTTTTCCGGGGAGCATCGTCAGCCATTGGAGATCGGGGAGGACATGAGAGATCGACTGCGCCCACGAAATATCACCGGGGAGGAGGACAACATCGTCGGCATGGATCAGTCTGCGCCAGGCATCGGCAAGGCGTGCCTCATGGTTCATCCACTTTTCGCCAAAACGGAGCATGTCGCGTGGTTTCCCAAAGGAGAGGTGCGTATCAGCGATAGCCCAAAATTTCGTCAAGAGAACACCGTATCTGGAGCGTGCCATTGATTTTGAGGCATTATACACCACACACACGAGGTCTGATAAAGCATAGGACTTACGCAGTTGAACGTGTTTACCCTGTATTCATCGAAAGGGAAAGTTTGAGGGGGAAGCCCCTTAAAATGGATTCCCCCTTCTCCCACTAGGAGAAGCTGGTACACGCCTTCGTGACCTTCACTTAGCGTTCGGCGGCGGCGAGGGGGATCACCGCCTCCGCCGGAATATCGGTGATCAGGGGAATTTCAGTTTTTCCCGCTTTTACGGGGACGTGGCTCATCGCATATTCTGCCAGCGCCGCAATCGTTAGGCTCGGATTCACGCCCGGATTGGCGGGCATGATGGAGCCATCGATGATATACAGCCCCGGATAGTTGAATACCTCGCACTTCAAGTCGATCACGCCCTCTTGGGGGGTTTTCCCAAAGGGGACACCACCTAAAATATGCGCCGTCATGGGGATATTCAGCAGCCCCTCGTTGATTGACCCTAACGGGACGCCATTTGTCTTGTGGGCAAAACGGCGATTCACCTCATGCCCAACCTCAATGGCGGGAGGGACGCCTTTCCCCTCTGGCTGCGAGATCAGATTCCGCCGGAAGGCGGTGAATAAACCGCGCCCATAACGCATTTTCATATGAGCATCTTCCGTCTGCATAACAAGGATGATCGTTGTCCGCCGCGCCCAACCGGGCAGGACATAGGTCTTCAGAAAATCGAGCGGACGAATAAAAAGCGCCCCAAAGGTTTTCAGAATACGGATAGGGGTGCTGGTGCCGGGTTTGATCAGCGGTGCGGCGAGGAAACGCATCAGCGATGAGCCAGCCGGATAACGGACGGGTTCAATGGTTGTCACCGGATCGGCATGAAAAATGGAGGTGATGGCAATCCCCGTTGACCAATCTGTTTTTTGCCCCCGATTCACCACACCAAGCAAGGATTCGTTGTTGGTGCGGACACGATCTCCCAAATGGTGGGAAATATTCGGGAGCGATTTCGTCAGGTCGCGGCAGCGAAACAGCAGGCGCATTGTCCCCAGAGCGCCAGCAGAAAGAATCACATTTTTCGCCCGAACGGGCTTTTCCCGCGCCGGAAGAAGACTTGTTGAGCGGCGATAATGAATTTCATAGCGTGCGCCGTCGGGTTGGTTGGCGGAGAGCGGGCGTATATCGCGGACTTCCGTCTCTGCCCAGACCTCTGCGCCCCACCGTTCGGCAAGATAAAGGTAGTTTTTCACAAGCGTATTCTTGGCATTGTGTTGGCAGCCGACCATGCATCCCCCGCAGTGGATGCAGCCTGCACGGGCTGGACCCTCACCCCCAAAATAGGGATCGGGGGCGGTTTTTCCGCTTTCCCCAAAGTAAACACCCGTCGGAACGGGGTGGAATGTCCCCTCGCGCCCTAATTCCTTCGCCACGTCGTGTAGAACATGGTCGGCGGGGGAAAGGCGTGGATTCTGGGCAACGCCGAGCATCCGTTTTGCCATGTCATAATGGGGACGGAGCAGTTGTTTCCAATTGGCAAGGTGATGCCACGAGGGGTTTTCAAACAGGGAATCGGCTGGCTCCATAAGGACATTGGCGTAGCCCAAACTGCCGCCGCCGACGCCCGTCCCGTGCAAGACCAAGACATGGCGAAAAATGCTGATCTGCAAAATGCCAAAACAGCGCAAGGCAGGCGACCATAGGTATTTGTTCACCCGCCAATTCGACTTGGCAAAGTCCTGATCGCGGTAGCGCTTGCCGCGTTCCAAGACGAGGACGCGATAGCCCTTCTTCGTCAGGCGCATGGCGGAGATGCTCCCGCCGAAACCTGAACCAATAATGACGTAATCAAGGGCGTCAGCGGTGGTGGCAGAGGCGGGGGTGGTCGTAGACATAGGGGAAAAATCCTTCAAACAACACAATCAAACGACTATTTGATAACACAGATCATAAACGCATTCTGCGTTTTGCGCTACAATCGGGCAGTGGGCTATCAGGGTCTAAAACAGCGAGAAACGACGCACCATGGCGGATTTGATTGGGCAGCACCTCGGCAATTACGAGATTATCTCCCCGTTAGGGCAGGGGGGGATGGCAACAGTCTACCGCGCCCGCCAAACGACGATGAAGCGTGATGTGGCGATCAAGGTGATCACGCAGCAGCACGCGGGCGACACGGAATTCACAAAACGCTTTGAGCGTGAGGTAGAGACGATTGCCTCGCTGAGTCATGCCCATATTTTGAAAGTGTTCGATTACGGCAAGCACGAGGGGATGGTTTACCTCGTCATGGAACTGCTCACGGGTGGCTCGCTTGCCGATAAAATCAGCGCAGGGGCAATTCCACCAAAGAAGGTGAAAGCGCTCCTGAATCAGATTACCTCGGCGCTTGATTATGCCCACCGTCGGGGGATCATTCACCGCGACCTGAAGCCCCAAAATGTCATGTTGGACGAAGGTGGAAATGCCTTCCTAACTGATTTTGGGATCGCCAAGATCGTCAGTTCTAACCAAGCGGCAACGGCGACGAAGGCGGGGGCGATTATGGGAACGCCCTATTACATGGCGCCGGAGCAGTGGCGGGGCGATCCTGTTGATGCCCGCACGGATATTTACGCACTAGGGACAATCCTCTACGAAATGCTCTTGGGGCGCTTGCCCTTTGATGCCGACACTGCCTTTGTGTTGATGCACAAGCATGTGAACGAGCCGCCACCCCTGGCAGAACTGCGGGAAAAGTTTTCTGTGGCGGTTTCTCATGCCGTCAGCACGGCAATGGCGAAAGACCCCGCGCAGCGCTACGCCTCTGCCGGGGACTTGGCAAAGGCGTTCGAGGATGCTCTCGAAGGGACGTTCCTCTCCGACACAACATCGCCGCCCATTGTCACCTTAATTGATGTCCCTTTGGAGCGGGCTACGGGGACGATGCCCACTGTTGGCGCAAGCACCATGGGGCGGGCGTCAACGGTTATTGGGGAAGGGGGTGGCAGCACCCCCTCTGGCACGCCAACCTCACTATTCAAGCCTGGCGAAGAACCCCAAGCGAAGCAGCGGGGGTGGCTTATCCCCGCGCTCGTGGGGGTGGTGGGCGTTCTGGTGGTGGTGGTTGCCATTCTCGCCCTAAATCGGAGCGCGACAGTCAGCCTGACTCCTACGGCTGCTGCCCTCGCGGCGGCGACGACGGACGCACCATCGATCACACCCAGTCTCACGAACACCGCCTCGGCAACCGTCACCGCCAGCCCAACCGATGAACCACCGCCGCTGACGCAAGCGGTACTCATCCTGACGGAGCGCGTCACCCAGACGGCGAACGCTGTGGCGTCGTTCACCAAGACACCAACGCCCAACTTGCGGGCAACAGCAGTGGCACTCGTCCAGCAGCAGGATACAGCAACCGCTGAGGTGGCGACGGCGAACGCCGTTGCCTCGTTCACGAAAACGTTCACACCCACCGCCACCTTTACCCCATCACCAACGCTGACCTTTACGGCGACGGCGATACCCACAAACACGCTCACGACAACCTTTACCCCAACCTTCACGGCGACACCTACAAACACCTTCACCGCAACCTTCACGGCGACGGCAACCCACACGCCCACCGCTACACCGACGGTGACGAACACGCCCTCTCCAACGTTCACCCTGACGGCGACCAACACGCCAAATTTTGCGACCAAGATTGCTGAAGGGGTTGCCGCCAATGCGCCCTGCACTGTGACGGCGAAGGGCTTTGATGCGAAGGTGCGCTCACGTCCCAACACCCAAAGCACCGTCGTCCGTGTACTGCGGACACAGCCCGTATCAGTGGTGGAGATTTTTGAGGAAAATGGGGAGCGCTGGTGGCGCGTGTTCTATCCCGATGGGGAGACGGCATGGGTCGATGATCGGGAGGTGATCCTCGGTGAGACGTGCGGGATCGTCTACACACCAACCCCGACGCCAATCACCCCAACGATGACTCCGACTCCTTTCTGCACCGTTTCGACAACGGACATCAGCGTTCAGGTGCGGGCGGGTCCAAGCCTCCGCCGGAGCGCCATCCGCATCATGCCACAGAACGATCCCGTCGCCGCCGATATGCTTATCGATGCCGAGGACGGTACACGTTGGTGGCGGGTCACGGCGCTTGGGGCGGTAGGATATGTCTTGTTTGATGAGGTTACTGCCGATCCTCGCTGTGTGGTTGTGCCAACGCCGACACCGGCAAGGTAGGAAACGATGGGCGATCTTCAACGCTCGCTACCGGGGGGCGATGGGCAAGAGAAACGATATTGGGATGCAGAGAGTCAGCGCCGGTGGGTGGCGCTGATCAGCCCCTTGTGCCAAACAGAGTATGAACGCCACGATCTCCGTGACCTGATTGTGACGAACTTCCCCGCTTATCTTGCCGATGCGCCATTTATCGCGGAAATGGCATCTGAGGCGGACACGGAAACCTTCACCACCCGCGTGCTAGACGGTCTGATCCGCGAGATAAGCCCTGACGCGCCGCTGAAGGTTTTGGATGCCCTTCAAGACCGTTTTGGCAGAGAAAACCAGTGGCAAGTACGCCTTCTGAGGGAGCGCGTTTTGTATGGGGCGATCCAGCCTCCGGCGCAAAGCGCAGTGGGTAGACGAAAAGGCGGGGTGGCGTTCAGCCCACTTTACCTGATTGTCATTGGCGTGTGCGCAGCGGTGGTCTATTTTCGGTTTAATGGCAATGCCCCAATCACGCAAGGGACGCCCTCTGCCTCGCAGACGGCGCTTGCTATGACCCCTATACAAAACACAGCGCTGACGCTGACCGCAAACGCCCTAGTCACCAGCAAAGCGCTCACCAACGTACCCATAGCAACCCATACGGCAACCCCCACGCCGACACCAACGATCACGCCCACCGCCACCCCAACAGGGACGCCCACACCGACGCTTCGCGCTGCCATAGTGCCAGCGCCTTCTAGCGGAAATCATTCTGGACTTCAGGTGCTTTCCACCGCTAGGCAGATTCTCCACCATCTGGGGTTTTATCCTTAGAGCCTATCTGCAAATTCGGGTTTGGCGTGTAATCAAGGCAGTGCTGAGAAAGATACCTTTGGCAAACACCGCATCTTTCCCTGAATGGCATCAACAAAAGGGTTGTGAGGGTTTGCCCTAATCGCTATCGATAATTTACGGATAGGTACTTAATCACTCACCTTACGCAGTTGGGTTTGTTCACCCCGTATTCGTCGAAAGGGGCAGTTTGAGGGGGCTTCCCCCTCAAAAAAGTGCATTCCCCCTCTCCCGCGTGGCGGGAGAGGGGGTTAGGGGGTGAGGGTCTGTGCGTAAGGTGAGTTAATCATTTGTAGGGCGTTTGCAAATATGCCCTACAAGAATGCCCCCTTATCCTGTTTTCAGGGGCAAGCCATGCGGTACACTCTCCCCACCGGATCCCTGTGAGAGATAATCACCTCCCCATGCGCCCATTACGGTTAGAGATCAAAAACTTTCTCGCCTATAAAACGCCCCAACCAATCCTTTTTGAAGGGATTCACGTCGCCTGCCTCAGCGGACCGAATGGCGCGGGAAAATCGTCCTTGTTGGATGCGCTCACATGGGCGCTGTGGGGCAAGGCACGAACGAGTGACGCCAGCCTGATCCGTATGGGCTGCGATGAAATGGCGGTCACTTTAGACTTTCGCCATGATGGACAGCTTTACCGCGTTGCACGAAAGCTGAAAAAGGGAAAGACCAGCCGCACCGAGATCACCCTATACAGTTGGAAACAGAGCCAGTGGATGCCCATCAGTGGGGGATCAACTGCCGATACAGGGCGGCAGATTGAGACACTTCTCCACCTGAATTACGAGACCTTCACCAACTCCGCCTTTATGCGTCAGGGAAAGGCAGATTCCTTCACCTCCACCACCGCAGGTAAACGTAAAGAACTTCTGTCAGATATCTTGGATTTAAACCTGTGGGAGATTTACGAAGAACGGACGAAAAGCCGCCTCAATACGATCACCAATGAGATCGATCTGATTCAGCACCGCATTGCTGATTTTCGTGCTGAGGAAGGGCGCGAAGCGGATGTGCGGGTGACAATCACGCAGGCAGAGGCGGTCTCTGCTGCGGCTGACCTTGCTGAGCAAGCGGCAGAGCGCCACTGGCAAACCGTTGCCGAAGCGCCGCTCCGCTATGAACAACAAAAACAAGCCTACGAAACAGCCAGACGCGCCATTGCCACCTTAGAAACGCAGATGACGACACTTCGGGGGCAGCTTGATCGTGCGCAAAGACGCTACGACACGTTAAGCGAGACGCTTAGCGAAGCAGAAGCGATTACTGAGGGCTATAAAACCCTTTTGGAGGCGCGGGCGGCTGATGTTGATTACCACGAGCGCCAGAGCGCCTATCAAGACTTAGATCGGAAGCGGGCGAGCGCCCTGAATGCCCTAAACTATGCAAAAAAAACACTGGAGGATGGGGCGCGGACGCGGCGGCAAGAGATTGGTAAGCGCCGCGCTGCGGTGGAGAGCATTCCTGCGCTAGAGAACGACCTAACCGCCGTTCGAGAGGCACTGGCGGAAGTGGCAATACGGCATGAGGAACGCGCCGCGCTCACGCTCAGAGAGCGCGAACTTGCCGAAGAAAGCGCCACCCTGACCGAACAAAACAAAGCCCTCGAAACGCAGCGCGGTGAGTTGCGAATCAAATGGCAGGCAGTCAGCATTGAGGGGGAAGCGATATGCCCTGTCTGTGGCGAGCCGCTCAGTGAACCTCGTCGGCTGGAACTGCGTGATGAGTATGAGCGGGCAGGGAAGGCGTGCAGCGCCCAGATTGACGCTAACAAAAAACATCTGGGCGATCTAGAAAAAGCTGCGAAGCAAACCGCTGCCGAAGTTAAGGTCGTGGAGAAGGCGTTGAAAACCGCCGAGGCACTCCACAAGCAAGAAGGCGAGTTGTTGATGAAGGTGGCAAAGACGGGCGAAGCGCTGGCGGAACTAGACCGCCTGACCATCGAGATGGAGGAACTAGAAACCTACCTAGAGACGGGAAACTTTGCCCAAGAAAACCGCCTAGAAATTGCCGCCCTCGATGAACAGATTGCCGAGCTTGCCTATGACGCCGCCATTCATCAGGAAATCCGCAGATCTCTGACCACCTATGCCCCCTTTGAGAGACGTTGGGCGGCGCTGGAACAAGCACAAGGGGATGTCCCCGATGTGGAGCGCGAGATCGCTGAATATGAGGCGATATGGGCAAGGCATTCTGCTGACTATGAGGCGGAAAAGGCAAAGATCGCCCCACTCCAAGAGGTGATGAACGCCGCCCGTGTTTTAAGTGAGGAGGCAAGTCTTCGCCGCCAGCACTACGAGGATGCCCGCCGCGCCCGCACGTCCGCCCGTGACGATTTGGTGGCGGCGCGTCAAGCCCTAAGCGCAATTGAAATGGCAAAAAAGCGGCGGGCTGAATTGGAAACGGAGCGCGAACGGCTTACCCGCGAGCGGGCGCTGTGCGAAACCGTGCGCTTGGCGTTTGGCAAGAAGGGCGTCCCAACGATGCTCATGGAAGCGGCGATCCCCGAATTGGAACTGCTGACAAATGAGCTTTTGGGGCGCATGACGGATAACCGGATGCACATCAAATTCGATTTCCAACGCCCCACCCAAAAGGGGGATACGGTGGAAACGCTGGAGATCACCATTAGCGATGAGCTTGGCTCACGCAATTATGATCTCTACAGCGGTGGGGAGGCGTTCCGCATCAACTTTGCCTTACGTGTGGCGCTCAGCCAGTTTTTGGCGCGGCGGGCGGGCGCACGCCTAGAAACGCTGATCATGGATGAAGGCTTTGGCTCTCAGGATGCCGTCGGGCGCGAACGCCTTGTCGAGGCGATCCGCGCCATTCAGGATAAATTTGATCTGATCCTCGTCGTTACCCATCTGGACGATCTTCGTGAGATGTTCCCCGCACAGATCGAGGTGCGCAAGCACGATCAGGGGTCAGAGGTTGTCCTCCGATGACGCTCTACCTGCTGCCCGTTTTGGGTGACGATCCCGATGATTTGACCTTTCGCGCCCGCCGCCATATAGGGGAAGTGGCGGTCATTTTTGCCGAGGATCAGGCGCAAGCGCAGCGCCTGTGTGAGGCAATCGGGGTGAAGACGACCATCCAGCCGCTCAGCGCCTTTGATACCTCTGCCTTAGCGGGCGATGCCCTGCTGTGGATCAGACATGTATCCGGTGTGGCGGCGCTGGTAAACAGGGCATTGCAGGCAGGAATGGCGGTGATCCCCTTGCCCGGTGGGGCGGCGGTGATTACAGAGGTCGTCGCCTCCGGCTTGCCCACCGATAGTTTTTTGGTAGGTGGGATACTCACCTCCGAAACGGCGACGACGCGCTTTGCACGCCACAAGGATGAACGACGAACACTCGTTTATGGGTTTCCAAAAGGGGCAACGGAGGTAGATCGGGAAGCGCTTGTGGCAGCTGCTGGGGCGTTTTTTGGGGGACGGCGGATCATCAGCGGTGCAATGTTGATCATTGAGGGAGCGCCCGATTTAGCCCCACAGCGGTGGACGGCGGATCAGGTTGTGGGGGCGCTCCACCATCATTTAGCAAAGGGGGAATCCCGTCGGGCGGCGGCGAAAGCAGTGGCTGCCCTCTCTGGTTGGGAGACGCGAGACCTTTATGATCTCAGTCTTGAGATAGGGGAGTAAAGACTCCATGAGAAGCGCCCTCGCCCCATTGATTCTCGTGCGGCTCTCTGGCAAGATAGATCATTATGATACCGATGCCCTACCTCACCCGTTTCCTTTTTGGCGTGTTTGCGTTGCTGAGTCTTGCCGCCTGCGGAGGGGGACAATCTCCGGCGGATAGCGTCTTGCAGAGCAACAATGAATCGCTGCGGGCAACTATCGCTTTTTATGAGAGCATGGACCCAACGGCGACAGCGGTTGCCGCTCAATATACTACCCGCATGGCAACCCTTCAGACGGATTTGGAGCGCACTCGTCAGGAAGTGCGTAATCTGACTCTGCGCCTTAACAGCGGCGGGGCGCCCCCGCCAATCACGGGGGGGGCGGTCAATACCCCACCTGCATCGTCAGGGGCTGCGCCATTTGCCACGCCCGCCATTTCTAACCCTGGCGGAGGCGGTTTTTCCAGCATCCCTACCTTCACCCCCTTTCCTACACCAGCAGGAATCGCGCCCGTTGGCACGCCACCCTCTGTTCGTTCTGCGACGGGCTTGGCGCTGGAAGGAATCACCCTTGCATTGGGCATTGATAACAACGGCTGTGCGGTGAACGCCACAAACAACTTTCTGACGACGAGTCAGCAAATCTATGTGGTTGCCATTGCCCGCAACTTCCAAAGCGGGACGGTTTTTAGCACAAATTGGACGAACGATGAGGGTTTCCAGCAGCGCTATGATTGGACAACACCCGAAGCTGGGGACACCATGTGTGTTCATTTCTATGTAGAGCCTGGGACGCTGGAAATGACGCCGGGGAATTACTTCGTCACCTTCACCGCGCAATCGGCAAGCGGAGGGACAGCAGAAAGTCCACGCCTGCCCTTCGTCATTCGCTAACGTCGCGGAGGCTGCGCTGAAGCGCCTCCCAAACAATCGCCACATCGGAAAGGGTTGTCCGCCAATTGCTGAAGGCGGCACGCATCCCTGCTATTCCCTGATAGGTGGTGGGGGTGAGAAACGCCCGTCCCCCCGCTGCCAGCCGCCCTAAAAATGCCCCCACTACCGCCTTTGTGGGTGCGCCAGCAGTATCAGCCAATGTGAAGCAAACAACATTCATCCGCGCTGGAGCAAGCAAGCGAAAGCCGTCGGATCGCTCAATTTCAGCGGCGAGGGATGTCGCCGCTGCGCAGTTTTCCTCAACAATCCTCTGGTAGCCCGCCCGCCCATATGCCATCAAGGTGAACCACGCCGGAAGCGCCCGAAAACGCCGTGAATTTTCCGGCGTCAGGTGGAAGAAATCAGGCGGGTCGCTGATCTCACCGAGGTAGGCGGCGCTGTTTTGAAAGACTTGTAATTGAAGATCGCGGTGAGGGGTGAAGATCATCGCCGCATCATAGGGGACATTCAGCCATTTGTGGGCATCAACGGTGATCGAATCAGCCAATTCCCATCCCTCAAGACGGGAAGCATAGTGCGGCGAACAGGCGGCAAACCCGCCAAAGGCAGCATCGACGTGCAGCCAGAAGGGGAATTCCGTCTTAAGCGCGGCGATGCCCTTTATATCGTCAAAATCGACGGTGTTCACCGTTCCCCCATTGGCGACCACAATTGCCGGAGTGCCGTTCAATGCCGCCAGCCGCACCCGTATATCCTCCACCACCACCGCCTCGCGTTCGGGCTGTTGGGCGGCGCGGATCACCGAGGATCGCCCCATGCCAAGCATAGAGAGCGCTTTGAAAATGCTGCTGTGCGGTTCACCGCTGATCACCGAGGTGGGGGTCATGCCGTACAGACCATTGGCAGTGACATTTCGCCCCTGCTGCTGTGCCGCCCATTCGCGCCCCAATGCCAATCCAACCATGTTCGAGATTGTCGCGCCGGTGACAAACACACCACTGAAGGCATCCGGCAGCCCAAACAGGCTGCACAGCAAGCGGATCGTCTCGCGTTCGAGGTAGGGGGCGACGCTTGTCCCGTTATTGGCAACATTCGTATCGTAGGCGCTCACCAGCCAATCGCCCATGATGGCGGCAGGTGTTGTGCCACCGGTGACAAAGCCCAGGTAGCGCCCACCGTTGTTTGCCGCCATGTGCGGGGCATAGCGCTCGGCAAAGCGCACCAACGCCGCTGCTGCACCAAGCCCCTCGTCGGGGAGAGGGAGTGTTTCGGCAGGTTCATGGAGCGCAGCCGAGGGACGCTCAGCAATCCCAGAGAGGTAGTCGTAGGCGAGATCAAGCGTCTGAAGAAGGAGATCACGCAGGGCAGTGTGATCGTGCTGAAGGTGATTTGCAGGCATAGCAGGACCGCTTTCGGATTATGTTCAACAAGATAAAGAGACGAATTGCTGCCCCCGATTACCCTTCGACCAACGCCGTCAAAATCTCTGTTAGACGGAGGATTTCCGTATCATCCCCGGCATCTAACGCCTCTTGGAGAGAGGTTGCCACTTCATAGAGAGAGGCGCTTTGTATTTGGGCATATTTTGCCTCAGCCCGCGCCAACAAGTCTTTGGCGTGATCATTCAAGAGCAGGATATCAGCATCTTCTTGATCCTCAACGGTCAATGGCAGCCGTCCCGCCGCCTCTTGAAGTTCGGCTTGGGTCATTGCCCGATGGTTCGTGCGGACGGTGATCCCTGCCTGCCGTCCGGTAAGGCGGTCTGTTGCTGTCACTTGCAGAATACCGTTTAGATCAAGGCTGAACTGGACGGGGAACTGGATCACATCATCGTCCTCGTCACTCTGTTCCAAGCCCGCAAAGGTGAATTCACCGAGGGGGGTGTTTTGCGAGGCAACCGGATCATCGCCCTGATAGACTTCGATCTGGACGCTTGTTTGCCCATCGGAAACAGTGGCAAAAACCTCCTCCACCGTGACAGGAATTGTGCTGTTACGGCGGATCAACACGCGGTAGCTGTCGGGGATAGGTTCGCCCGTGTAGGTGAAGTTGACCACTGCCACGCCCAAGCTGTGCGGCGTCACGTCCACTAAAATGGCATCAATGGGCTGCCCCTCGATGATTGCCCCTTGCACGCCAGCGCCCAACGCCACCGCCTCGGAGGGAGGGACATCCTGACGAGGGGCAACCCCGACATGCTCCGCGACAATCTCCCAAACGGCGGGGATGTAGGTGCTGCCGCCGACCAAAAGAACGGTATCAGGGGTATCGATCTCACCATCATCAAGAACACGATCAATCGATTCTGTCGTGCGCAAGAGCAAATCTTGGATGAGGGCGACGAACTGCTCACGCCCGATTTCAACTTCTAAGTGAAGGGGAACACCGCGTTTTTCGGCAAGGTATTCCTCGCGCACCCATGTAAATTGGCGGCTGCTCAGGTCGATCTTTGCCATTTCTGCCGCCCGTCGCAAGCGTGCCATCGCCCGCAGATCGCCGCGCAGATCAACGCCGTGCTGCTCAGAAAAGATACTGGCAAGATAATCTACTAGGCGGGCGTCGAAATCGTCGCCGCCAAGCTGCGTATCGCCATGGCTGGCGCGGACATCGATCACCCCATCCATAATCTCGACTAATGAGACATCAAATGTCCCCCCGCCGAGGTCGTAGACGAGGGCTGTTTGTGTCGTTTGGTTTGCCAACCCAAAGGCAAGTGCCGCCGCCGTTGGCTCATTCAAAATGCGCACGACCTCTAAGCCGGCAAGCCCACCGGCGGTGGTCGTCGCCTGACGTTGGGCATTGTTGAAATAGGCAGGGACGGTGATCACCGCTTGGCTGATCGTCGTTTCAAGGTTCATTTCGGCAATGCGCTTGATCTCACGCAGAATGAGAGCAGAAATTTCTTCGGGTTGAAGGTCATAATCGCCAACGGTGATCACCTGATGTGTCCCCATCAGGCGCTTCACCGAGCGCACCGTGCGTTCTGGGTAGAGCGCATATTGGTTGAGCGCCGTTGTGCCAACCAACCAGTCGCCAGTTGGCGACATGCCCACAACGGAAGGGATGATTCGCTCATCGCCATCGGGAAGAAGGACGGGTGCGCCGTTGTAGACTACACTTGCTGCCGAAAAGGTTGTTCCCAAATCAATGCCAATGATCGTCACAGGGGGGTATGCCTCCACTTGCCATTGTCCCACGCTGAATGAGAGATAGATTGTACGAAGCGGTGAGGGTCAGAGCAAGGGATAGGGTGCAGATAGGGTACAATCTGCGACACGCGGTAAGGAATTGGGGTGAGATGTGGGTAAGCCTTCCCAACTGGGCATTATGGTCATTCTCCTCGGCGCGGTGGTTGCCCTGACGGGCTTTTTCCCCGGCGTGATGGGGTTGGAAGCAGCAAGGGGCATTGGCGTTCTTCAGGCGCTGGCGATCCTTGCTGGCTTTGGGGGGCTGATCGGCGGAGCGTACATCTATGTCAAAGTGACGTATTACCTGAATCAGAAAAACACGCTTGCCCAACGGATTGCTGTCCGCCTGAGCCTGACTGGACTTTTGATCTCGGCGGCGACGGGCTTGGCAGATGTCTTAGGCTTTGGCTCGCACCCGCCAATTGCCACTATCCAGCGTCCGCTGGTGGGAACATACCAACTGGTCGGGATGTTCGTTGGGTTTGCTATCGCCTCGTTTGGCGTGATCATTTACACCCTGATGGGCGATCATGATGAACCGCCCTCCACGCCCGATTCTTAACGCGCTCCCACCGCCAACAGAAGGATTGTCAGCACCGCCCCAATAATGAGCGCCAAGACGATATACTGCCCGAAATTCCCCTCAATTGGCGACTCGTTGGGTTGGTTCATCTCGACACGTCGCCCATCCGCGCCGATCCGCCGTCCCGAGATAATCTGATCTAGGTTACGGTTGATAGTAATCGGACGTGGCGGTGAGGGAGCTTGGTTGGCAGGGACAGTTGTTTTCCCACCTGTTTGCGATGCACCGCGATGGGTATAGGGAATCGCCTTGCGCATCCCCGTACCAATGTAAAAGCCACAGCGGGCGCAAAAGGACTCGCCCGCGTTGTTTGCCGCACCGCAGTTTCGACATAGTTTTTTTCCCTCTAGGTTCAGCCGTTCTGCTGGAGGGGGGGCGCTGGTGGTGGGGGCAGGGGTAAGGGATGCCTCTAAGGGTGGGGGAGACGCGGTTTCCCCTTCACGAAACTGGGTGAGAGGAATTTGTACCTTGATCTCCCGACGGCGGGTGATCACTGCATCAAGGGTGGGAGAGGTCGTAGGTGGGGGGGATTCTTGGTTGGCAGGCGAGGTGAGAGCGGCGGTGGGCAGTTTGCCCTCAACGCCTTCCTGTAAGGATTCCAATGCGGCTTTCCATGCGGCAAGCGGTGGGCAAGCAGCAAGGGTGGGGCTGCCCCATGCTGTGCGAAAGAGTTCAGCGACAGCCGCCCCATACTCGGCGTGAAGCGCCTCTGCCAAAAGGCGAAAGCGCAAGCTATCAGGAGCGCCCATTTCGGAAGCGGCGAAGTAATGCTCATCGGCGCTATTTTGACGGATGCGGGGAACTGCCCATCCCAACATCTCGCTGATCAAGACCGCCGCCCCAAAACGATCCCCTTCGGGACGCCACTGCCCGCCGGAACGCCCATCGTGGTGTTGGTAGCCATCTTGCCCGCCGGGGGCTTCCACCGGGCGGGGCAAATCTGCCCCGTAGAGTTCCTCAATATCAACGAGTTCGATCCCGCCGCTTTGTTTATCGACAATGACATTTGCCCCAGCAATATCGCCATGCGCCAGCCCGTGCCCTTCCAAACTACTGAGGACATACGCCACACCACGTCCCAAGCGCAGCGCGGCATCCTTTGAGAGCGCCTCTTTGCGGGAGACAATATCGTACCATGTGACGCCCGGCAGCCAGGGCATGAGAACGCCATATTCAAGGGCGGGGTAGGTGTCCAAGAGTCCGGGATAGCCCGTTCGGGTGAAGATTGTCCGGCGGGCGGCACGTAAGCCGGGTAGGTCGGCGTAACGGCGGAGTGCCTCGGTAATGGCTACCAGATTAGGGACGCGGTATTTCAGTTTGAAGTATTTCAGCGCCGTTCGTTCGTTGTCACCACTGCGCCGAAGTTGAATGACAAACCCCCGCGCACCGCGCTGTACATAGGGCAAACCGGGCAGCGCCGGATGGGAGGCAACGCGATAGACCACGTTATCAATGGTGAATATTTGACCGGCTTCAACGCGCACCTGAGCAAGACTCATGCCGCAGAACCTCTCTCTTTAGCGCGTCGTGAGCGCGATATAGCCGACAGCAAGGGCAACAGCGAGGAGCGCCGCCACAAGGCTGATAGCGCTCGTCTGAAAGTCCCCGGAGGTAAGAGGTCGATAGCCACTGACAACCAACGTTGGTCTGGAAGGCGGCGGCGTGGGGCTTGGCGGTGAACTCATCAGCATCTGCTCGGAACGATACACAGGGATAGGATCGCTCCACAAGCCCGCCGCGTGACCCATGGCTAACGCCTGCACACGGCAGATGATCGCCCCCTCTACGAGAAGTTCTGTTGGAAGAATCGCGCTTGTTGCCTGTGCGGCAGAGGTATCCAGCGTGCGAAGGCGGCGCCCATCCCGCTCAAAGGCAAGCCGATACCACCCCGCAGCGGGGATCGCCGTCCAACGAAGGGCAGGTTCATCCGGCTCTGGTTGGGAAAGAATCGGCGCGGGCAAGGGATCGGACAGTGTGAGCGGGGTGAAGGTGAGGGCAAAGATGGATAGATCATCACTGGTGGGAAGTGTACGGCGGTGTGCAGCGAGGTCGTTCCATTCATCAACGGGCAGATGATGAAGTGTTTGCGCATCACTCCCCACGCCATCACTGTAGGCGAGGATGCGTCCAATGCCGGAAAGGGGCAGCACCGCACTATGTGCCGTTCCATTTTTCGCCCCCAAGCGTGTAGACCATCGTTCGCGGGTTTCCCATACGGGGTCAGGAAGATCAATAGGCTGCTGCTGCTCATCCCAAAGGGTGAGGCGCATATCACCCATCCACCCCAGAAACAGCAAACCCAAGCGGTGATCGACCCGCCCGCAGACAAACATCGCCTCGCTGCCATTCGTTCGTTTCCGTTCGAGAGCATCCCGCACCATAGGGGGGAGAGATTCGGGTATCGGTTTCGCCGCAACCAGCGCCGAGGCATCTGGTGTCCACGTGGCGAGAGCAGCATTGAGCGCAGCAGAAAAAAACTCTGGGTTATGATCGGCTGCCAACCATGCCACAAGGTGTTCCCCTAAATAGCGGGCGGCAATATCACCATAGAAAGACTGGCTGACGCCATCACAGAGGGCAAAGGCAAGCCAATCCTCACCACCGTCGAAGGCGATGAAATCTTGTCCGGGAGCGCCGCCCGCCCGTGAATCACGCGAGCGATCATAAAGATAGGTTAGCGTTCCTATGGCACATGGTTCGTGGCGGGTAGGGGTATCCCCGTCTTGGTTGATGGTAACGATCATGGTGGGGCAGATCAGGCAACCGGCGTTGCGCCGGACATGGTGAACGCCATACGGATCAAGTCTTTTGTCTGCGCCGGAAACATCATCGGGGCAGCGCTGTTCAGGGTGTAGCCAAACTCTTGCATCTCGCCGCGATAGCTATCGGGGAGAGGAGAACTCATCCGCAACAGGGCGCGGGCGTAGTCGCTGGCAAGGTCGGCTTCACTGGTGACGCCTGCCCATGTGAAGGCGTCATCAACGGGGGTTTTCAGGATTTTGTCGGAAATAAAGATATTTTCGACCAACACGTTTCCGTCGTTTGTCCCTAAACCCATGATGCGCTGGACGATGGGGGTGGGGTCATCGCCCTGATATTCGCCGTCCGTCATGTGGCAAATGAGAGGGGCAGGGTGGGTAGACATATAAGGGAGTTCTTGGAGAAGAAGCTGCTCAGCAGCAAGGAAAGCTGCGGCGGAGTTTGTGCTGCCACGCGGGGCAAATTCGGGAACGCCGTCACGGACGAATTGATCAATGGTTTTGATCCCGCCGAGAATGTCATGAACTTGCGATTCGTAGGCATAGATCGCCAAGCGATAGCGGGGTGCCACAATCTCCCCTTTTGTTGAGCGGGCGACCATCTCTGTGGCGATTTCCTGAAGGGCGTCCGAGACAATCTCAACGCGGCGTTTATCGCCCAACATTTGGCTCATAGAGCCGCTGATGTCCAGAAGGTAGATGATTAACACTGGCGTTGTTGAGGTCGCCACCGCAGAATAGGTCATGCTTACGTCTCCAAATACGTGCGCGTGTGTCGGTATTTTTTCGATGGTGGGGATCGTACTTCAGAACAGAGCGTTTGGCGAACGAAGGGGAGTAACGTATCAAAAGGAGACAGATTTAGGCTATACTTAGCATTTATCCTCGATCTCATCGTGCCATATTTGGGAGGCATTATCGGCTATGGGTGGTCGCATTCTTGTCGTAGAAGACAATCCCGACAACCGTATTTTGATCACGGATGTTTTGACCTCGCTGGAGTATGAGGTTCTTTTGGCAGTGGATGGACAGGAAGGGGTGGATAAGGCGATTGCCGAAAAACCCAACTTGATTTTGATGGATTTATCGCTTCCGCATAAGGACGGTTGGACGGCAACCCGTGAGATTAAGGCACTGCCTGATCTGAAGCACATCCCGATTATTGCGCTGACGGCACATGCGATGGTGGGAGATCGTGAGCGGGCGCTAGAGGCGGGTTGTAATGATTATGTCTCGAAGCCGATTGACCTTAGGGAATTGGCAGACAAACTCTCGCAATATTTGGAGTAGGAGGATGAGGGTTGGGGGAAGGGCGAGTCGGTGACTCGCCTTAAATGTCAACCACGGGCGTGTTTTGGGCAAGAAAAAACCCCCGGAGTGGGGGGTTGGGGGAAGGTAAGAAGGTGAAAAAAGGACTTGGCAATGACCTACGCTCCCAGTACGTCTCCGTACAAGTACCATCGGCGCTGGCGGGCTTAACTGCCGGGTTCGGGATGAGACCGGGTGTACCCCCGCCGCTTCTATCACCAAGAACTCTTTCACCCTCATACCATCCCCCAAACGTCCTGCCGGGGGCTGTACAAGCTGCTCTAGCCCTTGCGAATAAGCGATAGCCTTCTGCTGACGTAACGTCTCATGGTTCTGCACACGAGAACGACGATTTCTCCGCACCACACGGAGCAAGCCCTCGACCATTAGTACGGGTTGGCTACACACATCGCTGCGCTTCCACCTCCCGCCTATCAAGCTCGTAGTCTCCGAGCGGTCTTACCCGGTTGCCCGGTGGGGGGACTTATCTTGGGGCGAGCTTCCCACTTAGATGCTTTCAGCGGTTATCCCTTCCGAAGGTCGCTACTGAGCTATGCCGTTGGCACGACAACTCACACACAAGCGCTTCGTCCAGCTCGGTCCTCTCGTACTAGAGCCAGCTCCCCTCAATCCCCCTACGCCCACAGTGGATAGAGACCGACCTGTCTCACGACGGTCTGAACCCAGCTCACGTACCGCTTTAATGGGCGAACAGCCCAACCCTTGGGACCTTATCCAGCCCCAGGATGCGATGAGCCGACATCGAGGTGCCGAGCGAAGTCGTCGATGTGAACTCTTGGACTTCACCAGCCTGTTATCCCCGGGGTAGCTTTTGTCCGTTAAGCCACGACCCTTCCACTCGGTGTCGTGGGATCACTCAGCCCGACTTTCGTCTCTGCTCGGCGTGTCTGCCTTACAGTCAAGCTCCCTTATGCCTGTACACTCGAAGGTGGGTTTCCATTCCACCTGAGGGAACCTTTGGGCGCCTCCGCTACTCTTTAGGAGGCGACCGCCCCAGTCAAACTGCCCACCTGGCACTGTCTCCATTCCGGCTTACGGAACGGGTTAGGGTCAAAACACACTCAGGCTGGTATTTCACCGTCGGCTCCCCCGAAGCTAGCGCTCCAGGTTCTTCGCCTCCCAGCTATCCTACACAGACTGTGTCCTAACGCAATGCCAAGCTGCAGTAAAGCTCCACGGGGTCTTTTTGTCCTACTGCGGGTAACGCGCATCTTCACACGTAATTCAATTTCGCCGAGTCCTTCGTTGAGACAGTGCTCTACTCGTTTGGCCATTCGTGCGGGTCGGAACTTACCCGACAAGGAATTTCGCTACCTTAGGACCGTTATAGTTACGGCCGCCGTTCACCGGGGCTTCAATTCAAAGCTTCGGATTGCTCCTAACCTCTCCTCTTAACCTTCCGGCACTGGGCAGGCTTCAGCCCCTATACGTCAGCTTTCGCTTTCGCAGAGACCTGTGGTTTAGTTAAACAGTCAGCAGAGCCCTTTCACTGCGGCTCAGGTTCCCCTGAGCGCCCCTTCTCGCGAACTTACGGGGCTAATTTGCCTAATTCCTTAACGAAGGTTCCCTCGTTCGCCTTGGTATCTTCTACTCGTCTACCTGTGTCGGTTTGCGGTACGAGCGCCCTTACTTCATCGTTTAGTGGCTTTTCTTGGCAGCTGGGCCCACACACTTCCGAGCTTTCGCTTCCGCCGTCGCGCTTTTGCTCAGGGGCGGATTTGCCTACCCCCTCTTCGCTACTACGCTTGGCACCCCGATTTCCATCACGGGGCTGTGCTTCCCTTCTGCGTCCCCACTTCACTCCCTAAAGGCGGTACAGGAATGTTAACCTGTTGTCCATCACCTACGCCTTCCGGCCTCGGCTAAGGCTCGACTCACCCGACGCGGACTGACCTTGCGTCGGAACCCTTAGACTTACGGCGAACATGGTTCTCACATGTTTCTCGCTACTCATGCCAGCATCCTCACTCGTGTACCGTCCAGCCTCGCTTACCGCGTTGACCTTCGTCCCGTACACGACGCTCCCCTACCATTAATCCCTAGCTTCGGTGCTTGGTTTAGCTCCGTTACGTTATCCGCGCAGGCGCGTTTGACCAGTGAGCTATTACGCACTCTTTAAAGGGTGGCTGCTTCTAAGCCAACCTCCTGGCTGTCTCAACACGCCCACCTCGTTTTCCACTTAACCAAGGCTTTGGAACCTTAGCCGGGGGTCTGGGTTGTTTCCCTCTCGACGACGAATCTCATCACCCGCCGTCCAACTGCTGCGCTTGGAGTTGTGGTATTCGGAGTTTAAAAGGGTTTGGTAATCGTAAGACCCCTAGCCCAACTAGTGCTCTACCTCCACAACTAAACACGCAACGCTCGCCCTAAAGCGATTTCGGGGAGAACAAGCTATCTCCGAGTTCGTTTGGCATATCACCCCTACCCACACCTCATCCAGCCGCTTTTCAACGCGGAACGGTTCGGTCCTCCACGAAGTTTTACCTCCGCTTCAACCTGGACATGGGTAGCTCACCCGGTTTCGTGTCTAATGAATGCGACGCTGCCCTCTTCAGACTCGCTTTCGCTGTGGCTCCGGCTGTTACTGCCTTAACCTTGCCACATCCATTAACTCGCTGGCTCATTCTCCAAAAGGCACGCCATCAAGGTTTTCACCTCTTTGACTGATTGTAAGCAAATGGTTTCAGAATCTCTTTCACTCCCCTCACCGGGGTTCTTTTCACCTTTCCCTCGCGGTACTTGTGCGCTATCGGTCGTCTCGTGTATTTAGCCTTGGAGGGTGGACCCCCCATCTTCTCACGGGGTTAGCGTGTCCCGTGATACTCCTTGCAGCTTATTCGCTTGTCGCCTACGGGGCTTTCACCCTCTTTGGCAGCCTTTCCAGTACTTTCGACTAAGCTTTTGTTGCTGCGGGCTGTTCCGCTTTCGCTCGCCACTACTCGCAGAATATTCTCTTTTCCTCCGGTTACTTAGATGTTTCAGTTCACCGGGTGCCCTCGACCTGACCTATGTGTTCAGTCAGTCGTGCATGGACATGCCTCCATGCGGGTTTCCCCATTCGGATATCGTTGGTTCATGCGGATGCACACTCCTCGCCAACGCTTTTCGTAGTGTACCACGTCCTTCTTCGGCACGTGACGCCTAGGCATTCACCATTTGCCCTTGTAGCTTTGCCATGTGGCACGGAGAAATCGTTTCTCTCGTGTCTTTCTAATGCTACGTTACGTCTTTCTATCGCTTATTCGGTTGGTAAAGTGCTGTCGGGCGTGTTGCCCAACGTGTCGCATATTGTAACGGTGTTTTGGGGAGTGTCAAGACCAGATTTGAATGTTGTTTCGTTCTGGTTTGTCTTGCCCTGTTTTGCCGTCCGGCTGCCTGCGACTAGCCGAGGTATAGTATCATTGAATTGAGGGGTGTCAAGGGTCGGTGCCAAAGATGGGGAGAATTTGGGGATGCATTTCCGTTTTCATGATCATGCCGAAGCCTTCCTTGCCAGCGCGGGAGAGGCGCTTGGACGTGCCGAAGCGTTAAACAACCTGATGATCGGCTTGGCGCTGCGCATCCATGAGCAGGGCGGGCAGATGAAACATAAGCCCTATATGGCGACAGTGACCGAGGGTGATTCCCTCACAGCGGCGATTATGACTCCCCCCTTCAATGTGACTCTTTACTCCGATGCTCCCGATCCTGTACCAGCCATGGTCAGGATCGCTGACGATCTGCACGCCAACGGATGGGAGGTTAGCGGAGTCTCTGGGCGTCCGCCGTTGGCAGAGCGATTCGGCGGGTTGTGGCGTGAGCAGACGGGCATCACCCCTCGGAAGGGGCTTGAGATGGGAATTTACGAACTGCGCGTGGTGACGCCTCCACCAAACGCCCCCGCAGGACGGCTTGCGGTGGCAACACCGTCTGATATCGACCTAGTGACCGAGTGGGCGGTAGGGTTTGAACGCGACGCTCTTCATCAGGCTGAACCAAACCGTACCGAACTGCGCCAGATGTGCGAACGACGGCTGGCAGGCGGGGATATTTACCTGTGGCATGTAGAGGGCGATGCCGCGCCGGTCTCGATGGCGGCACAAGGACGAAAGACGTTCAGTGGTGTCGTTGTGAATTTCGTCTTCACCCCGCCCGAACTGCGCGGCAAGGGATACGCTTCGGCGGCGGTGGCAGCCCTTAGCCAGCACTTTTTGGACAATGGACATGCCTTCTGTGCCTTGTTCACGGATATGGCGAATCCCACCTCGAACAGCATCTACCAGAAAATCGGCTACCGCTACATTGGGGCATTTGAGGAATGGCTGTTTAAGGTGGAGGGGCATTAGGCTATTAGGATTAGAGCTTACACAGCTGCACCTGTTTACCCTGTATTCATGGAAAGGGGAAGTTTGAGAGAAAGCCCCTCAAAAAACAGATTCCCCCCTTCTCCCAGTGGGAGAAGGAAGGTAGGGGGATGAGGGCAACTGCGTAACGTCTATAGGGTGTTGGGCAACTGCCCACTTTAAGGTGAGCAGCGTGCGGGCGACCACAGGGGATCGCCTCTATGGGGGGCGATTGTCCTCGCTGCGAAGGATAACCGTGTCTACATGACCTGCCTCTCCTCACCGTTATCACACCGATCATCTTCATCGCCCACCCCTCAGCGTGTATTTTATTTTGGATCACCGCACTTTTGGCGCTGGTGACAGGTATCCTTCGTCGTGAGCGAACACGCCTCTGGTGGGGAGTTTTCTGGTTGGGCTTAGGTAGCGTCGCCGCTCTCGTCAGTGTGACGAATCTCAACCCATACGAATCGGCACAACTCTCGCTGGCTAATTTATGGCAGTTGTTTCAGGGGACGGTGGCAAATCTCCCGCTGATTGCCTTAGTGATGGTATGGCTTGTTGGACTTATGCTGATCCGTACTCCACTGAAGGCTGTGCTGAAGATGCGCTTGCCGAACCTTCCCACAACCATCTTGCTCGTCATGGCATTGGGCGCGATGGTTGTGTGGGCGCTCTGCCCTTTTTTATGGAGTTACGCCCTCAATTACCGTTTCTTTGTGATTCCCCTTTCCACCCCCTTCATCGTTGCGGCGGCAATGGATTCCTTCCGCGCCGCTGAACCACCGGCTCAGTGGGGCGAAAGGGTGCAAATCATGCGCTATGTGGGAATCATTTTTGCCCTGACGACGATGATCCAGGCGGGCTGGTTGTTCAGTTATGCTCAACGGCTTCGTGTTACCCTCGCCACTAGCCCTACGCCTTGCCTTGATTTCAACAGCCCCCACACGGCATGGATGCGCAGCACCATTTTGGATCACTGGACCATCACGCCCTACGCCATTTTGATTCAAGGCAGACACCCCAAAAAAATGCTCCTGCGGGAGGTGTCTTGTCAAAACACAAATTTTTCGGCGGGCGTCCCTGTTGCCACATGGGATGTGCGCGGCAGCGGATGGTTCGATTTTGAGGGGTTTTTCGATCACCTCCAATCTTCCCCCCCATGATTGCGTGACATACTGCCCACGCCTAAAGGCAGGGGGTTTTACGGGGCTTTCGATAATCCCAATGATCCCACCTTTTGAAGATGGCTGCACTTCGGGTGTTGGGCAAACGCCCACCTTTCACCCCGTCTTAATCGATTTGCCTTACAATGGGAGCAGGTTAAACAATTACAGAGCGGAGGAGGTCTCTCATGCCGCCACGCCCGAATCAGTATTTTTGCGTACACAGTCATTTTTATCAGCCCCCACGAGGCAACCCGATCACTGGCGATATTGGGGAGGAAGCAGACGCCGAGAAATATCGCAACTGGAATGTGCGGATCACCGCCGAATCGTACCGCCCGAACGCAGAGATCGGGAACTTTGACCGGATCAGTTTCAACGTTGGCGAATCGCTTTTGGCGTGGTTGAAAAAACGCGCCCCTGAGACGTATAGCCGCATCATCGCCGCAGACCGCCCGGTGAATCAGAAGAAGCGTGTGGGGAATGCTATTGCCAGTTCCTACCATGATGTGCTGCTCCCCTTACGCCGCCGCCAAGACAAACACACCGAACTCTATTGGGGAAAAATGGCGTTTCGCCATCACTTCGGGCGCGACCCGCAGGGGATTTGGCTGCCGGAAATGGCGGTAGACCCAGACACCTTGCACGTTGTGGATGCGCTCGGTTATAAGTTCACCATCTTGGCGGGGGGGCAGGTTCAGGGTGCAGACGATGGGGCAGGTCCGTATTGGATTGACCTCGGTACCCAGCGGCGGATAGCGACCTTTGTTCGCCATGATGAGCTTTCCAACGATCTCTCGTTCAACATTTCGACGGTGGGCGGGGCGGGGCATTGGGCGCGGCACAAACTGGCAGGGCGGCGGCTGAGCAAGGGAGCGCTGACGCTGGTTGCCACGAACGGCGAAACATTTGGGCATCATCATTTGGGAGAGGAACGCTTTCTTCACTGGTTGTTGAAGCATGAAGCGCCCGCCATTGGCTACAAAATCACGACGCTGAATGAGTATATGGGGATTCAGCCGCCGATTGGATATATCACCGTGACGCCCTTTTCGTCGTGGAGCGATCAGTTCCGAATCACCCATTGGATCACGGGGCATGAGGGGTGGAAGGCATCGCTCCTGCGGGCGCTGGATCACCTTGCGGCGGAGATGTTCGATGTGATCCGCGAGGAAGTACGCCCTTTGAACACCGATCCACTGCGGCTGCGGGAGGAATACATCCGCGTGCGGTTGGGAGAGATGACGGGGACAGCGTTCCTTGCCGAATGTGCGCCCGGGTTGAGTAGTGATGAGGAAGCGCGTTACCTTGACCTATTGAAGGCATGGGTGTACATGAGCAAAGCGTATACAGGCAATGCATTCTACAAAAATGAGTTTGACGCGCCCCCCGTGCGCTATGCGATTGGCACGGCAATTCACGCGATGGCAATTTTGCACGGGGGGACCGGCGTAGACCTGAGCGCGGGCTTCCGCAACGATCTCGCCCCGATTCGCCGCGAGGGGGAGGGGCGTGATGGGACGGCGCTCTATGACGCTGTGTACGAGGAATTTTTCGCCCCGCCGGAGGATGTGCCAGTGGTGGCAGTTTAGCAGGGGGCGTGCTGCGGCGGGCTGAGATCAGGCAAAGGTGTCCTCGTCCCCTCGCCCACAATGGGCGAGGGGGAATCACTCTGTACCCCATCCACCTAGCGGCAGCCCTGCGCGGTTGCCTGCCTGCTGCCTTGCTCGACCTTATCCTACGTGGTGGGCAGAAAAAAATTCTATAATCGAATCATCCACTGTGTTAAGGATACAGTTATTTCTGCGTGAAAAAAGCACATTCGCCAACACCATTGACGCCGCCGCTGAAGTGGGCGGGGGGAAAGCGCTGGCTGCTGCCTCATTTGAGGAGATTATGGGTATCAAACGAACATAGGCGACTGGTTGAGTTGTTTTGTGGCGGCTTAGCCGTGACTCTGGGGCTGCTTCCTGAACGCGCCCTATTGAACGACATCAATCCCTATCTCGTCAACTTTTACCAGCACCTTCAAAAGGGGTTGGCAATCACCATCTCGATGGAAAACAAGGCGGATGCCTACTATCAGGGGCGGGACCGCTTCAATATGCTGATCCGGCAGGGTGAAACGCACGGTCCAGAGGCGGCGCAGCTCTTTTATTACCTCAACCGAACTGGCTACAACGGACTGTGCCGATTTAACCAGCGCGGTGAATTCAATGTACCGTTTGGGAAATACAAAACGATCAAGTACACAACGGATTTTTCTCATTACCAGCAGCCGCTTTCCGCATGGCAGCTTCAGACCAGCAATTTTGAGGCTGTCAGGCTAGACCGCATGGATTTTGTCTATGCCGACCCGCCTTATGACGTGGAATTTGTGAGTTACGCCAAAGAAGGCTTTACCTGGAAACAGCAAGTGGCATTGGCGGATTGGCTTGTGGAGCATAAAGGGCCTGTTGTTCTCTCGAACCAAGCGACGGATCGAATCATTGATCTCTATAAAAAGCGCGGGTTCCAGCTTGTTTTCCTCATGTCGCCGCGCCGCATCAGTTCCAGCGGAGACCGCACCCCTGCCCGCGAAGTCTTAGCCATTCGTGGGTTAGAGATTGATCGTGAGGCGTTCCAAGAGGCGGGTTCAGATCATCCTAAGCAAATTTCACTACTTTGAAAGGCTAGAATACCCCTATCACGCCCAACACACGGACGAGCTCAGTTCTAGAATCGATGATCCTGCCATCGCTAAAGCAAGGTGGGTATACCTATCGTGTTAGTGTCAACACTGGTTCTCGATTGGGCGGAGGACGTCATCTAGGCTGTGTTGACGTTTTGGTTCAGAACTCCTATCCCCCCCGGTTACTGCGCAGCAGTCGCCTTTCCCCGTAGACAGGGAAAGGGGGAGAGAGTCCCCTCTCTTTGTTTACGGCGTGGGGATTAGGGGTTCCAAGCCCCGAAGGGGTGGCTGCTCCTAGCCCGCCGCTTTAGCGGCGGCGATGGGCGCAATGCTTGCGCCCCTACTAAGGTACACGGTTAACACAACCCTAGTCAGGGATGTGGACAGAATACCAAACGCCATCGGGCGCTTGTTTCCAAACTTCATCGGCAATCCGTTCCCCTTTAGGGTGGTAATGGATCGCCCGACTTACCAACCGCACCGTCACGGTTTCGGCGTCGGGCATCTCTGCGGTGAACACCACAACCCGCGCCATCGTCTGTTTTTGCCCCCCCTGTGGGATGGTGTGCAGCGGAATACCGGCAGCAGCCGCGCAGCGCTGGAGCGCCTCACTGATGGGGGTTAGCCTCAGCCCTGTCCCCTCATCAACCCATGCCCTTAACACCGCGTCAGGGGCGGGGATGAGCGCCTTAGTAGGCGTATCCCCGCGCAGGCGAAAGAGGTACAGATGGGCTTTCCGGGCGGGGGTGGCATATCGCCCTCGGATGTTCTCGGCAACAAGCGCGTCAGGTGTTAAGGATTCAGCGCTCACCAGCGCACCCGCACACTTGTGCCGACCTCAGCCCAGTTGTAAAGCCAACGTGCTTCCTCTGTGGGCATGTTCACACAGCCGTGACTCATCGGGCGACCCCAGTTGGAGTGCCAGTACGTGCCGTGCAGCCCATAGCCAAGATAAAAATACATCACATAAGGAACATCGGGGAGGTAGTAGCCCGGTCCATACATCGTCTGCGAGCGGTATTTCACATAGATGCGGTAATCCCCGGTGACAGTCGGTGTGGCGGGCAGCCCCGTACTGACAACGACGCTCTTGAGCAAGACGCCATTTTGGTAGAAATAAACGCGCTGTTCGCTCAGCTTGACGAAAATGAGTTTCCCGCTGCTGACGGGCGCGGCGGGGTTGGAGGGAGCCGGCGCTCCAGTGGCATCCGGGGGGGGGATTTTTAAGACCATTCCCACATGGATGATATTCGGGTTGGGGAGGTCATTGGCGGCGGCAATGCTCTGCCAACTGACCCCATAACGCTGCCCGATTTTTCCCAAGCCCTCGCCCGCCTTTACCACATGAAGTTTGAACGTTTGCGGTGTGGTCGGAGCAGCCGGAGGGTTCGTAGCGGGGGGCGTCGTCGTTGACGCGCCCGGGATTGCCAAGCGCTGCCCAACACTGATCAGGTTTGCGTTGACGATCCCATTGGCGTTCATCAGCGCAGTGAGCGTGACATTAAATGCCTTTGAAATCTTGTTTAGGGTGTCTCCCCGCTGGACAGTGTAATAACCGTTTTCAGTTGGGGGGGCGGGCTGTGCTGGCGTATCGCCAGTGGGGATGGGTGCTGTCTGCCCACTGGGAATCACCAAAACTTGCCCAACGTAAATATGGGAGGTGTTGGCAATGCCATTGGCAGCCGCCAGAAGATCAACAGAGATGCTGTGTTTTTGGGCAATGCGAAAGAGCGTATCGCCAGCAACAACGACATACTTCCCATCATCAGCGCGGGCAACCCCTGGCTGAACAAAGCACACTGCCATGATAATAAGAGCGAGAGCAATCCATCCCCGACGCATAAGCGACCTCTAAACCACTCAGTGTCCTTTCCAGATGAAGGTAAATTATAGAGCATCCGAAAAAAAACGCCCCTGTCTCTAGACCGAGGCGTGATAGTGATAGTGATAGGTGCCGATGTATTCCTGTCGTTTCACCGCAGCCGAATTACGAAACCCGCCCTGATTGCATTTTATGAAACGCCAACAAATCCGTCAAAATAGCGAAGCCGGTTGCCTCGCCACCTGCCCCTGCCCCAATCAGGGTGACATCGCCAAGCGTGTCCGTTGTGTAGATCACCCCGTTCGTTGCCACGTTCGCTAACGGATCGTCAAGGCGTAAGCGAACAGGTTTAACCGAGGCGACGACCTTACCGCCATCGTACCACGCAGCGGCAATCAACTTCCAGCGTTCGCCAGCATCTCTTGCCGCCACCATATCCGCCGCGCTAAGCCCGGTAATCCCCGTTCGTTCGACCTGTTCCGGGCGCAGTGACCCACCAAGCAGTAGATTCGCAAAAATGGTGATTTTGCCCGCTGCGTCGTAGCCTTCCACATCGGCGGTGGGGTCGGTTTCGGCATAACCAAGCTGCTGTGCTTCTGCCAATGCCTCGGCATAGTTTACGCCCGCCTCCATCCGTTGGAGGATGTAATTTGTCGTTGCGTTGAGAACACCGCGAATGGCTGTAATCAGGCTGCCAGCTAACCCCGCTTCGGCAAGACGGATACAGGGCGTCCCGCCCATGACGGTACCCTCGTAGCCCAAAAATGTTCGATGATCTCGCGCCAACGCCGCTAACTCGCGGTAGGCAAGGGCAAGTGGACCTTTATTCACCGTGATGGCGGCTTTTCCCCCGTTGAGTGCCGTTCGCATGTGAGAGAGTGCGGGTTCGCCCGTTGTGAAGTCCGTTGGGGTCACTTCGATCAAAACGTCATAGTCGGCTTGGCTGAGCATCGTCAGTGCGTCAAGATCGCGCCGCACTCCTGGCTGATCGGGATAATGGGCGATTGAGCCAGACTCGGCTGCGGCGAGCAGTAGGGACATCTCTAACCCTTGTGGGGCATAGAGCGATGCCCGCCGCGTATAAACACCGACAATTTGTGCCTGAAAATCTTCGGTCTGGGCAAGGTGCGCCATTTTTTTTGTCAATAAGCGCATAAACCCTTGCCCAACGACACCAAAGCCAACCAAGACAAGCCGATAGCGAGCCATACAGTCCCCCTATTTTGGGTATCAGTACAAGTGTGCGAATGGCATTATAATCACGTAAGGTTTTACCGCAAAAGGAGAGGAAGGGGCATATGAGTTATAGACGCACCTCCCGACGGCGATCCACCCGCCGAAACCAACGGCAAGTACGGGAACGCTCATTCGAGTCAGCGATCTATGGCATGATCGCCATTTTGTTCATCGTTGACATCATGTACCCACAGCTTAACCCGGCATGGGTTAGTGTGATAGGGGGAGCAATTCTGCTCGGTTCAGGAATTTACCAGACAAACCAACGCTGGCGGGTGAGTATTTTCACGTGGTTGGGCGGTTTTTTGCTGCTGATCGTTGGCGTTTTGGCGCTGCAAACAGGGCAAATGCCATTGGGGACAATCTTTCCAGTTCTTGTCCTAATTGGGGTCGTTGTCTTGGCGGTGGTGAACGGCGATCTATAAATCGGTTGATGTGTTTGTAGGTGGCGGAGGTGGTCACAACCCCTGTCTTTCTTTCAGGGTGCTTCCTACCAAGCGTTAGGGCAGTTGCCCTAACGCGCTCTAGGGGGCGGTGACATTCTAACCCGCCATCCCCGTAGGGACGCCCCCTGGGGCGTCCGCGCCCTACCCCTCCCTTCCCCTGTCTACGAGGGTGAGGGCGCCATGCATCAATGCATAGCGCCCCTACGAGAATTCCACTGTCAGCGGAACCTAATCCTCCCCCTATAAATCCCTTTCTTGGATAGCCCTCTTGACAAGCCCTCCAAATCTCTATACACTCTTTATAGCTTAAACGTTTAAGTTGACTCTTTAAGCACCTTTTTCGCAGAGATTGTTTTATGCGCAGCTTTTTCGGTAGGGGTTTAGCCATACCTTGCACGCTCAGCCACAGAGGAACTTTGGGAAGGTTTCCCGTTCCACTGAGGAGGGGCGCGTTTTCGTTTAAGGCAGCCCCCGCCAACCTTTGGGGTAAAGGGGGTGATGCGCGTCGCTGGCGATAACGCCCTGAGCCTCGGCGGTCTTCTTGTGTGTTGGTCGAATTCATACGTGGTGGATACGCCACCACAGTTCCTGAGCTTGATTTCGAGAGGTTATGATGAACAAGAAATTCACACTCGTCGCTTTGGCGTTCGTGATGGTAGTGATGGGGGCGTTGAGCGCTCCTACCGCGCAGGCGCAAGAAAAAACTAAACTGCGCCTCATGGGTTGGTCAGGGTCGGAGGCAGAGAATACCTCGCTCAATAAAGTCATTGCTGACTTCAACGCCAGCCAAGATAAGATTGAAGCCGTCTTTGAACCCGTTCCCGATTATGAAACTGTGCTGCAAAACTCGTTGGTCAGCGGCGATGTGCCGGATGTTTTCTATGTGCCGGCGCAGCGCTTCCCCGATCTGGTGAAATCCGATGCCCTGATGCCCATTGGCGATAAACTGGAAAACCCAGAAGATTTCTATCCAGCATTGGTAGAAACCTTTAGCGATAAGGGGACGTTCTACTGCCCGCCGAAGGACTTCTCTGTTTTGGCAATCCAAATCAACACCGAGATGTTCAAAGCCGCTGGCGTAGAAGCCCCCAAGACATGGGATGAACTTCGCGCCGCAGCCGAAAAACTAACCACCGACACGGTGGCAGGTATCGTGTACGGACCTTCCTTTGACCGTCTGGGCGCGTTCATCTACGCGGCGGGCGGCGAAGTGACGAACAGCGATCTAACCGAAATGGCGCTGAATACGGACGAAGCGAAATCTGCTTTTGAGTTCTACAGTGGGCTGTACCTTGATGGCTTTGCCCGCACGCCCTCTGACCTCGGCGCAGGCTGGGGTGGTGAGGCATTTGGCAAGGGTTTGGCAGCGATGGCGTTAGAAGGCAACTGGGTTGTCGGTTTCCTTGCTGATCAATACCCTGACCTGAAGTACGAGACGATTGAACTGCCGGCTGGTCCGACGGGCAAGCAAGGCTCGTTGGCGTTCACCGTGTGCTATGGGATTGGCAAGAAGGCGAAGAATCCTGAAGCCTCCCTCACGCTTTTGAACTACCTCGTTGGGGCAGAAGGCATGAAGACGTGGACGGATGGCACGGGCGTCCTGCCAAGCCGCATGAGCGTTGCCGCTGAATTCGTCAAGACCTTCCCAGATCGAGAGGTCTACCTCAAGAGCGCCGAGTTCGCACGCGGCTGGCGCTTTGTCTCTGGCTTTAGCAAGGTCGAGGACAAGGCGAACGAGCAGTTGGCGCTCCTGTTTGCCGACCAAGTGACGGTAGAGGATGCCATTAGCGACATTGAAAAAGTGGGGAATGCCGTCCTTAAGGGCGAATAACCCCAAAACCCATGGACTGATGTAGGTTTGATGCGCCCTTCCCTTCTGCCCTGTTCGGTCTTGATGGGCGGTTGGGAAGGGTGTTTCGTTATCTTGTGCGTCGCAGGAAACTAGTCTTTTTGGGGGAGGTTGTTTATGACGACGAGTACCTTATCCGCTCCCACAAGGGATGATGGGTTACGGCTGAACAAAGACGCGCAAGAGGCGCTCACTGGTTTGGGGTTTGTTGCCCCGGCGCTGCTTGTGGTGATTTTCTTTGTCTTTATCCCGATGATTTTCGCGTTTGTGGTCAGTTTTACCAACTGGACGGGCTTAACCCCGCCTAACGAGGCACAAGGCGTAGGGCTGGCAAATTACGAAAAACTGCTCATTAAAGATTCGCCAGAACGGGAGGCGTTTGGGAAAGCGCTGAAGAACACCGCCTACTACGCCCTAGGGGTTGTCCCCGCGCAAACAGCACTCTCACTGCTGCTGGCAGTCATTGTTAATCAGCGCTTTCTCAAAATGCGGGGGTTTTTCCGCACCGCCTTCTATTTCCCATCAATTACTTCCGCTGTCGTTATTGGGACAGTTTTCCTGTGGCTTTTTAATCGGGAGGGCATCATCAACAAATTGTTGGTGGGTCTCAGCGGGGGAAGTTATCGACCGATCACATGGCTGAACGACCTCAACGGGGTCTTTCACAATATTTTTCGTGTGTTTGGGGTCACGGCACGTACTGCCCCAGACTGGCTGACGAAATCTGATTTCTTCGGTCAATCGCTTTGGAATTGGTTGAGCGGTCCCAGTGTGACGATGTTGGCGATTATGCTGCTTGCCATTTGGACAACAAGCGGCACGCTCATGCTGATTTTCCTCGCCGCCCTCCAAGATGTTCCCGCCCCCTTGTATGAGGCGGCGAGTGTAGACGGGGCAACACGCTGGCAGCAGTTCCGCAAGATCACGCTCCCCATGCTGCGCCCCGCAACATTTTTTGTGATCACCCTTGGCTTGATCGGGACCTTCCAAGTCTTTGATCAAATTTTTGTGATCTCCAAAGGCGCACCAGCGGGAACAACGACGACAATTGCTTACCTTGCCTATTCCACTTCACGGGGGGAAGCCTCTCTGAGCGCAGCAACAGCCTTTGTCTTGTTTGTAATCATTGTCATCTTCACCCTCATCCAACGGCGTCTGATGGGAAAAGCGAACTAAGGGGAGGAACACCATCATGACCACCTCAACACTAACGCCGACCATTGTACAGAGCGTTCCCGCCGGACGCGCTGCCCTGCTGCGGACGTTCCGCATCACATTGACTTATGGCTTTTTGATCCTGTTTGCCCTCGCTATGATCATGCCCTTTGTCTATTCGGTGGCGAACTCGTTCAAGACCCTTCCCGACATCAACGCTAACCCGAACTTGCTCTATCCAACACAAGGCGTCAGCACCGACGGCTATCAGGCAATCTTCCGTGAGGATTTTCCCCGTTGGGCGCTGAACAGCGCGATCATTGCTATCACGGTGACGCTCACTCACCTGATCCTCGACAGTATGGCTGGTTATGCCTTAGCACGGGTGAAATTTCCCGGACGGGGAATCGCCTTCGCCGCCCTTGTGGGTACGATGATGGTGCCGGGCATTGTGCTGCTTGTCCCACGCTACCTCATCTTTTCCCAATTGGGGCTGCTGAACACCTATCAGGGCTTGATTTTACCGTCCATGACGGGTGCCTTTGGAATCTTCTTGATGAAGCAATTTTTCGAGAGCATTCCGGCGGATATTGAAGAAGCGGCGTCTATTGATGGCTGTGGGCGCTTTCAGATGTTCTTCGTGATCATCCTACCGCTGGCGATTCCGGCGCTTACGGCACTGGCGATCTTCAGTTTTCAGGGATCATGGAATGACTTTTCCATGCCGCTGATCACTGTCGTCCAAAAACGGGAATTGTGGACACTTCAACTTGGACTGGCGCTCGTGCGCGGGTCTACCGGCGAGGTGCTGCTGTGGGATCGGCTGCTTGCTGGCGCGGTGATCACCACCCTGCCTATGGCGGTGGTGTTCTTCTTGTTCCAGCGCTTCTTTATGGAAAGCGCCACCTACACCGCCGTGAAGGGCTAAGGACTGGGAATGTGCCAATGATGGCTCTATCGAGATAAAAACACCTCAACTTCTGAGGGCGGAGAGACCCCGCCCTTCCTCCTAACGACAGCTAGGCTCACCATAGCCTACCAGCCACAATCGCTCAATCTGGACTTTTGTTGTTCCCGCCTCTGCCCCCGCTGCGATGGGGTCAAAGCGCAGCCGCGTGATCCGCGCTTCGTCCCCATAGCGTTCGCGGAGATCGTCAAACAGGAAGATGTACTCATGAACTGTCCCATCGCTGATACCGCCAATACGCAGCGACTGCGGCTCGTTGAACTCCCCTTTCCCATCCATTTGGAAAAACAACTGCATAAAGGGATCGACCGCATCAGGAGTCGTTGCCAAACGCACCCCTAAGCCGGCGTAGTCTCCCACGCAAAGGGAAAGCGGTTGCTCATAGATGAGTTGAGGGTCATCCCCCAAAACACGCCAAGAGCCGAGTGTCTCTGTCGCCACCATCGCGTTGACAGCCTGCCATGCCCTCAGTGAAAATGACTCCTCACGGGGGGTATCAGGTTGGGGTGGTGGGCAATTTTCCGGTTGTTGGGCGCGAATCAAGCGGAAATCGATCAGTTCAAGGCGGTGAGAGGCATCCTCCGCACCGAGGATCGGATCATAGCGAATGCCCGTAATGTGCGTTGACGGCGGGAGGTTAAGCGCGGCAAGGGGCGCGGCATAACGATGGACTTCGCCATCCGCCAAAAGGGGAAGGGTTAGGTAGGCAGTCTCCATCGCCGTCATATCCCCATCAAGGGCAAAAAAGACCTCGGCGGCACTCGTCCCCTCCCCCGGTGGGACGCGCAGCGCCATTGCCACATGGCTGTATTCAGCAGCACAAAGATCGAGCGGCGGGCGGTAAAACAGGCTTGGATCACGCCCCGTAACCCGAAACCAAGCCCCTTCTTCGCGGGCAATCCGAAAGCCATTCCACGCTTCGGAACGGGTCAGGTCAAAGCTAGAATCGTCCGGCGTTAGAGTCGGGGTCGTGAGGGCTGCCTCCGCCATACCGGGGCGTTCGTAGGTGAGGCACGTCACGCCGCTGACCAGCAGCGCCGATGGGGAAACGCCCAATAGACCTGTCGGCAGTTCGCGAATCACCAATTCATCCCAGGTCACAGCGGGGACAGCCTCTGTTCCCAAAAGCCGGATCATCGTCTCTGGTGTGTCCATCAGCCGGATGTAGGTCTGAAAAGACGCCCCAACCTCTAATGCCACAAGGTTCGTCGTCTCAAGGAGAAACCCATTGGCAAGAATACTGACCTGAAATGGGTTTGGTCGCCCAACAAAGCGTGTCAGAGGGTAATCAACTTGCATCGTCAGGGCGATCAGGCTGCATGTGGCGGGGGCATTCAAACGGACGATGAGCTTTCGATCCCTTGTGCTGCTTTGAAAGGGCAAAGGTATGCGCTGTTCGTCAGTAGGCGGGGCTGTACGGCGCTTCAGAAGGTAATGCCCGTCGTTAAGCGAGGCGGCAATCATAAACTGCTGGTAGAGCGCATCCCAAACACGGGGGAGGCGCGTCACCTCTTGGACATCATCGATCCCCTTCCCTGGCGCATAAATGGGCGTTATGTCCCTTTCGGTTAACCATTGACTATAAGGCGTCTGAAGGGTGATCGTATGGGCGTTGTAGAGATCACCAATGGGCAGAAAGACCCGTGCGCCCGCCGCCTCCCGTAATATAGGCAGGTAGCTGTCTTGAGGAAAGGCAAAAAACAGACCCGTCCCAACATAATCGATGATCCCTTGCGGTAGAATGGTTTCGGGGGGAATCGCTTGCGTGCGGTATGCCTCGAACGTATCACGCACCTGAAAAGGGTTGCTGATTGCCGTCCAAAGCCCGCGTAAAAGATCACCTTTCGGCAGCGGGCTGCTCCCAATCAACCCGATGAAGATGACCATCCACAGACCGATCCGTACCCGGCGGGTACGCACCCCCTGCGTTCTGTTTTCTGCCATATACCCCTGAGCGATAAGACAGTCACCGATGATCAAAAAACTGCCGACCAGTGGGAGGATGGCAAGGGCGATATGCCATAGATCACTGCGCGTCACAGCGCTGCGAAGGCTGACCAACCCCACCACAACCAAAGGGAGGTAGCTCAGCCTTTCCCGTGCGGGCAAGTGTCCGCTCTGTAGAATGAAAAGAGTAAAAAACAGAGAGGCTGCCACCGCGCCGCCCAAGACGAGCGTTGCCAGCGGCGGATACGACCAGGGAAACACTTGGGCAATGGCGTAACTCGCGGCGATGGCGAGCGTTTGGCTTTGGTAATGAAAAAAAGAGGGGTAGGCGGAACTGCTGAGCGTGAAAAATAGGCTAATCGCTATATTTCCGATGATGACAATGCCCAGTATGATGAGGCTGAGACGGGCAAACTCCCCATTGCTTGGGAGGTTCGTTTGGATAGTGGTGCTGCCACGTAACCATAGGAGACGCAGCACAAGCCCGATGAGGGAGAGAAGAAATCCCCCCCCTAGCATGTAGATCACCGTGTCGGTGGAGATCAACTGACCATAAACGGCACATAATCCAGCCAACGCCGCCCACCGCAACCGTCCACGAGGAATGGGGGATTCCAACGCCCGCGCTAACAAAACGGCATAAAGGATGAGCAGTGTTGGGCGCAGGTGAGAATAATCGATCCCGCAAATTACCACCATACCAAATATGACAACTACCGACCACAAGGCACTCAGCCGCCGCCAAAGCAAAAGGGCGAGGGCAAGGTGAACCAATGAAGCGGCGATCAAGACCGCGTGGGCAAGGGGAAATCCGTTGTGAGGAAGCCCCGTCACATTGAGGTGTGTCCCTAAAGCAAAAAGGGCTTGCCCCAACACCCCATAGGTAAAGGTGACCTCACGTCCTAAAAGCTCACCCTGATCCCACAAGGCAGACATTGCCAATTGCCACGAATTATCGTGACGAATCGACGCCGGGCTGGTCAGATTTGGCATATAGGGTAAGCGTGCTGCCCAAACCCATAGCACGGTGAGGAGGATGAGGAGCGGTTTTATCCGTATGCGGCGTAAAGAAAGACGGGCGCTAGAAATCGCGCTCACCATTACTGACCTTCTGAATCGCCCGACTTAATGCCCGTAGGGCGTCTACAGATTTCGCCGCCCAATATTTTTCCATCCGGTCTCGCCAGTACCAAAGGGCATGACCTAAGATCGCTTCGTCTTGGTCGGCAACGCCTTGATCAAAAAGCATCAAGCCTTGTTTAATATCGCGGTGGGTATCCAACAAGAGGTCTGTTAGGGAGACGACTTCCGGCGCCCCCCAGGCATAGGCATCCGGCACATGCCAGAACATGGTCAGTTCTTCATAGCCTTCCCATTCGGCAATTTTTTGGGGGGCGGGCGGCTCGTCAGGGTCTTCTGGTGGGTCTTGGATGGGCAAGTACAGTCCGGCGGTGTAAAGCTCCCCTACGGCTGCCGCCCCGCGCACCAGCCGTTCGAGGAGTTCGTAGGTATGCGCTGCTTCGACATAGCCAACAAAACGACGGGCAGCCTCAGCAAAATTGGTGATCTCTTGGGGAAATTGCCATTCGGTCATGCCGTAGCCCTTTAATCCATATCGGTAGAGATACCCTCATGGTGCAGCCGACAAGTGCATCCGGCGTGGGAACATCGAACGCACTTGTCGGACGTACTTACTAGGTTGTGTTGACAGTGTAACCTCATAGGAGTTACGCACTTGCCCTCATCCCCCTACCCCCTTCTCCCTTAGGGAGAAGGGGGTAAAGAGGTTTTGAGGGGCTTCCCCCTCAATCCACCCTTTCGATGAATACAAGGTAACAGGTTCAACTGCGTAAGTCCTACCTCAGTAATCCCGCCACTACAGGAGCGGGCTGAAAGCAGCCACCCCCTTTGGGGCTTGAAATCCCTAACCCCCACCCCATAAACAGAGAGGGACTCTCTCCCCCTTTCCCCGTACACAGGGAAAGGGGGTAGGGGATAGGGGTAAGACGCGATGCCTATTCGCCTTGCCCTAGCGAGAATGATTTCTCCCCATCAAAGGTGCAGAGGTGTTCCGTCTTAATAAAATCGATACCGCCCGCCGCCACACGCCCCAACAAATTCACAATCTGGGTGTGGGTGAGCGGCGTACCGCCTTCAGACAGATAACGACAGCGCCAGTGATCGGTGCAGAAGGTTTCTGGTAGGCCATCGGGGTAAACCTTCTGTCCACGATTGCTCAGCATCCCCAAATTTAACCCCTCACCATTGAAGGATTCCATCTTCGCGCCGAGGACATTTGGATCGCGCTCTGTCCAGTAGACAAAAACGTCAACGCCGATTGTTTCTTTCTTTTGCGGCGTGCGGATTGCCACCGCTGCCGCTTTCGGGGTGGTTGTTTCCCCTGTGGCGTAATGGGCAGGCTTTAATTGTTCGGGCTTTTTGCCCAACCGTGCCACAACAGCTTGGGCAAACTCTTTCGTCCCGACTTTTTCCTTGCTAATGCCTTCTTTGAAGATGTCGTAGGTGTGAATGCCATCTTCAATCGTGCGCAGCCAGGCATTGTGGGTTAATTCGGCAATATCGGCTTGCCCAATATGGACCATCATCATCACCCCGCCGAGGAACAGCCCTGACGGGTTCGCCAGGTTTTGCCCCGCACGGCGCGGCGCAGAGCCGTGAATGGCTTCAAACATGGCAGCGTGTTCACCGATGTTTGCCGACCCCGCCAAACCGACTGATCCGGCAATCTGCGCGGCGACATCGGAAAGAATATCGCCATACAGGTTGGGCAGCACAATGACATCAAAGGCTTCTGGGGTATCCGCCATTTTTGCCGCCCCAATATCGACAATCCAGTGTTCATTTTCGAGATCGGGGTACTCAACGGCGATCTCATCAAAGACCTTATGAAACAACCCATCGGTCATTTTCATGATGTTGTCTTTGGTGAAGGCGGTCACTTTTTTCCGCTTATTTTGGCGAGCATATTCAAAGGCATAGCGAACGATCTTTTCGCATCCTGGGCGGCTGATCAGCTTGAGGCACTGGTAGACCTCATCCGTCTGGCGATGTTCGATGCCGGCGTACAGGTCTTCCTCATTTTCACGGACAATGACCAAATCCATACCGGGGTGCTTCGTCCGCACGAAGGGGTTATAGGCAACACAAGGACGCACATTGGCATATAAGCTAAGCATTTTGCGCGTCGTCACATTGAGCGATTTATAGCCGCTGCCCTGTGGGGTGGTGATCGGCGCTTTGTAGAACACTTTCGTCCGCCGCAAGGAATCCCATGAACTGGCGTCAATCCCTGCGGAATTCCCCCGCAGATAGACCTGTTCGCCAACCTCAATTTCCTCAATGTCAATGCGTGCGCCCGCCTCTTTGAAAATGTGGAGACAAGCATCCATGATTTCGGGACCAATACCATCGCCCTTAGCGACAGTGATAGGGGTATTCGCCATGCTGACTTCAGACCTTTCTTGCGTCTTTTTTTTTCATAGCAGTGTATAGCAACTAACACGCGGCGTATGATAACGAAAATTGGGGATCGTGGGTAATTTCACTTCGCCCGGAATTTTCGCGCATCGTTTCAGCGTACAGCCCCTATCTTTTCGCACACATAAAGATAACGCACCCACAGGCAAAGGAGAAAAGAGGGATCGGCTTACTGTAGTGGAGCATCTTTGCCCGCACCAAGTACCCTAAAAAGGCCAGTCACGGGCAGAGGAAGAACAGGCGGGCGAGGAGCATTATTTCTCAGACTTATATAGGCCCTTAATCTGCTTAGCAGAAAGCCGTACACGCACCATCTTGCCATCTAATTCGATGGTTGCCCATTGTAGATTGGGGCGAAAGAGGCGTTTCGTCTTTCGCTGTGAAAAGCTGACGTTCTGACCGCTCTGCGCTTTCGGCGCAAACTGGCGGCGCGTCTCGTGATTGATCTTGCGTTTTGGCATGGGAGACTCTCCACAGAGTATCGATTTTTGCGCGTTTTGGTAACGTTAAAGCGCCCGCATTATAGGCGATGAAAAGACGCTTTTCAAGGTGAGGATTTTGAGAGCGGCATTGATTTGCTCTCGACAGCCCTTTGGTATAGGGTACGTTGATAGTGTAACCCCAGTGACCCCGCCGCGAAAACAGAGAACTAGGATTGACCACTCCTTCGCGGCTTGGAAAGACGTCCTCCCTAACCCAAAGACATGTCCGTAATTAGAAAAAGCACCATCTGCCAAGAAGGAGAACCCTCAAGCGTGACCAACTTGGCTGTGTTGACGTTTTGGTTCAGAACCCCTATCCCCCCCGGTTACTGCGCAGCAGTCGCCTTTCCCCGCAGGCGAAGAAAGGGGGAGCGATTTCCTCCGCTGTATTGGGGGGCTGCGATCACTCCTTTTTGTGGGGATGAAGGGCAGCATCTCCCTTCTCGCTATCTTCCTCTTTCCTCTCATGGGAGGAAAGGGGATTTTTTATCTCTCCAAGACAGCCCTCTATCTCCCCTAAAAATCACGCTTGCCGCACTTCCCCTTGTGGCAAACCCGTTATGGCGCTATATAATTGTCACGATTTGGAAAACATCTTTTGGGAGTGGTGGACAATGCGTAAACCAACGTTCGTTTTGCTTGTGTTGATTATGGCGCTGGCGGCGCTTCCGGTCATGTCGCCCCGCGCTGACGATAAACCACCTATGGGTGACTGGGAAAGCTGCGCAGATCCGGCAGCCCTTGCCGATACGATCACCATCGGGGCAATCTTCGGGTTGTCTGGTGGGACATCCGTGTATGGCTCAGTACAGAAAAACGGTGTTGAACTCGCCATCGCCGAGGTCAACGCTTCGGGTTATCTGGGCAAGGCGACACTTGCCGCCGTTTTTGAGGACGACGCTGGAAACAAAGATCAGGCGATTGCGGCAATGACGAAGCTCGTCACAGAGACGAAGGTCGTCGGCGTTTTGGGCCCGACCTTGAGCAGTTCTGCCTTTGCCGCTGACCCGATTGCCCAAGAAAACAAGACTCCTGTTCTGGGCGTGAGCAACACAGCATCAGGGATCACTGAGATGGGCGATTATGTGTTCCGTAACAGCCTCCCCGAAAAAGCCGTTATTCCCGGCTTGATCACGCAGGTGACGACGGCACTTAGCTTGAAGAAGGTCGGTATTCTGTACGGAAACGACGATGATTTCACCAAGAGCGGCTTTCAGGTCTTTAAAGCTGCTCTTGAGGAAAACAAGGTCGAAATTCTTGGTGAGGAAACCTTCGCACGCGGCGATGTGGACTTCACCGCACAACTGACGAAACTGCTGAGCGCGAACCCCGATGCGATCATCGTTTCGGCGCTGGCACAGGAAGCCGTGCCGATCATCTTGCAGGCACGCCAACAACTGGGCTACACCGGTCCGATCATCGGCGGCAATGGCTTTAACTCGCCCGCTGTTCTGCGCGATTCTGGCGCGGCGGCGAACGGGTTGATCGTTGGTGGGGCGTGGAATTTGGGCAACCCAAATCACAGCGATGCCAGCCTGCACTTCATTGAAGCGTACAAGGCGATGTTCAACGCCGATCCTGACCAGTTCGCCGCGCAAGCCTACACAGGCGGGTGGCTCATGGCGACGGCAATTCGCTGCGCCAACAGCGCCGATCACACAGCAGTGCGCGACGCACTTGCCGCAATCCAAGAGTTTGATAGCCCACTAGGGGTTTTCAGCTTTGATGAAAACCGTGATCCGCTCCATCCGCCGATTGCGCAGATCGTCGTTGATGGCAAGTTTGCCGTTCTTGGCGCGGAAGAATCCCCCATGGAAGCGACGGCAGAGCCAACAAAGTCAAACTAGCACCGCACACCACAGGGGTTTTTAGAAGAACCCCTGTCCCCCCCTTTCCCGTTACACAGGGAAAGGGGGAGAGATTCTCTCTGTGTTTACGGGGTGGAGGTTTCCAAGCCCCGAAGGGGTGGCTGCTTTCAGCCCGCTGCTTTAGCGGTGGGCGCAAGGCATGGCGTCCCTACGGGAATTACACTGTCAACAGACCCTACAAAAACAGGGCGATCTGATCAGATCGCCCTGTTCGCTAGTGCTATCTCGCTATTTATAGTCTGCATAATTTTATCTTCCCTATATCAATCCCTTCGCCAATTATGCGGCGGATTTTTGAAGTTGACGAGTGCGAAGGCCGCCCAGTGCGCTGAGTTTTTGCCTGATGAGCGAGATTAAATCAGGAGTGGGCAGAGTCGGAAGGCATTTAATTGTTTCGTCGAGATAGCGTTGGATACGATAGTGAGCCTTCAAGTCGAGGACACTAAAATCGGTTTGAGCTTGACGATGGGGTAGCAAGAGCATGGTCGAGAAATTGACCATAAAAAAGGCGAGGTTGACGGCATTCGTGAGGGCAATCGGAGAGACATTCATGAAATCTTCCAGCCCCCAATACTGTTTGGCATCGCGGAAATTGAACTCAATTTGAAAGCGCAAGTTGTAGTAATCGACGAGTTGGGCGGCTGATAAGGTCAAGTCAGTGCTAAACAGGACGACATGGCTGGTACGGCCTGTGCGCAAATTGGTTTTGACCAAAATGACCACATTGAGGGGGTCAGGGAAGTCATGGTGTAGGGCGGTGACTTGGTAGGTATCCGTACGGTAGTGACCCTGCATGACGGTCTGACACAAGGCTTCAGGTGGTAGCGCGTGATAAGTGAGTTTTTGACCATGGCGTGGCGTGGGGCCACGTATGTAGATTTTATATTTTTAACGCCTGTTTATACTCTTCATTCTATCAGGGCAGCATCCAGAAAAGCCAGCACACGAACGGTATATTCGTTTGGGTCAGTGAAAATACCAGCTACATGTCCCGCATCAGGGATAACCCATACATCCGCCGCAGCCCCTGCACTGAGAGCATACTTCGCAGCCAGTTCCGATTCCCACATCGACTCCGCTCCCGCGATAAACAGAATTGGGCGTGGCGCAATGCTCCTGACCTGTTCCCGCAGCGATGGCAAGGGCTGCACCCCACTGAATAACCCTGTAAAGCGAAAACCCATCCAGTAATCCGGCACCAGGAGCCAGGCAATAGCGGGATGTGGAATAGGGGATCAAGTAAATCCTCTATCGCCGCAACACCTGTGCCATCAGCAACAAAGGCTTCAATAGCTTCGATTGCAGCACCAGCATGAAGTATCGAAATGGCTCCCGCCGATAAACCCAATGCGCCGATATGCTCAACTTCCGGGTGTGATTGGAGATAATCCACCATCGCACGGACATCGACAGCGGAATTCCAGCCATCTGCAAATACCTCGCCGCCGCTTGCGCCATGCGCACGCATATCCATCATGAGAACACCGTACCCCTGTTCAGCCAACATCAGGGTATGAGGCAGTACACCCAGACGATTGCTGCCAAGCCCATGCAGAGCAATGATCACTGCTCCATTTTGGGGCGGGATATACCATCCAGACAGCGTAATTCCGTCGCTGGTCGACAATGCGACCTCTTGCGCGATATTGATCAGTTCGGGAGGCATCTCAGTTATAGGCAGTCGTGCGGGACGCAAATTGAAATACACGATATAGGCAGGGAGCAGCAAATAGAGAGTCAGCAGCACTTCCAATAGAACCAGAAACAGCAACCGACGATGATATAACCAGCGGTCTTTCCAACGTCGAAAGGTCAGTTCGATGAATAAACCGCTTGTCACACCGAATAATAATCCACCGATGAGTCCAACTTCAAGCCGTCCAATTGGTATGGTAAATAATGCGCCGAAGACAGCACAAATCAGAGCATTAATGACCACCAGCCGGGTGATGTAACCCCGCATGGATGAACTCCTCTATCGATCAAAACAATCTGTTAAGTGACTTCTATCTTATCGATAACGATGCGGTCCCCAGGTCGTCCACGCGAAACCATCATGGCCGTAGAAGGGAACGGTCATCTGACCCGGCGGTGCAATCGCATCAAGCCGTTTGTGATCTTCGCTAGAAAGCGCCCTTCTAAGCGCACCCAGGTTGTTCTTCAACTGGTCAAGCGTGCGCGGACCAATGATCGGACTGGTGACACCTGGTTGATCCATACACCACCGTAATGCAATCTGTGCTGGTGTGACATTCTTTTCTTTCGCTAGGGCTTCAACCACATCCAACACATCAAAACCACATCGGTCAGATAACTCGGTTGTTTCCAAAATGCGTCGTACCGGGAATCGGACGGTGCTGCCTGACCGCGCCGATAGCCGCCTGTCAGCAAACCGCCAGCCAGCGGCGACCAGGGATGATCGCCAGTCCATAGGTCTGCGCCATCGGAATGAGTTCACGCTCTACGCGCCGATTCAGCAGGTTATATACCGGCTGTTCACAGACAAAACGATTAAACCCCCACTCTTTTGAAACCCACAGCGATTCCATAATCTGCCAAGCGGCAAAAGAACTTGTGCCAATGTAGCACACTTTGCCAGTATGGATTAGATCATCTAGCACGCAGGGTTTCATCGATTGGCACGTCATTCGTGGGGTGGTGAAGTTGATAGAGGTCAATTACATCGGTCTGCAGACGTTGCAGCGATGCCTCGCACTGTTCGATCAGGTGTCGGCGGCTGCTTCCCTGTGCGTTGGGGTCATTGCTCATAGGGAAATGCGCCTTTGTTGCCAGCACAATCTGTGAACGCTTGCCATTTTGTTTCAACGCGCGCCCAATGATTTCTTCACTGCGCCCGCGTCCAAACTCAAAGTTGACTGGATCGTGACCGTAGACGTTCGCCGTATCGATGAAATTGATCCCACTCTCAATAGCATGGTTTATAATGGCAGCGGCTTCTTTCTCGTCCGTGCGCCCCCCAAAATTCATAGTACCCAAGCACAGCGGGCTAACTTTCACCCCTGTGCGACCCAGAAAACGGTATTCCATATTCATTTCCTAAACAACAAAATTGACTATCAAAAGAACAGATTAGAAGTTATGCAGTTGAACCAGACAAGTCAGGACTTACGCAATTGAAAAAGAACGACAGGAATTCAGTCTGGGTTCTTCCCTTGAAATTGATGCACGGTGTAACCCGTAAAATGACACACTTAGGACTTTCGCTTTAGTTGATGCCAAAGGCAGAAATGCGTGGTGAGCGTAACTCTGCCCGCAAATAGTCGCGGAATAAATCTCGCTGCGCCTCGTAAAGGCTCTTGCCTAATTGGTGAGCCTTAACTTTCAGCGAGAGCCAAGCGTGATAACAACAAGCCAGATGGTTGCGTTGTGAACGCGCTTTGCGGCACTCGCACTTTTCACTCCCGGTCAATGGTTTGAGTTCCCGATGCAGTTGCTCAATCTGCCAACGCACGGCATTCGCGTCTTGAATGTCGGACTTGGAGAAAGTGCCTGGGGGCTGGTTTGTAATCACCCATTCAATGTCACCGTTTGGGGCAACCAGCTTGAATAACTGCACATAAAAGGGAACTTCCTTCAGCTTAACCGACAGACCATGCTCTACGGCGTCGCTTGTCCATTCAATCGCCTCCAAATGAATAGAGCCGCTCGCTTTACTCAAACTCACCATACGATTGGCTTTGAGCGTGGTCACAAAGTAACGACCAGCGCGATGAATCAACTTCAAATTATCCACGAAGGCGTACCAGCTATCAAACAGTAGGGTCTTGGCGTGGATACCCTTGTCCATCAGGGCATTTAAGACCATTTCACGGAAGTGATCGTTTTGGTCTTGCCATCCGCTTCAGGAGCATAGATGCGGTAATCAATCGGGTAAAAGTCGCACCATCGCTATGCACGAGATCCACGACGCCGATACCACGCACTAGACCATGTTCTGCGCCACTATATTGCTTTTCACTAACTCTATCTTGCGCCAATACTGCTTATTCTGCACGCTATCATCGACGATCAACTAAGCCCTTTCACTGTCCTTCAACAAAGCCCCGACCAAATCCCACAAATGTCGGGCAGTCAGCCATCTCTTTGCCAATAATCACTGACAGCATCATGGCTCATCGCTTCCAGATGTTCAGCCAGATTACTGCATGTATAGTTGCCAGGTGTACTTATCAGGTACTCAATGTATTGGCGTTTGCTTATCGTGCTTCTACAATATCAGCAATTTGCCTTGCAAGCGAAAGTCCTACGCATGTACAGTTGCCAGGTGTACTTATCAGGTACTCAATGTATTGGCGTTTGCTCATCATGCTTCTACAATATCAGCAATTTGCCTTGCAAGCGAAAGTCCTAAATAGGATTATCAGAACAAATGACACATCATCACTCATCCAATTCAACGTCATCTGCTTTCGTCAAGCAGATCAAACCTGTGATGTTACGGGTCAATTGAAGGGAAGTGTGTCAAAATAATATTGTTCCTAACTCAAAAACACTGCGTCCAGACCATCCAACCATTTTCGGGCGCGACAGCACTTATTGAAGGATAGTGATGATGGATGTATTTGCGCTGCGGGATCGCTTGACCAAAGATTATGCTGATTACGCCAGCAGTTTTATTCAAATCCGCGATCAACGTATTTATGATGATGTGTGCCAAAGCCTCAATGAGGGTGTCTTTTGGCCCAATCCCCTCATCCAACTCAACCCCAGTTTTGCCAGCGGCGGCACCGTGCAGAAACTGGTCGCAGAGGGTGTGCTGCACCCTGAATGTAATCGTATCTTCCTGAAGAACAAACAATCAGGCGGTCAAACACTACATCTTCACCATCACCAGCGCGAGGCGATTGAGATCGCCCGCGAGGGACACCATTATATCCTGACGACGGGTACAGGTTCGGGCAAAAGCCTGGCGTACATCGTGCCGATTGTGGATCATGTGCTGAAGCGAGGGAGCGGCAAGGGCATTCAGGCGATTATTGTTTACCCGATGAATGCGCTGGCGAACAGCCAGGCAGGAGAACTGCATAAGTTCCTGAATGAAGGCTACCCGCAAGGGCAGACTCCCGTGACCTTTGCTCGCTACACCGGACAGGAAAGCGAGGATGAGCGCCGCCAGATCATGACCCACCCGCCAGACATCCTGCTGACCAATTATGTCATGCTCGAACTCATTATGACCCGCCCCCGTGAGCGTCAGCTCATCGAACGGGCGAAGGGGCTGCGCTTTCTCGTGCTGGATGAACTCCACACCTATCGTGGACGGCAGGGCGCGGACGTAGCGCTGCTGGTGCGGCGCGTGCGAGATCGGCTGGCAACACCCGAACAAGGTCTGCTGGTTGTGGGTACATCGGCAACGTTGGCAGGCGAAGGCAGCTATAGCGAACAACGGGTGCAAGTGGCGGAGGTCGGCACCCAGATTTTCGGCGCAACCGTCCAATCTGAGTATGTGATTGGTGAAACCCTGCGCCGAGCAACATCAGGCAATACCGATCTGGAGGTACTGCGGCAGGCGGTGGCACAGGCTGATCGTCTGGTTGCGCCCACTGGGTATGCTGAATTCGTCGCCCATCCACTCTCGGCATGGATTGAAAGCACCTTCGGCTTGCGCGAAAAAGAAGGTCGCTTAGCCCGGCAGGAACCACGCAGCATATGGGATGCTGCTCGTGAACTTGCCGACCTCACAGGTATGGATGAAGCAACCTGCGAAATAGTCATCAAAAAATGGCTGCTAGCAGGCTATGAATGTGAACCCAACCCGGGCACCGGTTTTGCCCCCTTTGCCTTCCGCCTGCATCAGTTCATCAGTCCCGGCGATACCGTCTACACAACGATTGAACCGGAGGATGTGCGCCATATCACCCTCAATGGGCAGCGCTTCGTCCCCGGTGAACGTGATAAGGTGTTGTTCCCGCTGTGTTTCTGCCGCGAATGTGGGCAGGAGTATTACACGGTACGGATGACGACGAATGAGGATGGTGAGCGGCGGCGGGTGATGCCGCGCGAATTCAGTGACCGGCTGCCGGACGACGGAAGTGAAGCGGGCTATCTGTACTTAACATCAGATCCAACCAGAGCATGGCCGGATGATGACGATCTCATTGACAGTGAGCGCCTCCCGGATGACTGGTTGGAAGAGCGCAACGGCGTGCGACGTATCCGGTCGCACCGCAAAGAAAAACTGCCGAAACGTGTGCGTGTTTTCCCATCAGGGGAAGAAGATGCACAGGGGCAGGAATGCGTCTACATCTCATCGCCCTTCATGTTCTGCCTCAACTGCGGGGTATCGTATGCCGCCCGTCAGAGCGACTTTGGTAAGCTGGCAACGCTGAGTTCCGAGGGGCGCAGCAGCGCGACCACCCTGCTCAGCCTGTCAGCGATACGTTCCTTGAAAACGAGTGACCTACCCCAACACGCGCAGAAATTGTTGAGTTTCACGGATAATCGGCAGGATGCTTCCCTGCAAGCCGGACACTTCAATGATTTCATCGAAGTCAGCCTGCTGCGCGGGGCGATTTATCGGGCCGTCGAACAGGCAGGCAATGCCGGACTGACGCATGAATTGATCGCTGAGAAAGTCTTTGAGGCACTAAATCTGCCCCTCGAACTGTATGCCAGCGATCCTAGTGTGCGCTTTCAGGCATTGCAGGAGACACAGCGGGCGCTGCGGCAGGTACTGGGTTATCGCATTTACCGCGATTTGCGCCGGGGTTGGCGTATCGCACTGCCCAATCTGGAACAGTGTGGTCTGCTGGAGATTGGCTATGCCGATCTGGATGCCGTCTGCGCGGCAGAGGATGTCTGGGCGGGAGGACATCCAGCGCTGGTGACGGCATCCCCGCGAACGCGCATGACCATCGCCAAAACGCTGCTGGATTATATGCGGCGTGAACTGGCAATCAAAGTCGATTATCTCGACAGCGGCTATCAGGAACGCATCCAGCAGTTGAGCAGCCAACGATTGGTCGATCCCTGGGCGATAGACGAAGACGAGCGCATGGAATATGCTTCAACCCTGATCCCGCGCTCATCCGGTGGGGACGATGGACGTGGCAACTACACCTATGTTTCGGCACGCGGTGGCTTTGGTATCTATCTACGCCGTCCAGGAACGTTGGTTGAGTATGATGCCCGCACTCATGGGAAACTTGGACTGAATGAAACCGGCAGCATCATTCGCCAACTGCTGGAAGGGCTGCGTGTCGCCGGGCTGGTTGAAATCACCCGCACGCCGAAAGATGAGGACGATGTGCCCGGTTATCAACTGGTCGCATCAGCGATGCGCTGGTATGCCGGGACAGGGGAACGCGCCTTTCATGACCCGATTCGTGTTCCCAATGAATCGCAGGAAGGCGGACGACCCAATGCCTTCTTCGTGGATTTCTACCGAAGCATCGCCCAATCGCTGGTCGGGCTGGAAGCACATGAACATACGGCACAAGTCCCCTACGAGGAGCGCGAAAAACGCGAACAGCAGTTCCGTAGTGGTGAATTACCCATTTTGTACTGCTCACCCACGATGGAACTGGGGGTGGATATTGCCGAACTCAATGTGGTCAACATGCGGAATGTGCCGCCAACACCCGCCAATTATGCTCAACGCAGTGGACGTGCCGGGCGCAGCGGACAGCCCGCACTGGTCTTTACTTACTGTTCCGGGGGCAGCCCGCATGACCAGTATTTCTTCAAACGCCCGGAGCGCATGGTGGCGGGAGCCGTCACGCCGCCGCGTCTGGATTTGAGCAACGAAGAACTCTTGCGAGCGCATATTCATGCCATCTGGCTGGCAGAAACGGGCATTGACCTCAAAGACACCCTCAAGGAAATCCTCGACATGAACGGCGATCCGCCACCGCTGGAATTGCTGCCGGAGATTCGCCAGCAGGCGGAGTCAGTCACGGCGCGGCAAGCTGCCCGCCAGCGGGCAGAACGGGTACTGAAGACCATCCCGGATGTAGTTGATCCCGATGGACTGCTGGAAGTCACGATGCAGAACATCGTCCAGGCCTTTGATGCCACCTGCAAACGCTGGCGGGGTTTGTACTGGTCAGCGCTCAAACAGGTCAAAGTACAAGAGGACATCCGCCGTGACCCGACCCGCCAGCAGGCCGACAAGCGTCAGGCGGAACGGCTGCGGCGGGAGGCGCTCTCGCAGATTGATCTGCTGACCGAGGTGAGCAGCCTGGCGCAGTCAGATTTCTACAGCTACCGCTACTTTGCCACTGAGGGCTTTCTACCAGGATACAGTTTCCCGCGTTTGCCGTTGTCGGCGTTTATCCCGGCACGGCGGGCCCATCAACGGGATAACTTCCTGTCACGTCCACGCTTCCTGGCGATTTCAGAATTTGGACCCCGTGCCATCATCTATCATGAGGGGTCACGCTATCTCATCAATCAGGTCATTATGCCGGTGACGGAAGATGAGGATGGCCCGCTCACGACACAGATCAAACAGTGCAACCACTGTGGTTATGTGCATCCGGTGAAGTCCGGCATCAATTATGATCTATGCCAACGCTGCGGGATGCCGCTCGACCCGCCGCTGCAAGCGCTGCTGCGCCTGCAAAATGTCGTCACCCGCCGTCGTGACCGCATCAACGCCGATGAAGAGGATCGGCTGCGGTTGGGTTACGAGATTCGTACCGGTGTGCGTTTCAGCGAACGTGACGGTGTGCCAGACATTCGCACCGCATTAGTCCGCCAGGGCGACCGCAACTTAGCGCGGTTAACCTACGCCCAGACCGCTACCTTATGGCGCATTAATCTTGGCTGGGCACGGCGCAAGAATCAGCAGCAGTATGGCTTTGTTTTGGACATTGAGCGCGGTTACTGGGGACGCAACGAACAAAATGAGGATGATCCGGATGATCCCATGTCGGAACGCACGCGGCGGGTCATTCCGTATGTTGAGGATAATCGCAACTGTCTGCTGTTTGAGCCGCGGATCGGGCTGAAAATTGAGGAGATGGCTTCTTTACAAGCGGCGCTCAAACGAGCCATTGAAACCGTGTTCCAGCTTGAAGACAATGAACTGGCGGCGGAACCGCTGCCGGATCGGGACAATCGACAGATGCTGCTGTTCTATGAGGCGGCGGAAGGTGGTGCGGGGGTACTGCATCAGTTGGTGGATGATCCTGCTACACTGGCACTCGTCGCCCGCGAAGCGCTGCGGCTCTGTCACTTCGACCCTGCTACCGGCGAGGATTTACGCCATGCCCCACGCGCACGAGAGGACTGTGAGGCGGCATGTTATGACTGCCTGCTGAGTTACGGTAATCAGCGTGAGCATCCCATTCTGGATCGGCAGTCCATCCGCGAGGTGTTGGGCATGTTCGCTTGTGCCGAAGTGCGGATCAGCCCAAGCGGTTCGACACGGGATTCACATCTGGAAACATTGCTCAACCTATGCGAGTCCGATTTGGAACGGGAGTGGCTGTTGAGCCTGCACGAGCATGGGCTGCGCCTGCCGGATTCGTCACAGGTCTATATGGAGGACTGCCAGACTCGCCCCGATTTTATTTACAACACGGGTGGTGTGTATGCAGCAATCTATGTGGATGGTTCGTATCACGACTATCCGCAGCGCCAGGGGCGTGACCAGCAGCAGACCGAATGTATGGAAGACTACGGTTATCGGGTCATTCGTTTCGGCTACCGCGATGATTGGTCAGCTATTCTGGGGCAAAACAGACACATTTTTGGAGGTGGGGCGTGAGTTTTACAGTCGGATCGCTGGTCAGAGTGCGCGGGCGCGAGTGGGTGGTACTGCCCGAATCGACGGATGAAGTGGTGCTTGTACGTCCATTGGGCGGTACCGATGATGAAGTCACGGGCATTTTCACCACGCTGGAACCTATCGAACCGGCGCAGTTTGCCCTGCCTGATCCAGAGCGAATTGGTGATTATCGTTCGGCACGGCTGCTGCGGGCGGCAGTGCGATTGGGTTTTCGTGCCAGCGCGGGTCCATTTCGTTCATTTGCCCGCATCAATGTTGAACCCCGCCCCTATCAGCTTGTGCCGCTGCTGATGGCGCTCAAGCAAGACCCGGTACGCCTGTTAATTGCCGATGATGTTGGGATCGGTAAAACGGTTGAAGCGCTGCTGGTGCTGCGTGAACTGCTGGATCGAGGCGAAATTGAGAGGCTGGCGATCTTGTGCCCACCGCAGTTAGCCGAGCAGTGGCAAACCGAGCTGCGCGAGAAATTCTATATCGAAGCCGAGCTGGTACTTTCCAGCACCGCCACCGGCCTGGAACGCCACCTGCGAATGGGCGAATCGCTCTTTGAACGCCACCCGTTTGTGGTTGTTTCGACGGACTTCATCAAATCAGAGCGACGGCGTAATGAGTTTTTGCGTACTGCACCGCATTTTGTCATCGTCGATGAAGCCCATACCGTTGCCCATACCACTGATAAGCGCGGCGGGCGACATCAGCGCTATGAACTGGTCACGGCGTTGGCGAATGACCCGAATCGCCATCTGGTGCTGGTCACGGCGACACCGCACAGCGGCAAGGAAGAAGCCTTCCGTTCACTGCTGGCAATGCTCAACCCGGAGTTTGCCGATCTGCCCGATGATCTGACCGGCTCGGAAAATGAGGGACTGCGCCGCGAACTTGCTCGCTACTTTGTCCAGCGACGGCGCGGCGACATCCGTGCCTACATGGATGCCATCACGCCCTTTCCCGAACGCGATACCGCCGAAGAGACCTACAAACTCACGGATGCGTATAAACGTCTGTTTGACCGTGTGTTGAACTATGCCCGCGAGACGGTCTTACAACCCGGTGAAGGGTATCGTCAGCGGGTACGCTGGTGGTCAGCGCTGGCGCTTCTACGTTCGCTGGCATCCAGCCCTGCCGCCGCTGCTGCCACACTCCGCAGCCGTGCCGCAACCACTGAAGCCGACAATGAAACCGATGTGGACGACATCGGACGGCGCACCGTGCTGGACCTGATGAACGATGAATCTGCTGAAGGGATGGATGTTATTCCCGGCAGCGACATTGGCGAACTCGCCGGTGATGAGACCAATCACCGCCGCCGCCTGCTTGATATGGCAAAGGCAGCCGAGTCGCTTCAGGGCGAAGCCGATCACAAACTGCAAAAGCTCATCGCCATTGTGAAAGACCTGCTGCGCGAAGGCTATAACCCGATTGTCTTCTGCCGCTTTATCCCGACGGTTGATTATCTGACCGGAGCCTTGCGCGAGGCGACGCGGGGTGTGGAGGTTGCTGGCGTAACCGGCTTGCTGCCACCTTCTGAGCGCGAAGAACGGGTTGCACAACTAACCACAGCCCCCAGACATGTATTGGTCTGTACCGACTGCCTGAGTGAAGGTATCAACCTGCAAGCGGGCTTTGATGCCGTCATTCACTATGATCTGTCGTGGAATCCCACCCGCCATGAACAGCGCGAGGGGCGTGTTGACCGCTATGGGCAGCCCAGCCAGCGCATCAAAGTCGTGACCTACTACGGCATTGATAACCAAATTGACGGCATCGTGCTGGATGTGCTGCTGCGAAAACATAAAACCATTCGCAACTCTCTGGGCATTTCAGTCCCGCTCCCCGGCAACAGTGAGGATGTCGTTGAGGCAATCTTTGAGGGGCTGCTGCTGCGCGAGAACGCCAGCTTTAGCCAGACAACACTGCCCGGATTCGAGAAGTATATGCGTCCGCACCAGATGGAACTCGACTTGCAGTGGGAAGCGGCGGCAGAACGGGAAAAACGTTCGCGTACAATGTTCGCTCAGCAGGCGATTCGCGTGGATGAAGTTGCTGCTGAACTGAATGCTGCCAGAGAAGCAGTCGGTTCAGGAATTGACGTTGCCGCGTTTATGAAAGACAGCGTGCGGATGCATCACGGAGTGGTATCCGAAAACGGTGCAGTGCGCTTCGATCTGACGGAAACGCCGCGCGGACTGCGCGATATGCTCGGCAGAGAGCAGTTCGCCGCCCGTTTTGAGCTGCCCGTGAAAGAGGGACAGCTTTACCTGACACGGACTCACCCACTGGTCGAGTCGCTTGCAGCCTATGTGATGAACACGGCGCTGGATGCCGCCGAAGTCGAGGAGGATCAACCGCACGCGCGACGTGCTGGCGCGATCCGCACGACAGCGGTTCAGCGTCGAACCACGCTGCTCTTGGTGCGTTTCCGTTATCACCTCATCACTCGCACTCAAGATGAGGAGCGCCAATTACTGGCAGAGGACAGCCTGACGCTGGTGTTTGAGGGAGCGCCAGAGAATGCTGAGTGGCTCGATACCGGAACATCTGAGGCACTGCTGCAAGCTGAGCCGGAAGAAAATATTCACCCGCAGCAGGCAGCCGAGTTTGTAGGTCGCGTAGTCGAAGGTTTTGACCATCTTGCACCCACACTCAACGACATCGCGCAGCGGCGAGGCGAAGAACTGCTGGCGGCGCATGTTCGGGTGCGTGAGGCGGCGTACCGGCGCGGCGAACGCCGTCCACAGCATCGGGTGGAGGCGCAGTTTCCGCCCGATGTGCTGGGCATTTATGTATTCCTGCCTGCGATGGGGAGAAAGTAAAGCATGGCGAAACAGGCAACCATCTTCACCACCATTCGCACGGAAGGCGCATTGCTGCCTACCGATCTGCTCCAACGCATCAGCGAGGGCGCGACCCTCGATGGGTTGACACCAGCGAGCTACCACCGCCCCGGCGAAAAACTGAACGAAGCCATCAACCGTTCGTGGAATGCCTTGCAAGGCGTATGGGCGAGCTTCCGCGCGGCGCAGGAACGCCTGCCAGAAAATGATCTTGGCACGAGCATTACCCGTGAACGCTGGCTGCTGCCCTTGTTCCGTGAACTGGATTACGGGCGGTTGCAGATCGCGACGACGGTTGAGATTGACGGGCGCAGTTATCCCATCTCACACAGTTGGGAGCATGTGCCGGTACATCTGGTCAGCTACAAGCTGGAACTGGATCGACGCACACCCGGCGCGGCAGGCGCAGCAACCGCCAGCCCGCACAGCTTATTGCAGGTGTTCCTCAATCGCAGCGACAACAATCTGTGGGGCTTCCTCAGCAATGGTTATAAGCTGCGGATTCTGCGCGACAATGCCAGTCTGACACGGCAGGCATACGTCGAATTCGACCTCGAAGCCATGATGGATGGCGAAGTCTACAGCGATTTTGTCTTACTGTGGCTGCTATGCCACCAGTCCCGTGTGGAAGGCGAGCGCCCCTCGGACTGCTGGCTGGAAAAATGGATGAAGGTCGCCGAGGATCAAGGGACACGCGCCCTTGACCAGCTGCGCGACGGCGTGGAAGCCGCAATTACGGCACTTGGGCTGGGCTTCCTCGAATATCCTGCCAACCATGCCCTGCGCGACAAACTGACGGGCGGTGAACTCAGCGCTCAGGACTACTATCGCCAGCTTTTGCGGATGGTCTACCGCCTGCTGTTCCTATTTGTGGCGGAAGACCGCAACTTGCTGCTCAATCCCGCTGCGGATTCTGCTGTCCGTAAGCGTTACGTCGACTACTATTCCACCCAGCGGTTGCGGCGCATGGCGGAGACCTTCAAAGGCACGCGCCACCCCGATTTATTCGAGAGCCTACGGCTGATCATGCGCCTGCTCTCTGGCTCTGACTCCCCTCTCCCTGAGGGAGAGGGGTCGGGGGTGAGGGCAGACGCGGGGGTGAGGGCAGGACTAGGACTCGTTCCGCTGGGTTCGTTCCTGTTCAGCGATGCGGCAGTTACGGATGTGATCGGCTGCCAGATTGCCAACAGCCACCTGCTGGATGCCATTCGCGCGCTCTCCCTCACCTATGACCAGCGGGCGCAGGTTTACCGCACGGTGGATTACAAGAACCTCGGTTCCGATGAACTGGGCAGCATCTTCGAGAGTCTGCTGGAACTGCACCCGCAGATCAACGTCCCGGCGCGGCGCTTTGCCCTCTCCACCGCCGCAGGCAACGAACGCAAGACCACCGGCAGCTACTACACGCCGGAATCGCTCGTCCATGCCCTGCTGGATTCGGCGCTCAATCCGGTGTTGGAGGAAGCGATTAAAGGCACAGGTAAAGCCCCCACTTCGCCCCCATCCCCGGCCCTTCCCCCTCAGGGGGAAGGGAGCAAAGCGTGCGTGCGCGAGATGGCGACAAAAGCGATGCGGGATATTGCGCGGGATTTGCGTCAGCGTCAAACGCCAGCAGAAACGATCTTGTGGGAAGCACTTCGGAAAAATCGCCTCGGTGGGCTTGGATTCCGTCGTCAGCATCCGGTAGCAAATACAACCTATGTAGTTGATTTCTTCTGCTATTCGGCTAACCTCATTGTGGAACTGGACGGCGAGATACATCAGTTTCAGCAGAAAGAAGACGAACAACGCCAGTCTGAACTAGAGTCACGCGGCTATCGCGTCCTGCGCTTCCCCAATCAACACATTACCAACAACCTGGAAAATGTACTGGTCGAAATTCTCAGTGCCGCTCAAGAAAAAACCCCTCTACCTGAGGGGGAAGTGCAAAAATCTCCCCCCCTGAGGGGGGGAGATTTAGAGGGGGGGCTAACAGCAGAACAGCGTATTCTTAACCTGAAAGTCTGCGATCCCGCCTGCGGCAGCGGGCACTTCCTGATCGCCGCCGCCAACCGCATGGCGAAGGCGCTGGCATTCGTCCGCACGGGCGAAGAAGAGCCGCCGCCCGCCGCCATTCAGGAGGCGAAGCGCGACATCATCAGCCGCTGCATCTACGGCGTGGATATCAACCCGATGGCGGTGGAACTGTGCAAGGTCAACCTGTGGATGGAGGCGCTCGAACCGGGCAAGCCGCTCAACTTCCTCGACCATCGCATTCAGGTGGGCAACAGCCTGCTGGGGACGACGCCGAAGCTGATGGCGGGCGGCATTCCTGACGACGCCTTCAACCCGATTGAGGGCGACGACAAGCAGTACGCCGCCACCATGAAGAAACTCAACCGTGAGGAGCGCAAAGCCAGAAAAACCGGGCAGCGCAGCATGTTTGAACTGATCGATCTGCCCGCCGATTACGGCTATCTGACCGAAGCCATGCACGCGCTGGACGACACCCCCGACGACACGCTGGATGAGGTGCGGCGCAAAGAAGCGCAGTACGCGGCGCTGGCGAGTGACCCCGAATATATCAAGGCGCGGCTGCTGGCGGATGCCTGGTGCGCGGCGTTTGTCTGGGAGAAGAAGCAGAATCCTCGCCCTAAATCCCCCTCCCTCATAGACAGTGCCTTGACAAGCGAGTCTTCGCTCCCCCCTCGCCCTGAGGGAGAGGGGGGGTGGGGGGGTGAGGGTTTCATCCCCCCCATGACCGACCTGCTCTACCACCGCATGGAAGAAAACCCGCTGGCCGAAAACCTGCAAAGCGTGCGCGAATACGTGGTCGAACTCAAAGAGCGCTACCAGTTCTTCCACTGGCACGTCGCCTTCCCCGACGTGTTCACCGTGCCCCCATCCCCACAAGGAAAAGGGCTTTCAAGTCCCCCTCGCCCTGAGGGAGAGGGGATTTAGGGTGAGGGCATCACCGGCTGGCACGGCGGCTTCGACTGTATCCTCGGCAACCCGCCTTGGGAACGTATCAAAATACAGGAAAAAGAGTGGTTCGCGGAACGTGCGCCGGAGATTGCCAACGCGCCCAACGCGGCTGCCCGTCGCCGAGCGATTGCCGAGCTTGAGCAAAACGACCCCGATCTACTTCAAGCCTTTGCCGATGACAAGCGAAAGGCGGAAGGTGAATCACACTTTATTCGCATGAGCGAACGCTTCCCCCTGTGCGGGCGCGGCGATGTGAACACCTACACCATTTTTGCCGAAACCTCGCGCCACATCATCAATGGCTGCGGGCGCGTGGGCATGATCGTCCCGTCCGGTGTCGCCACCGACGACACGACGAAATTCTTCTTTCAGGATTTGATACAAACCCAATCACTCGCCAGCCTCTACGACTTCGAGAATCGTGAAGGCTTGTTCCCGGCAGTGGATAGCCGGATTAAATTTTGTCTGCTGACGATGACCGCCCCCATCCCCAGCCCTTCCCCCTCAGGGAGAAGGGAGCAAGTCTCCCCACCTGAGGGGGGGAGACACAGAGGGGGGGCAGAATTTGTCTTCTTCGCGCTTAACGTGGACGATCTCAAAGATGACTGGCGACGATTTACACTGTCTGCGGATGACATCACTGCGCTCAACCCCAACACGGGCACAGTGGCAGCGTTTCGCAGCGTGCGCGATGCTGAAATCACCAAAGCAATTTACCGCCGCGTGCCTGTGCTGATAAAAGAAGCCCCCATCTCCGAGAGGGGGTATTCTCCCCACCTGAGGGGGGGAGACACAGAGGGGGGGCGCGCGGCAGAAAACCCCTGGGGCATCCGTTTTACCACAATGTTTCATATGTCCAACGACTCCCACTTGTTCCGCACCCGCGCCGAACTGGAAAGCGCCGGGTTCGCGCTGCGCGGCAATCACTTTGTTGGCCCTCACGCTAAATCGCTCTCCCACAAGGCGAGAGGCTTACCCCGCACGCAGGACCTCCCCCCTCGCCCTGAGGGAGAGGGTGAGGGTGAGCATATCCTCCCCCCTCGCCCTGAGGGAGGGGATGAGGGTCAGCATTACCTGCCGCTCTACGAAGCCAAGATGATCCACCAGTTCACCCATCGTTGGGCAAGCTATACCCCCACCCTAAATCCCTCCCCCTTAGGGAGAGGGACTTTAAGCTCGCCTCGCCCTGAGGGAGAGGGTCCGGGGGGTGAGGGCTTAGCCACGCGCAATATGTCACTGGACGAACTGCGCGACCCGTCCGCGCTGCCCCTGCCCCGCTATTGGGTGGATGGGCGGGATGTGGCGGCACGCATTAAGGATACACAATGGCTGCTCGGCTTTCGGGATATCGCACGTTCGACAGATGAACGCACCGCCATCTTCAGCGTGCTTCCGCGTGTGGCGGTGGGGCATGTTATGCCGCTTATTCATTTCTCTGATTTTAGCCCAAATGTTACCTGCATTGTCGCCAAGTTTGACACTTTTATATTTGATTATAATGCCAGACAAAAGATCGGTGGTACGCACTTAACCTACGGGTACCTCAAGCAACTCCCCGTCATCCCCCCGCACACCTACACCCCCGCCCTGCTCAATTTCATCACCCCCCGCGTGCTGGAACTCACCTACACCGCATGGGATTTGCGGCCTTTCGCCCAGGATGTCGGTTATGATGGCGCACCCTTCATCTGGGACGAGGAACGACGCTTCCTCATGCGCTGCGAACTCGACGCGCTCTACTTCCACCTGTACCAGATCAGCCGCGATGACGTGGATTACATCATGGAGACCTTCCCCATCGTCAAGCGCAAAGACGAAGCCGCGCACGGCGAGTACCGCACCAAGCGCATCATTCTGGAGATGTACGACCAAATGGCGGCGCTGCCCACCATGCACGCCCCCGCGCCAAAAAATCCCCCTCGCCCTGAGGGAGAGGGAGACTTAGGGGGTGAGGGTCTGTATCTTGTGCCGGATGTGAGTCAGTGGGTGACGTGGCTCAACCCGCCGCCTGCTGATCCCAGTGTGGCGCACCCTGACAGGAAAGAAGAGTAGCCCATGCCTATCCCCTCACAAAACGAGTTTCTGCTGCCTTTTCTGACCCTGCTCAATAATGGGCAGTCTATCACTCGCTCACACATGATCTTCCGGCTGGCGCAGCACTTCGGCATCAGTGAGGAAGAGGCACAGCAGATGAGCGGCAGCCAATTCACGCTGGTCAGCCGTGTGGCGTGGTGCGATGTACATTTTGTCAAAGCGGGCTTGGTGGAAAAACGCCAGCATCACGCCGATAGTATGCAGGACGAGTTCACGATCACAACACTCGGCATCCGTGAACTCAACAAACGCCCGGAAAAGATGACCGTTGGTTACTTACAGGGCGTTTCTTGACGGCATACACGCCGTACTGCGGGTTCTTGTCTTCGGCGGTGACCCGGAACCCCGGCAATGACATACGCAGCGCTGTTTCCGAGCCATCCAGATACAGCCCGGTCTTCTGTGGCGGACGGTATTCGACGACAATTTTCTTTACACCTTCCTGCCGAACGAGCAGGGTATTGTCGGACAGCAGCCCGGTATTGAAACGCACTTTGGCAGACAGCGCCAGCGCGACCTGCGCCGGGTCTACCGGATGTTCGGTTATTCTGTCGCCGTCACGCTTATGCAGCATCACGCCGAACGAGTAAAAACTCAGAATCAGGGACGGCTGCTCAATCACCGCCCGACTCAAGAGGCGGACATTCCAATCGGATGCGGGGATCATCTTGATCTCCTCTATAATTGATAGGTAAATTTGACTGGTTATGGGTAACAAATGGTTGACCTTCATGGATTCATGACCAAACTTGCGACTATAAGACCTCTCTTTCATTCGGAAGCGGATTTTCAACACGCTTTCGCGTGGCACTTTCACGAATTGTTTCCAACCGCGATAGTTCGCCTCGAATATCCGGTTTTCATAGACAGATGGATCTATCTTGACCTTTGGTTACATACGTTCGATATGCGATTGGCAGTTGAGCTGAAGTACAAAACACTCAAGCTCGAAATTGCTCATGACAACGAGCGTTTTCAGCTAAAAAATCAAGGTGCCCAAGACTTGGGACGATACGATTTCTTGAAAGATGTTGCACGGCTTGAGCAGGTGTCAGGCACGAATGCTGATGTGCAAGGGTATGCCGTGTTATTAACCAATGATCCTTCTTACTGGGGAACTGGACGCGCGGGAACAGTCGATACGAATTTCCGCCTGCATCACGGACGCAGCGTGACTGGGGAAATGACTTGGCTTCCACATGCCTCCGATGGAACTATGCGTAATCGAATAGAGGCAATTCAACTGCGGCGTGACTACACCGTAGAATGGAATCCCTACTCAAAAATATCCCCCAATCGCGGAGGCGAATTTCGTTACCTTGTATTCAAGGTGTAGTAGCTTCTCCTATCGGTGTCCAGGGCAGCCGTGGTGGGCGTTGTTTGTTGGCTTGGTATACGCGCTGGATATTCCTTTCCAGTTCTTTAAGCAGAGATGCTCTCGTTTCAAGCAGCGTCAGCCCGGCGGTCACATCGCCGATGATGCCGTCCGCTTCTTCGATCAATTCAATGGCAAACGCCAGATCGTTTTCGTCCCACGACAGCGGCGGGATTTCCGCCATCGATTCGTCGTCAAAGTCGATCAGCGTGTTGCCAGAACAGGAGAACAACCATGCCAGCGCCCAGCCGACCTTCTGCAAACGTTCATCCGCCTGCTTCACCAGACTGTCGGCGATGATGCGTCCGGCGGTGTAGGCGCAGTCGGGGACTTCCACGCTGTAATGTCCGGGTTCAGGGCGAATGCCGAACAATTCCACCAGCGGCAGCAGATCGGGACGGGCGGCGTAGAGGTCAGGGGGATGCCGTAACCCAGAAATTCGAGATTGTCGAGCGGGATACCCCGTTTGCTGATTTCGCCGCAGATGAAGCTGTCCAGTTCTTTCTCGGATGCGCCGGAGCGGATGCGCTCCACCGCGCCTGCGTAGATGTCAGGAAAGGCGCTGCGCGTGATACACAGCGCCATGCCCACGCCGTCGTCTTCGTCATACACGTCGTCATTGGCGAATTCCTACAGGGGGTCAAGCCAGCATACAGCGTTGGCGAGCGCCAACAGCGGATCATCCAACATCGCCGCCGCCAGCAGTCCAAAGGTGTCCAGTAAGTTGTTCATAGCCCGTACTCCAAAATCGAGAACGTGGTCAGGGGGATGGGCGCGAGTTTCGCCAGCTGCTGCGCCGCCCGGCGGCAGCGCTCGATGTTCTGTGTGCAGCGTGCCAAAACACACCTTCCTCACCCCCATCGGAGAAGATGTGTCCCACATCACAGGATCGAGAGCGCTTGATACTGCGGGACATTGCGACCATCTGTAGGAGTTCGTCGGGGCACAGTAGCTCCGGGGTAACTTACGACGCGCCCTTTCGAGCTAACGCGGACTGATTAACGACACATCCGTCTGATCGATAACCCGCATGTATTTTTGTTAAGCTGCATTTCTGCACAGGTCTTACCACGTCGGGGTTCCCCGCTGCTCACCCAAAGGGCGGCACGGGTTTGCTGTGAGAGAAGCGGCGCAAGCCAGAAGCAAACCCATAGCCGCAGCCGCTGGCGGCTGTGAGACAGTGGGGTGGCGTGGTACTGTGCGGTAAGAAATGCAGCTAAAAACAGGCGGCATCGAGCAGAAACGGAGCGGAAAACGGGCTAAGGTGAGGGGCGTTGGAAATCCGGGGACTGGCTGCCCTCAAGACACTCGCCAGATGGTGTGTTGAACAGCATAATGGAGCGTATTGAATGATTCTCTTAGAAGAAAAGTGCCTTTCATAGAAAGGTGATTATCCCCTCATTGCACGTATATAGGGATAACTGTTGAGGGAATACGTGTCGTCAGGGCATAATCGCCTATAATTTTAATAAATTTAGAAGTTACGCCGTTGAAAATCATCCTCACTCCCCGCCCCCCTCTCCACTTCGTAGCAAGGGGGAGAAAGTCCGTTTGTAGGGACATGATGCACATATCCCTACAGGTTATCCCTCCGGCTGACTATTCCACAGCCAACGCATTTCGTCGCTGGTCTCCAGGAGATAATCCAGTGTCCCCTCAGTCGCGATACGGCCATCTTTCAGGACGATGATGTGCTGGGCGCGTCGCAAAGCCGTATGCCGATGGGATACTGCCAGGCATGTCTGGTGGTTCTCGCTGAACAGCCTGTCCCATAGTCGCGCTTCGGTTTCTACGTCGAGGGCGCTGGAAAGGTCGTCAAAGACCAGCAGTTCCGGCATCCGGTAAAACATGCGCGCTGCTGCCACCCGCTGAATCTGCCCCCCAGAGAGGCGTATGCCTTTTGGCCCGATGAGCGTCTCCAACCCGTTTTCGAGACCCTGAACATCCTGTTCCAGCACGGCATGAAACAGCGTGCGGTTGAGCCTCGCCTCATCATGAGGCCAATTGAGCAGGATGTTCTCACGCACGGTTTCGCTAAAGAGGCGGGGAATTTGGGCGGTATAGGCCACACGCGGCGGAGTCATAAAATCGGCGGGTGCTGCCACCCCCTGACCGTTCCAGCGTAGTTCGCCGCTTTCGCCCTTGAGTAGGCCGAGCAGGACTCGCAGCAGAGTGGTTTTGCCCGCGCCCACACGTCCAGTAATCACCGTGAATGTGCCGCTTTCCAGTCGTAGACTGATATTCTCGATACCGTTATCCGTAGCCGGAAAGTGGTAGGTCAAACCGCTGGCCTCTAGGGTTGCGAGGCGGTCTCCGTCTAAGGGAAGCGGTGCTGAAGGCGTCGGAATCGGTTCGCGCAGGTGAATCGGGGCGGGCTTGAGCAGGTCACGGGCGGAGGCGTCCGGCGTGAGGTGTTCCAGCCGTTCCAGCGCGATACCGACCTGACGATAGCGGGTGAGGACGCTGCTGAACATGCCGATGGCGAAGCTGAGGTTGTCGAGATAATAGATGAACAGAGCGAAGCTGCCCACCGAAAACTGCCCCTCACGAATCAACTGCCCGCCGAGCAGCAGAATCAGCCCGGTGGACACGGTGATAGAGTTAAACGACACTGCTTGCAAGAGTTCACTAAACAGACGCTCACGGATGGCGGCGCGGGCGCGCGTCTCATTCAGGGTACGAAATCGTGTGACGACGGCGTCTTCGGCGGTGGCGACCTGTATTGCCTGAATCGCGCCGAAGGTTTCGCCGATAAAGCCGGTGATTTTCCCTGTCCACTGGCGGGCAGCGCGGCGATAATTCTGGACGCGCCCGGCAGCAGCAGTGGCAATCAGACTGATGACGACGAAGGGTACGAGACCAATCAGCGCCACGCCTGCGTGAATCCGCAGCATTTCATTCACGGCGACGGCAGCAAAGGCGGCGAGTCCCACCACCTGATTGACAAAGATAACATAATCGGGAAGGTCGGCGGCGTCGCCCTGAACGCGGCTGACAGCTTCGCCGGAGGAACCGGGTAAGGCGCGTGCGCCCGGCTGCCGGAAGATATGGAAGAGCAAGTTGCGGCGTAACAGGGTTTGGTTGTAGACCGAGAAGAGCGCCCCCATGAGGAAAGCCGCATAGCCGACGAGATTACGTGCCATCCGTGCCAGCAGCAGCAGAATCACGATTCCCCAGATGTCCAGCGATACGGTGACACTGCCGCCCACAAGGTCAAAGAAGGTGCGAATCAAGGCGGCCTGCACCTGAATAAACAGCATAAAGACAACCCACGCGGCGAGGCTGCCCGTCCATGTCCAAGGCTGGCGGCGACTCAACGCGGCAGCGGCACGCCAAACCGGTATGGTTTTGGTCGTCATGAGGACAGCGCTCCTTCGCCCACTTGTAAAAGCTGGTGAAAACGAGAGTCGGGATCATCTGCCAATTGCTGGCGTTCGCCGTACTCCAGAACACGGCTGTCTTCCAGCAACAGGATTTTATCGGCACGGTTGAGGGTCGCCAGACGATGCGCGATGATGATGGCGGTGCGTCCCTTGAGCAGTTTATCCATCGTGCGTTCGATGCGGGCTTCGGTGGTGGGGTCGAGCCGGGAGGAGGCTTCGTCCAGAATGATGAGGTCTGGTTGGCGCAGCAGAGTACGCGCAAAGGCAAGCAGTTGACCCTCACCCGCAGACAGATTGCGTCCCCCAGCCTCTAGCACTGTGTCCAGACCCGCACTCAAACTCGCCAGCCACTCGCCTAACTCGACTTCTTGCAGCGCCGACAGCATATCCGTGTCGCTGATATGCCCTTGAAAGAAGGTGAGGTTCTCGCGAACTGTGCCTTCAAAAAGCTGTACGTCCTGTGTCACCAGCGCCACCCGCCGCCGCAGCGCACGGATAGGCACACGATGAACAGAGACCCCGTTGAGGCGGATACTGCCCCGCTGAATGTCGTACAGCCGGAACAGCAGGCGTGCAATCGAGGTTTTGCCGCTGCCTGTTCGCCCGACAATGCCCAGGACTTCTTGAGGCTGTAGCGAAAAGGTCACATCGTCCAGAACGGCGTTGTCCGGTTGGTAAGCAAACTGCACATGGTCGAAGTCAAGGGACAGAGCGCCTGCCGGGATGGTCTCGACTGTATCGGGTATAGGGTCTTGTATGGCGCTGGTTGTGCGGAGAAGCTCGTCTATCCGAGACAGACTCGCGCCCATATTTTGCAGGCTTTCCACCTGCTCTGTCAACGTCCTGAGGGGAAAGTTGAGCAGGGTCATATAGCTCATAATCAGATAGACCCCGCCCAGCGTAATCGCTCCGGTGCTAAACAGGAAGTAGCCAGCGATAAAGGCGGTCGCAAAGCCAATCGTGAGAATCATCCCGGCGGTGGAATTCAGGAGCGACTGGAAGAGGATGAGGCGCTGCCAGCGACTTCGGATGCGTGCCTGCTGCCGGAACAAACCATAGGTCACGTAGTCGGCTGCGCCGCTGGAACGCAGGTCTTCCGTTCCTGCCAGCCGTTCTTCCAGAAATCTGGAAAGCTGAGCGCTGGCTTCGCGCAGGGCTTTGTGGGGATTCACAGCAATGTTGCGCACCCAGTACAAGCCCAGCAGTGCGCCCACTGTATATAGGGCAAACAGCAGACCAACACCGCTGTTCTGGATAAACAGCACCGCGAGAATGCCGATGGTCAGCAGCAGACTCCCCATCACGCGAATAAAGAACTGCGAAAAGAAATTCGCCAGCAGCGACACATCGCTATCCAGCCGTTCAATCAGCGCACCGGGATTCATGGTCAGGTAAAAGCGGGCGTCGAGGTTCAGGCAGTGTTCCATGAGGTCGGAGCGCAGTTCGTTGGTCGCCGACCACGCGACGGTTTCGCCGAGGAAGGTCGCGCCAATGGACACGATCTGCTGGACAATCGCCAGCCCGATAAAGGCCAGCGCTGCCAGCACCAATTTTTCGCCTGTTGGGTCGTTTAAGCCGGTAGGCACGCCCGTAGCCGTGTCAATGACGATGCGCATGAACTGGGGGATGATGAGTTGCAGGACAATCCCGCCAAACAGCAGCACGGCCAAGCCCAAAACACGCCAGCGCTGCGTCCGTAAGTAGCGCCGCAGCAGTGCAAGGTAGCGGTAGAGGGGAATGTGCAAGAGGTTATCCTCACATAAGGGCTAGAGTCCAGCTAACGATACCGCCTTATGGCTTAGACGAAAATCCCCTATGTGGAGGATGATTTGGGAACTTAATCATATTTATGTTGCTCTATCGGCGTTTCTTGGTCAAATACTTCCTGGTCGCGTCCAAAAACTCGGCAAGTTCATCCGGGTTTTCACCATCATAATCTTCGATGACAAAGTGCAGGCACTGCCCAACGGTGTTCAAATAAGGTGGGGCTGAGGTGGGTAGCAAAATAATGTTCCTTCCCGAACCCCGGTAATCCTCGTTCACCACCCACGCTAGATGTTCTAGCAGATACCAGTCATATTTCCCTGAAGGCAGTGTAAATTTCACATACCATGTTCCTGCTTGCCACTGTGAGGGGTTGGTGATGGTCTCATGTCCCCCGCATCTGCCAACCGTTATCACTCCCGGATAGCGATTGAGCCCCCGCACCAGATTGATGATATTGGCATCCAGTTCGTCATAGGGGATGCCTTTTTGCCTGTGCCTTTTGCGGATTTGACGGGTTATTTCGAGGTTCCGTTTTCAACTGGCGGCACATCGCAGCGCTGCATTGTGTCCAGCACTTCATGCCGCTCAATGGCATTCATCGTCAATCGTCCAAAGCGGAACCAGATCACTGGTTGAGCAAATACAAGGCGATTTCTGACGTACCAGGGAGATTGATTATAATACTTAAAAACAGCGTTTTAGCGATAGACTTGGAGGCAGGCTTGTGACGGACTTAACCGACCTCGATTCACCTCAACCAGAATCGCCCTTTGAGCGTATCCGACAGGTTGACCCCGACAATCTTGAATTCTGGTCGGCACGTGACCTGATGCCCATTCTGGAATACACCAAATGGCAAAACTTTAAGACCGTGCTGCTCAAGGCACAGATTGCCTGTGAGAACAGCGGGAATGATCCCGCCGACCATTTTACTGATGCCAGTAAAATGGTCGCCATTGGCTCGGATGCAAAACGCGAAGTCGAGGATATGCACCTGTCGCGTTACGCCTGCTACCTTATCGTGCAAAATGCCGACCCCGCTAAAGAGGTCGTCGCCCTCGGTCAGACCTATTTCGCCGTGCAAACCCGCCGTCAGGAAATCGCGGATGTCGAGGCATTAGCTGAACTGAGCGAGGATCAGCGCCGCTTGCTTCTGCGCCAGCGAGTCAAACTTCAAAATACCGATCTGGCTTCAGCGGCAAAAACGGCAGGCGTGATCACGGCACAGGATTTTGCCGTTTTCCAGAATCACGGCTATCGCGGCTTATACAACGGTTTGACGGCTGATGCGATTCACCGGCGCAAGCGGCTGAAGAAAAGCCAGCATATTCTCGACCATATGGGGGCAACGGAACTTGCCGCCAATCTCTTTCGCAGCACCCAAGCGGAAGAGAAATTGCGGCGTGATCAGGTTCAAGGCAAAGATGCTGCCAACGATGTGCATTATCAGGCGGGTGTGGTGGTTCGGCGGGCGATTGCCGAGCTTGGCGGCACGATGCCCGAAGATTTACCGAGTGCCGACAGTATCAAGAAATTGGAGCGTGCCGAGAAGAAACGCCTTGCTGCGCCAAAAACCAAACGCAAAAAGGACGAGGAAAGCGAGTAGTGCCCAGTTCAACCCTACATACCCTTCATCGCGGTTGAGAAAGGGTATGTAAGCGATAAAGGCTTTTAGTTGGTTTCGTGAATCGGCGGCACATCGTAGCGCTACATTG